>NZ_LIWP01000006.1:0-117355 GCF_012978775.1 Campylobacter sp. RM15925
CGGTATGCTTTGGGACTTTGTTATAAGACACGCACACCATCTTAACATCTTTGCCGTCTTTAAAAAGCCTAGCCTTTGAGCCTGCAACCGCGCCATGTATATAGACACTCATGCCCTCTCTTGCTATAGAGATAGGTATAGAAAATACTCCACCACTCTCATCTACGCAGCTTATAACGGCATATTCGCTTTTATCAATTATCTCAAGCGCCTCTTCGTCGCATAAATTTCTATCTTTTCTGCGCATATTTATCCTTAAATTTTCTTATATTTTTCGATCTGCTGCAAGGCGTAAATGTGATCTAAAATTGATTTTAAAATTTTAAAAATTTTCTTATCCTTTCTATAATCAGCCTCGGCGGCATAGGTGGCTCTTTTATATTTTATAAGCTCTTCGGCTTTAAATTTAGCGTTTCTTTTATTAGGTGGATAGACGGCTATAGAAAAGCCTCCTTGATAATTAACCATCTTCATAGCGGGTATATCCGTCTCTCCATCGCCTATGTAAATCATCCTGCTAAAAGGAATTTCTCTTTGCTCTTCGTCTACGTATTTGTTGATCAAAGAGTTGTCCCATGCGTTATCAATGCCTTTATTTATCCTGAATAAAAACTGCGTCTTTGTAGTGTAGTTTATAGCCATCGCAGGCCATATAGGTATATCGTGCTGATCGTAAAAATACGATGAAGCGTAGATGTATTTGAAATTTTTGGCTATAGAAGTGCCCTCTATCATCTCTTTGGTGCCTGAAGATATGATATAGTGCTCAAGCTCGATATTTTTGCTTTTTGCATACTCGTTGATCTTGCCAAAATACTCTTCAACTCCGCTAAACAACACAACGCTTTCTCCGTGCGCCCTTATGCTGTTTTTGTCGTATTTAGCTTTATTTAGCGACGCTTTTGAGATCATAAGATACATATAGGCTAAAATTTCATCCATCTCGTTTGCTTTGGATATCTGCTTTACCTCTTTCCAAAAGCTATCTTTGCTTGTGCCGATACTAGGCAAAAATGAGTTTTCTTGTATATTGCCTTGAGCTAAAGTCCCGTCAAAATCATAAACTATCGCCGCTTTAATTTTATTTTGCTTAGCCATTAAAACTCTTTTTAATACTTATAATTATTCAAATCCCAATCAATCGCTCTCATGCCTTTGCTAACAAGATAGTCGTTACACTTTGAAAAATGACGCGAACCAAAGAACGCACCACGAGCTAACGGACTTGGATGCGCAGCCGTTAGTACAAGGTGTTTGTTAGTATCAATTAGCGGCATTTTAGCCTTTGCGGGATTTCCCCAAAGCATAAATACTACATTTTCTTTTTTATCGCTAACAGCTCTTATAGCAGCATCGGTAAATTCCTGCCAGCCAAAATTTGCATGCGAATTTGCTTGCCCTGCCCCAACCGTCAAAGTCGCGTTTAAAAGCAACACCCCTTGCTTCGCCCAGTAAGTAAGATCGCCGGAATTTGGCTCGCTGATCCCAAGATCATCGTAAATTTCTTTATAGATATTAACCAGACTCGGCGGCACTCGCACTCCGTTTGGCACGCTAAAACTAAGCCCCATAGCCTGACCTGCTCCATGATATGGATCTTGCCCGAGGATTACGACTTTCACTTTATCAAAAGGCGTTAGATTAAAAGCGTTAAATATAAGCGAATTTGGCGGATAGACCCTGCCTAATCTCAAAGCACTTATCAAATTTTGTTTTATCTGAGCGAAATAAGGGCTTAAAAACTCTTGCTTGAGAGCCTCCTTCCAGCCCGCTTCGATCTGAACGTTATTGATATCTATCTGCATATAATCCTCGTTTTAAGCTTTATCCGCTCTAGTTTTCTTAAAATCATAACCAAATTAAGCTAAAATTTCTAAACTCAAATTTAAAATTTAGCGTAAGTTTAAGATTAAAAAAGGAAATTTATGTCAGAGCAAATTTTGAATAAAATCATCACTCTTTTAAACGAAAACGAAGCTGATTTTAGAGTCGTAAACCACGAGCCTGCAGCTACTTCAGAGGCCTCAGCTAAAGCACGCGGCACGATCATAGGACAGGGAGCAAAGGCTCTTGTGTGCGTGATAAAAGGAGTTAGTCCGCAAATTTCAACTACAATCAAAGAAAGCCCTACAGCGGAACAAACACGTCCAAGTAGTTCTCTTAAAAACTCAAAACATTATGTTTTAGCAGTTCTTCCTGCGGATTATAAAGCAAATTTAGAGGCTATTACTTGCGAATTTGACGGCACTAAAACCTCTTTGGCAAGTCCTGCGGAAGTTAGCGAACTTACAGATTGCGTTATCGGCTCGGTTCCGCCCTTTAGTTTTCATGAAAGACTTGAGCTGATCGTTGATAGCAGGCTGTTTGAAAGATTTGACGAGATAGCCTTTAACGCAGGCTTACTTGATCGCTCTATCATCTTAAGCACGAAAGACTATAAGCGAATAGTAAAGCCACGAATCGTGAATTTTGCCACTATTTAAATAAAAACATTAATGCGGTAAATTTCAAATTTGTTATAATCAATCTACTTAATACCCAAAAGGAGTGAAAATGTATCATTTTAGCTTTTATAACCCTGTTAGGATAGAATTCGGCGAAGGCAAAGAGCAGCATATCGGAACTTATATGAAAAAATTCGGCGCTAAAAAGACGCTTTTGCTCTATGGAAGCGAGCGAATCAAGCAGACCGGGTTATTTGACGTAGTGGCAAAAAGCCTAAAGCAAGAGCAGATAGAATTTAACGCTCTTGGCGGAGTTAAGAGCAATCCCGTGCTAAGTAAGGTAAATGAAGCGATCAAAATCGCACGAGAATTTGGCGCAGATAGCGTGCTCGCGGTTGGAGGCGGCTCGGTACTTGACAGCGCTAAAGCTATCGCTGTGGGAGCTTGTTATGAAGGCGATGTGTGGGATTTTTTCACGGGCAAAACTCCAAAGACCGCTCTTAAAATTTTTGATATCATAACTCTAGCCGCAACAGCAAGCGAGATGAATAACGGAGCCATCATAACCAAAGAAGAAACAAAAGAAAAGTACGCTATAAGCGGCGAAGCTCTATTCCCTAAAGTTTCCGTGATAAATCCAAAGCTTCAATCAACCGTAACAAGCGAGTACTTAGCCTACTCCGCAAGCGATGTGATCGCGCATTCTATCGAGGGGTATTTCACGGCAAGCATTCATCCTGAAATCATAAATTTACAAGTTGAAGCCAACATCAAAACGATAATAAAAACAACCGAAATTTTACTTCAAAATCCCGATGAATACGACGCAAGAGGTGAGTTTGCATGGGCTGCGACAATGGCTTTAAACCACATAACCAGAGCAGGCACGAAGGACATAAGCTTTCCAAATCACATGATAGAGCACGCCATGAGCGCGGTAACTGACTGTGCGCACGGTGCGGGGCTTAGCGTAGTGATGCCTGCATGGATGAAATGGTATAAAGATAAAAATTTAGCCCAGTTTGAGAGGTTTGGGCGAGAAATTTTTGGCGTAAATTCGGCAGACGAAGGCATACAAGCGCTTAAATCGTGGTTTGATAAGATAGGCACGCCGACAAGCCTTAAACAACTAAACATAGATAAAAGCACGCTAGAAGAGATCATTGATGTCGCCGCGCAAAATGCCGTAGCCTGGAGAATGGATAAAATTTACACTAAAAAGACGATAGAAGAAATTTTAAATTTGGCATACTAACGCCAACTAACAATACCGCATGTTAGCCAAAAACAGGAGTAAAAATGATAAAAGAAGTAGAACTCTCAAAAGTCTATAGACTGGTAAATACCGGCCCAACCTGCCTCATAAGCGCGAAATTTGAAGACATAGAAAACGCGATGAGCGCATCTTGGGTTTGTGCGCTTGATTACGACAAGATAAGCGTAGTTATTGATTCTTCGGCATTTACGCGCTCGCTTATAGAAAGAAGCGGATACTTTGCCGTTAGTATTCCGTGCGCAAGACAAGCAAATTTAGTTATGAAGCTAGGATTAATATCAAGGCATCAAAACTCCGCTAAAATGCAAGATATAAAGCTCTTTTATCAAGATAAATTTGACGTGCCGTTAGTTAGCGACTGCATAGCTTGGTTAGTATGTAAGGTGCTAACAAACAAAGCTAACCAGAGCGAATTTGATCTATTTATGGGAGAAGTTGTGGGTGCGTGGGCCGATACTAGAGTATTTGAAGAAGGTAGATGGAAATTTGACGAGTGCGAGGAGGAGTTAAGAAGCCTTCACTACGTAGCGGGCGGAGAATTTTATACGCTTGGTAAAAAGATAAATGTAAAGAGCTAAAATTTACTTTTGTTTAATAAAATTCAAAAATAATTTCATACCAAAAGGAAAAGAATGAAGAAATTTTTACCGCTTGCGATCTTGGCGGCGTTTTACGGATGTGGCGATAATAATATCGACACGGTTAAAAAATATACTTTCGAGCAAGACAAATCAATGAGCATAGGCACTGCGATCGATGGATTTAAAGAGTGCGAGAGCGTAAAGTGGCTTGATGAGAGCAACAAGGATCAAAAGATAGTAAGCGCTACTTGCACAGTAAAACCAAGCGTATTAAAGACGGAATTTGAAGATATAAACGGCAAATATCAAGCCGCACTTAAAAAAGAGCAAGACGAAAATCAAGAGCAGCTAGACAAAGCCGTAGAAAGAATTACGAGCGAATTTGAGCGCATAAAGCCGGGCGCAAAACTAAACAAAGAAAAGATCATTGAGATTGCAGATAAATTTTGCAAATATGAAAAAGAAAATATATTTCCCGCAACTTGCGATAACGAAGCGATTGCAAAAACGCTCGCCGAGGGACATGATATAAAACAAGGTTCATCATTTGCGTTAGCGGGCTTTGCTCACAACTTCTCTCATATCACGCTTCTTGCCAAACGCGAAGTTAAACCGCTGTGGCTAGGTGCGCTTCCTAAAGAGATCAAATCTCGCGAATACAAATTCAGCTTTTTTATCAACACCGACAAAAGCGTGAGTATCAAAGAGATCGTTTTAACCGAGGATGGCGAGAGCAAGAAAATCAGCAAATCGATACTATCTAAGGTTTATGCTAGATAAATTTAAGGGGCGCTTCGCCTCTTAAATCAAACAAACTCGTCAAAGAAATCCTTATCAACTTCGCAAATTTCGATATTTTGCCTGACCTCAACACCCACCTTATACTTTATCATCAATTCCGCAAGTCGCTCGCCGTCAATGAGAGCTATAGAGTGATCCTGCAAGTTTTTCGCATAATGCTCGGCATCTTTAGTAAATTTTGAAGTAGTGATGAAAATGCCCTTTTTCGTCTGCTTATCTAAAATAGCTCCTGCAAATTTATTAAGCTCAGGGCGAGTGATGCTTCCTTGCCGGCGCCTAGTTTTTGCTAAATTTGATAAATTTTTAAATTTTATAATCAAGATAAGCCAAAAATACTTCTCTTGCAAGCGATTTCAAAGCTCGTTTAAAAATTTTATATACTCTTTAGCGCCGCTTTCTATCTCATCATCACTTGATCTATAATCTATGCCAGGCGTTACTTCGGCTCCATAAAACGCAAAGAAACCGCTATAATCAGCATGGCAATACTGCTTAAAAGTCATATCAAAAGGGGTTAAAATTTGCTCTAAGGTATATTTGTAGCGTCCACTTGACTGATAATCGCTCTTTTTGATTCCGCAAGTTACGGCTAGTGCGACCTTGCGATCTTTTATTCCATCCGATTTACTGCCATAAGCAAATCCGTAAATAAGAACCTCATCTAGCCACTTTTTGAGAATCGGCGGCGAAGAGAACCAGAAAATAGGAAATTGAAGCACTAAAACCTCATGTTTTCTAATCAAAGCTTGCTCTTTTTCAACATCTATCGGTTTATCTATGTATATAGCGCTAATGTCATGGATGGTAAATTTATCGGGATATTTTTTAGCTTCTGCAATAAATCTTTTATTTATAACCGAATTTGAAATATCAGGGTGAGCTAAAATTATTAGCTTCTTCATAAATTTCTCCTTAGTATTTTAAATTAATAGTAATTTTACTCGCACTTCTTAAATAATAAACCACTTCTGAGCGGGGCTTTTATCCTCAAATGGCTTTGTAATGATAGTTCTTTCGCCGACTTTAGCGCTATACTCGCGCTCTTTATCCGCTCTTGTATAAGCAAGCGCAAGCCTAACGGCGAATTTAAGATCCTCCTCATCGGCATTTAAATTTATAAGACTAACCGCGCCCACAACGCTATCGTCAAACTCTATTTGAGCAAATTTCGGATTTTGAAGCGCGAGCAGTTTTTCATTATCACTCTCATCACGCCCGATAACCATCTTTGAGCCGTTTTTAAGCCGCAAATGCCGCCCGATCCTAAGAAGCTGCATGTCTTTTAAGCTCATATCCTTATCAAATTTTAAAAAGTCTTTTATCTTGTTTGCAAAGCCTTCAACCGTGAGCAAGCACCCACCCGCAGGGCTTTCAAAATCCACAAAACCGAATTTCTTAGCAAGCGCTATCTGAGGCTTTCTATCTCTTCCACTAAATCCAAGCAGACGCTCTCTATCCACCCAACCTTCGCGCTCTGGCTTGGTTGGCTTCATAAGAAGTGCCGACATCGGACGCAAGATAAGATCGTCTTCATCCCTAGCCAAAGTCTTTACATGCACCATCGCATCACGCCTTTGACTCATGGGGCGCTGCCCAAGAACCTCGCCCGTAGCGATAAAGCTCGCACCCTCGTCCTCCATCATACTAAGAGCCGTCTTAAACATATACGCGTGACAATCGATACAGGGATTAAAATGCTTGCCATAGCCAAATTTCGGGTTAAAAAGCACATTTTGCAAATATTCGCTTCTGATATCGACTATCTTTAACTCCGCTCCCGCCATCGCCGCACGCTTTTTAAGCACCTCAAATTTACTCTCGCCCGCACCAAATCCTATATCAATATGAATAGCAAGCACATCTACGCCTTGCTCCTTTAAAAGCCTGATAGCAAGCATACTATCAAGCCCACCGCTAAATAACACCAATGCCTTCATCGTTTGAGTTTCTCCAAAATCATCCCTATCTTTTTTAAAATTTCTATTTTGTCACTGCGATTTGAGGACAAATACTCTCTTCGCATATTTTCGTAAAATCTTATCTTGAGTATCTTTACCGCTTCTAAAATTTGCTCCTCGCTTTGCATGATATCCACCTCTTCAAGCGAAATTTCACGCAAGATAACTTCATCCTCGGGTGATCTGCGTAAAATAGCCTCAAAAATTTCGCCATGATGAGTAAAATACTCTTTTTTCACTAGATCCAAAATCATATCGCTAAGCCCGTTTGCCTCCGCAAGCGTCTTTAAAAGCTCAAGCTCAAGCTTGTCCTTTTGATAAATTTTGCTAGGCATAGCTTGTATAGCCTGTTGCCTAGGTGCATTAACTCGCGTGCGTCCGTTCGTAAGCGCAAAGGAATTCATATCTATCTTAAGCAAATTTGCCACAAGCGGCGCATAAGAATTTGCAATTATCGGCTTTAAACTCATCGTAAATTCACGCACCTCTTCAAGAGCCTTTTGCTTTTGTATCGGGCGAGTTAGGTCAAATTTAGCCACTAAATTTCTTATATAAAACTCCCCGATCTCAACTCCGCTTTCAAACATATCGCCAAGCTCTTTTATCTTGCCTGCTACGACCATATCGGCAGGATCGGCTCCGCCTTCAAGGATAACGACACTTCCGTCTATCTCGTTTTGTGCAAGCAGGTGAGCGGATTTAACCGCTGCGTTTATGCCCGCACTATCACCGTCAAAGCAAAGCACCACGCTTAGCTCGCCTCGTTTTAAAAGCGGCAAGTGCTTTTGCGTAAGAGACGTTCCAAGCACTGCTACGGCGTTGGTAAATCCCGCATGATGAAGCATAATCACGTCAAGATAGCCCTCGGTGATGATGATTTGATTTTTGGTGTGGATATCGCGTTTTGCCAAGTGATAGCCGTAAAAAAGCGTTGATTTATCAAAAATTTCACTCTGAGGCGAATTTACGTATTTGGCCTGATGTCCAGAAAGTGTGCGTCCTCCAAAGCCAACAAGCTTGCCCGTGTGCGTGTAGATCGGAAAGGTGATACGCTGAATGAAACTTGCGTAAATTCCGCTTTCATTTTGCTTGACGATGCCTGATTCAAGCGCTTCGTTTGGCAAAATTTGCTCGTTTTCAAGCAGTCTTATCGTCTGAATGCTATCAGGCGCAAAACCAAGTTCAAATTTCTCACAAAGCGCATCCGTAACACCCCGCGAGTATAGATACTCTATCGCCGCAGGAGTCTTATAAAGCAAACTGCGATAGTAGGCGTTTGCTTTTTCAAGGACGTGTTTATTTTCTTTCACATTTTCACGCTCGTTTTTTACGTAATTAAGCGTGAAATTTGAAAGCATCGCGATCTTTTCTATAGCTTCCGGATATGTAAGCTTCTCGTAATCCATCACGAATTTTATGACGTCTCCGCCCGCCTTGCATGAAAAGCAGTGAAATATCCCGCGGCTTGGGCTCACGCTCATGCTCGGGTTTTTATCGTCGTGAAACGGACATACGCAGACGTAGTTTGAGCCTGATTTTTTAAGTGGGATATAGTGCCCTACGATGTCGATTATATCGGCTTGTTCTTTGAGTTTTTCAATGGATTTTGGATCTATCATAAGCGAGATTATACAATCACTTGTTTGATTTCACACTGAACCGCTACCTAAAAGCCATGCGGGAAATTTATGAAGCTAAACTGGGCACCAAAGAGAAGCGGGAATAAAACCAAACGACATTTTTGCTATAATAAGCTTAAAATTTAGCGTTGGAATTTACATTGGATATATTTTTTATAGAGTTTAGAGATCCGATTTTCGGGCTTGTCGTGTTTGTTTCGCTTGTCCTTATGATAGCTGTTTTAAGCTACATCTGGGGTGTTTTTAGAAACAAAGACGAAAAGCAGGAGCTGGAGAAATTTTTAAAGAAATTTGACAAAACCGAAGGGCTTAGCAGCGAGCATAAAGATATGCTTGTCAAATTTGACGTAGATAGCGCCTCTCTTTGTTTTCTAGCAAACACGTTTGCAAAGAGCGGTTACTTCGAAAAGGCGATAAACATCTACTCGATCGCACTTAGCAAAGCAAAGAGCAAAAGCGAAAAAGAGCCTATTTTTACGGATTTGGGGCAGGTCTTTTTCAAAGCGGGTTTTTTACAAAAGGCTAGAGATATATTTTTAGAAGCGTTAAAGCTATCTCCGCGCAACCAAACCGCGCTTAAATTTCTAACAGTCGTTTATGAAAAATTAAAAGAGTATGACGAAGCGCTAAACGCTCTTGATGCGCTTGAAGAGCTTGGACTTGACGTCAAATCCCAAAAAGCTTATATCGATATCATGAAAATTTTGATAGATAAACAGATGAGTCTGGAAGAAAAAACCGATAAAATTTTAAAGCTTAAAGACAAATTTACTCTTGCCAATCGCATGGCGCTTGAAAACTGGCTGCAAAAAGGAGCGGATATCGTAAATTTCCCTGATTTTCCGCCATTAAAAGACGTTTTTGATATCATCTACAGACAAGAGCGGGCGGTAAATTTAAGCGATGAAGAGTATAAATCGCTATTTTACGCTAAAAATTTAAGCGACGAGCCGGCAAAAGAGCTTGGATTTGAGCTTGAAGTGATGACAAATTTAAAAAAAGCGGGCTTTAACAAAGCCGATCTTAGCTTTAATTACATCTGTAAAAATTGCAAAAACTCCTTTCCGCTTCATTTTTACCGCTGTCCGATCTGTCACGAGCTAGGAAGCGCTCAAATTTTGCCTCATATCACGGAAAAATCCAATGAAAACAGTATGCCTTTTTAGCGACGGCTCATGCCTTAATAACCCTGGCGCAGGCGGTTGGGCATATATCCTAGAATACGGCAAACACACAAAAGAAGCAAGCGGAGCCGAAGCCATGACAACCAACAATCAAATGGAACTTAGGGCTGTTATCGAAGGGCTAAAAGCTCTAAAAGAGCCTTGCGTCGTTAAGCTTTACACCGATAGCTCATACGTGGCAAACGCGATAAACGAGTGGCTTGAGGGCTGGGTAAAAAAGGCATTTAAAAACGTAAAAAACGTCCCGATGTGGCAGGAGTTTTTAGAAATTTCAAAACCTCACGACATCCGTGCCACATGGGTTAAGGCTCACAACGGACATCCGCAAAATGAGCGTTGCGACACGCTAGCAAGGCAGGCGGCAACTAAGATAAAAGATGAAGGCAACCTATAAAAATGCAAAATTTAAAAGCACTCGAAGAAAAGCTGGGATACAAATTTAAAGAGATAAATAACCTAAAAAACGCACTTACACACAAAAGCTGCAAAAAAGGCAAAAACAACGAACGGCTTGAATTTTTAGGCGATGCAGTGATGGATCTGGTGATCGCTGATTACTTATTTCGCAAATTTAAAAACACTGACGAAGGTGATATGAGCAAGCTTCGCGCCGCACTTGTCAATGAAAAAAGTTTTGCAAATTTGGCAAGCTATCTGAATTTAGGCGAGCATATATTTATATCCGCAGCCGAAGAAAACAACGGCGGACGCGAAAAGGCTTCGATACTCTCGGACGCTTTTGAAGCGGTAATGGGCGCGATTTACATAGAAAGCGGCTTTGAAGCGGTAAACGATATCGCGGTAAGGCTCTTTGAAATTTGCTATCCTGACATCGATCTTAAAAATTTGATGAAAGACTACAAAACAACCCTGCAAGAGATAACGCAAGCAAGACTTGGAGTAACGCCTGAATACAAGCTCGTGCGCTCATTTGGTCCAGATCACAAGAAGGAGTTTGAGATCGCGCTTTTGCTAAAAGATGTCGAGGTCTCGCGAGCGATTGGCAAGAGTAAAAAAGAGGCTCAGCAGCTAGCCGCCAAAACTGCGATAGAAAAGATCAAGGAAAACTCATGAATTCATTCGGACGAAAGCTTATCTTAACGACCTTCGGTGAGAGTCATGGAGCGGCAATCGGCGGCGTGCTTGACGGATTTCCTGCGGGAGTTAGGATAGATGAGGAATTTTTGCAAGCTGAGCTAGATAGGCGCAAACCGGGTCAATCAAAATTTGCCACCGCAAGACGCGAGGGCGATAAGATAGAGGTGTTAAGCGGGGTTTTTGAAGGTGTTAGTACCGGCACGCCGATAGGATTTGTCATCTACAACGAAAATCAAAAATCAAAAGATTATGAGAATTTGCGTGAAATTTTTCGCCCGGGACATGCTGATTATGCATACTTTAAAAAATATGCAATTCGCGACCACAGAGGCGGCGGACGAAGCTCTGCAAGAGAAACTGCCGTGCGAGTGGCGGGCGGGGCGTTTGCTCAAATTTTATTAAATGAATTTGGTGTGAAAGTAGAGAGCGGCGTAAGCGGAGTAGGAACCGTAAAAGCGCAAAAATTTGACTTTGACGCAGCGGGGAATTCTGAAATTTTCGCACTTGACAAAGAAAATTTGATGATGGATGAAATTTTAAAGGCTAAGCAAGCTCACGACAGCGTGGGAGCTAGCGTTATAACGAGAATTTTAAACGCTCCTGCGGGGCTTGGCGAAGGGTTATACGACAAGCTTGACGCAAGACTTGCTGCTGCGATGATGAGCATAAACGGAGTAAAAGCAGTAGAAATCGGCGAGGGTGTAGAAGCAAGCGCAATGCTAGGAAGCGAGAATAACGACTGCATGAATGAAGCGGGCTTTCTCTCAAATCACGCAGGCGGAATACTTGGAGGCATGAGCACGGGGGCTGAAATTTTAATAACTACGCATTTTAAGCCGACTCCTTCGATATTTCTTGCTCAACAAACACAAAATATCCACGGCGAAAATGCGATCTGCGAGCTTCGCGGCAGACACGATCCGTGTATCGGCATCCGTGGAAGCGTCGTTGCAACTGCGATGGCAAGACTCGTGATAGCTGATTTTATGCTTTTAAATTTGAGTGCAAATTTGGGGAATTTAAAGAGGGTTTATAAGTAAAAAACTTTAAATTTATTCTTGTTTTAATAACTCTAATGCCTTGTTTCGTATTTCACATTCAACCATCTTTGAGTTTGAAATAATTCTTAGGGCGTCTATTGCCTGATTTTGTTTTGCAATTTTTAATCCGGCCGATACTTTAGTGTTCAAACTTGTATCTTTATAATTTTCGTTGCTTCTCATTTTTTCAATAATTTTCTGGCGAGAAAAATATGGATCTACGAAGCATATATAATACTCTACAAATGTTTTCATTCCAATTCTTCTAAGATCTTCAAGCAATGCTTCTTTATTTGGTTTATTATTTTTTACATCCTCAAAAGAATTAGTCATTTTAGTTTGGATTTTTTTGTTTTATTTGATCCATAATTGTTTGTGCCTTTCTCATTTCATAGATGACTTTTTCATATTGCATCCAATATTCTTGCCAAAGATCACTCCCTGCATATTCTTCTAAATTTAATTTAGTCTTTTTAAATTCTATTTCATATTTTTCTATTAAACGAATTCTTTTATGTAAGTTTTTAGTTCTTTTAGAGTTTGGAGATAATGTTGCATTGCTAAGTATCCATTCCTTCCAGTCAGAATTACCCTTTGACTGATTGCATTTACCACAAGCAGGAACAAGATTTGAAATCTCTATAATATACCCTGTTGGATATTTTCCTTTAACAAGCGGATATAAATGATCCCACTCTGTCATCTTATCTCCACAATATACACAAGAAACATCATATTGACTTTGCTCTAAAATTTTTAAAGCTTTTAATATATCATTTTCAGAAGGCTTTTTTACTATTAGCAAATGAATTTGTTATACTAGAAGAACGACCCATAATTGTAACAGATTTTGGCAATTTAAATACTTTTTTGAAGCTCATTTCTTTTCCGTATCGTTAATAAAATTTAATCCATGCAAACTTTAGCTCTTAATTGTTATAAATTTACTGACACCCCTCGCACTCGATAGAGCGATCGGCTACATTATTTACTTTGTTGCTATCAGGGCTTTCGCTTCTTAGATAGTAGGTTGATTTAAGTCCAAGCTCCCAAGCAAGCGTGTAAATTTCGTTCAGATAGCCGCCACTTGCCTTATCAAGGCTCATGAATATATTTAGGCTTTGTCCTTGATCTATCCACTTTTGGCGGATAGCACCGGCTTTTACCAAGACTCTTTGATCAAGCTCATATGCAGGCGTGTAAAACTGCCACGTATCAGGGCTTAGATCAGGCACGACAGTCGGTATCATACCGCTTAAATTTTGTTCAAACCACTTGCGCTTATACACAGGCTCAATCGTCTGCGTGGTACCCACAAGGATGGATATCGAGCTAGTCGGCGCGATAGCCATTAAGTAGCCGTTTCTCATGCCGTCGGTTTTAACCTTCTGCCTCAACCAATCCCAGTCGCAAGTATCCTCATCAAACAGCCCTCCACGATTTACGAGAGCTTTTGCGTTTTCGTTTGCTACATCTATCGGGAAGATTCCCTTGCTCCATTTTGAGCCTTCAAAGGTCGGGTATTTGCCCTTTTCAACGGCTAAATTTGAGCTTGAGTAGATAGCCTGATAGCTGATATTTTCCATTATGCTGTCTATCAAGGCTAGGTGGTCGTAGCTACCCCATTTGATGCCTTTAAGCGCGAGCATTTGCGCTTCGCCCATCACGCCAAGTCCGATCGAGCGAGAGGATAAATTCGTATGTTTTACTTTTTTGTGTGGATAGAAATTTAGATCGATTACGTTATCAAGCATCCTAACGGCAATCGGCACTACTCGCTTGATGTCCTCTTTGGAATTTATCTTGCTTAAATTTATGCTTGCTAGGTTGCAAACCGCTGTTTTGCCCTCTACGTTTTCTTTCTCAACGATGAAAATTTGCTTTTTGTCTATGCTATCAAGCGCGCTTAGCTTCTTAGCCTTTTTCGTTATGCCACTATCGATAGTAACGTCATCTTCCTCATCAAACACCCTCTCTTCACCATTATCAAAAGTTATTTTGATCTTGTAATAATTCGGCTCGGTATTTTGGAAAATTTCGGTGCATAAATTTGAGCTTCTTATAAGTCCGTCGTGATCGTTTGGATTGGCTCTGTTTGCATTATCCTTAAAGCACAAAAACGGCATACCCGTCTCAAAGTAGCTGGTTAGAATTTTCTTCCAAAGCTCTTTGGCCAAGATAGTGTTTTTCTGAATACTCTCGTCATTTTCATATTCCACATAACGCTTTTCAAATTCTTCGCCATACAGGTCGCACAGATCACTAACTTGCGCAGGGTCAAATAGCGTCCAGCGATCATTTGACTTAAGTCGCTTCATAAAGAGATCATTTATCCACAGCGACGGGAATAGCTCGTGCGCCCTGCGTCTTTCTTCGCCCGAATTTTTGCGAAGGTCTAAGAAATCACCGACATCCATATGCCAAGGCTCGACATATACGGCTATAGCGCCCTTTCTCGTGCCAAGCTGATCGACCGCTACGGCTATGTCGTTAGTTACTTTTAAGAATGGTATAATTCCGCCTGCTGCGTTTTTATGTCCGTCGATACTGCCGCCCATAGCGCGTACCTTGCACCAATCCCAACCGATACCGCCTCCAAATTTGCTTAAAAGAGCCATCTCTTTGTAGCTATCAAAAATCCCTTCGATATTATCAGGCGTGCTTCCGATATAGCAGCTACTTAGCTGGTGGCGAGTTGTGCGGGCGTTTGAAAGCGTAGGAGTTGCAAGCATGACTTCAAATTTGCTGATAAGGTCGTAAAATTTCTTAGCCCAACCCTGAGAATCAAGCTCATTTTGCGCTAAAAACATCGCGATAGCCATAAACATCTGCTGCGGAAGCTCGATAGGCATACCCTTGCTATCCTTAATCAAATAGCGATCATAAAGCGTCTTTATGCCAAGATAGGCAAACTGCAAGTCGCGCTCAGGCTTAATGTAGGCGTTTAGATCGTCCAAATCGTATTTTTCTTTAAGTCCGGGGATAATGCGCCCTGCTTTCTCGCCCTTTTCAAAATATTCGCGCAGATGATTGTAGCCGTTATAACCCGTAACCTTATGATAAAGATCGTATAAAAACAGGCGCGCCGCGACAAAAGTCCAGTTAGGGCGGTCTATATCTATCTTATCCACGGCGGTCTTGATGAGTGTTTGTTGGATCTCTTCGGTCGTTATCATGTCACGAAACTGAATCTTAGCATCGACCTCAAGCTCGCTTAAATTTACGTTTTCTAGCCCTTCAACCGCGGCACCTGTGTATTTTTTGATCTTACTTATATCAAGCTCTTCAGCTCTTCCGTTACGTTTTATGACTTTCACTTACTTCCTTATCTTTTTATTCTGTTTGTTATTAAATTTAAGTTATTCATCCGCAAGAGGTTTAATTAAAATAAAAAAGCTCAAACCAGACATTAAGTCCAGTTTGAGCCGCCAAAATTATTATTTAAACACTCTTGCAAAAATTTTATCAACATTTTTCGTATAGTAGCTATACTCAAAACAAGCCTTTATCTCATCCTCGCTAAGCGCTTTATTTAAATCCTCGTCATTTAGCAAATTCTGCAGATACAAGCTCTCACCCTTTTCATTTATCGCAGGCTTGTTTTGCTGCAGATCAGCCCAAACTTTCATCGCGTTTCTTTGCACGATTTTATAGGCATCTTCGCGTGAAATTCCGCGCTTTGGAAGCTCTAAAAGCACGCGTTGAGAAAAGACAAGCCCACCCGTTAGATTTAAATTTTTCATCATATTTTCAGGATAAACGACTAAATTTTCTATCAAATTGCTAAGGCGAACCAGCATAAAATCAGCCGTCACAAAGGCATCAGGCAGCACAAATCTCTCAACAGAGCTGTGGCTGATATCGCGCTCATGCCAAAGCGCTACGTTTTCAAGCATAGGCATAATGTAGCCTCTAAGAACTCGGCAAAGACCGGTGATATTTTCGCTTAGAACCGGATTTCGCTTGTGCGGCATGGCGCTTGAGCCCTTTTGTCCGGCGCTAAAATACTCCTCGCACTCATAAACTTCCGTGCGCTGATAGTGGCGAACGGCTACAGCTATCTTTTCGCAGCTTGAAGCAAGGATTGCGATGGCGTTTATAACGTGAGCATAGCGGTCGCGCTGGATAACTTGATTGCTTGCGGGCGCGCAGCTTAATCCAAGCTCGGCGCAAGTAAATTCTTCAAGCTCAAGCGGAGCGTGAGCGAAATTTCCCATTGCGCCTGAAATTTTGCCGTAGCTTATGACCTCTTTTGCATTTTTTATAAGTTCAATACCTCTTTTTATCTCGTCATACCAGATCGCAAGCACAAGCCCGAATGTGATCGGCTCGCCGTGAATTCCGTGGCTTCTGCCGACCATCAATGTATGTTTATGCTCATAAGCACGTTTTTTAATCGCACTCATCAAATTTTGCACATCTTTTATGATAAGCTCTAGGCTATCTCTTACCTGCAAAGCAACGGCAGTATCGATACAATCGCTACTTGTCATGCCGTAATGCACAAAACGACTCTCATCCCCCAAACTCTCGCTAACACTGGTTAAAAATGCTATAACGTCATGCTTCGTGGTCTTTTCTATCTCGTCTATTCTAGCGATGTCAAATTTTGCATTTTTGGCTATCTTTTCACAGTCCTCATCGCTTATGAACCCAAGCTTGTTCCAAGCCTTGACCGCCGCTATCTCAACCTTTAGCCAAGCGTCATACTTAGCCTGCATACTCCACTTATCAGCCATCTCTTTGCGAGAGTATCGTTCTACCATAATTAGCCTTTTATGAATATTTTTGTATAATTTTTTAAGAAAAAAATTATACAAAAACTGCCCTGAAAGACGGGTTATAAACGGCTAAATTTGAACTTAAATTTCATATTTGGTTATTTAATAAAATTTAAATTAAAGAGTTAAATTTGCCATACGTTAATAGATTTATCGCACGCGCCAACGAGCAAAAAGCCTATGAAATTTTGATAAATTCTGGCTTTTCTATGAGAGAGGCTCAACGGCTGATTGATAAAGGAAGGTTAATTTGCAACGGAATAGTAGTGAGTGAAAAAAACGTTATTTTAAGCGGTGAAATTTGCCTGATTGACTACGAAACTAACCCGCGCGGACTAAAGCCGATATTTGAGTGCGATAAATTTGCGGTTTTTGACAAACCAAGCGGAGTTTTAAGCCACCCAAACGGCAGAAACTGCGAATACTCACTAAATGATGAAATTTGGCACTTATACGGGCGTGAGGCAAGTGTAGCACATCGCTTGGATTTCGAGACGAGCGGGTTAATCGTAGTAGCGCGAGATAAAATTTCGCAAATTCAATTAAAAAAGCTCTTTGAGAATAGAAAAGTTGCAAAAAGCTATGTCGCGATGGTCTCAGGCAAAATTTCTACAAATTTAATCATAAATGCCAAGATGGATCTAGCAAACGATTATGACGACGTCAAGATGAGAATGCAAATTTGCGAAAATGGTAAAGAGGCGATCACTGAAATTTCACCGCTAGAATACTTTGAAGATATTGACGCGACTTTTATTAGAGCCATTCCGCTTACGGGAAGGCAACACCAAATTCGCTTGCATTTGTTTCACGTAGAACGAAAAATTTTAGGTGAACCGCTTTACGGATTACAAAAAGAGCAGATAATCAAAATTTTAGATAAAAATATGAGTGAGATCGAGCGCATAAATTTAACAGGAGCTTCGAGGCTTTTACTTCATGCGGATAGAATTTCATTTGAGTTAGAAGATCAAATTTATGACATAGAGACAAAATTTGATGTAAAAAGAGAATTTTATAGGCTTGCGAAAGAGAAATTTGCTCACGAAGCTTAGCAAAAAGCTAAATTTTGTTAGTGAAATTCAACTAACAAAATTAAAAGTTAGTATTATTTTTGATCCCTATCTTCAAAAAACATAACTTTTACCATAAGAGATAGTCCCAAAACAACAACGATAGAGATAAAAATAATCTGAGCGATATCAAGAGCCGTCATATACTCTCATTTCTCTCTTTGAGTTGTCCGCAAGCAGCAGAAATATCAAGTCCCTTGCTTTGGCGAATAGTGCAAGTTACACCATGACCCCTAAGATACTCTTGAAATTTAAGCATATCCTCAAGCTCTGGTCGTTTATACAAACTTCCTTCGTGAGGATTAAAATATATCAAATTTACTTTTGCTTTGATGCCGTGAAGTAGCTTGACAAGCTTTTTAGCATCCTTAATGCTGTCGTTCATATCCTTGATAACAAGATACTCAAACATAACCCGTTTGCGCATATCGATGGGAAATTCTCTAACAGCCTGCATAACTGATTCGATATTGTAAGCTTTATTTATAGGCATTAATTTCGTTCTAAGCTCGTCGGTAACAGCATGCAGCGATATCGCTAACAACACACCCAAATCCATCTCGCCAAGCTTTTTTATCTGCGAGCCAAGCCCGCTGGTTGAAACGGTCTGACGTCTGGCGCCTATGGCAAGTCCGTCATTTTCCATAAGAATTTTTATCGCTTTACTAACGTTAGTAAGATTATCAAGAGGTTCGCCCATGCCCATATAAACGATATTTATTCGCCTCTCATAAGGTATATTGTTAGCTTTTTTTATCCACAAAATTTGACCTACGATCTCGCCGGGCGTTAGATTGCGCGTTAGTCCGCCTTTGGCGGTCAGACAAAACGAACATCCCATTCTACAGCCAACCTGCGAACTAACACATATCGTATAGCGAGCATGCCGTGTTAGCTTGCCGTCTTCATCGCTTTGCTCCTCTTTCATGGGCAAAAGAACACTTTCGATTCGGTATCCGTCTTTTAGTTCAAAAAGATATTTTATAGAGCCATCACTACTCTGTTCGGCTTTTACGCATTTAAGTGGATCGAAATAAAACTCTTGTGCAAGCTGCTCTCGCATAGTTTTAGGCAAATTTAACATCTCGTCAAACGAATTTGCATTTTTCTTATAAATCCACTCATAAATTTGTTTGGCACGAAATTTGGGACTAAATTCACTCTCAAGCTCATCAAGTGTATAATCAAGCATGTTTTTCATATCAAATTTCTCTCTTTAAGTGAATTTATAAGTATCTCTTTGGCTTTTTGGTGATTTTTCACAAAATCATCGTGTGCATTTTGGTTGCAAAAATTTGTTGCGACGAAGATACCTCTGGCGGGAATTTTAAATTTTGTCGCAACTTTTAAAACCGCAAAAAATTCCATATTTTCCAAAGTATAGCCAAGCTCAGCGAGTCTATATGCCAAATTTTCATCAGTTGTGATAAAGTTTGAAGAATTTACTCGGATAGTTTCATGTGAAACTTTGGTGTTTAAATTTTTGTCACAAATTTGTATTGATGAAATTTCTTTCTTGCATGGAGTATAGCTTTTGTCTTCCAAGCTTGAAATTTCGATGTTTGCACCAACCGTACTCTCATAAATTCCAAAAATTTTTCCATCTTTATAAATGCCTGCCGAACCTACAAATAAAATCTCATCAGGCAAATTTCGCTGATTTTCACATAAAAATTTTGTCAAATTTATGCTCATATCGACAAGTCCTACTCCCATAGGCAAAGCAAAATCAAAAATTTCATTTTGACCGGCAGAGATTATCATTTTTTAAGTCCCGTAAGACTAAAGCTTGAAAAATTCAACTTCATAAAATCAAATCCACAAAAATCAAATTTAGCCATCACAGCCTAACTTCAATCCCGTTTTCACGCAGATACTCTTTAAGTTTTTTTATTTCTACTTCCCTAAAGTGAAAAATCGAGGCAGCCAAGCAAGCATCGGCACCAGCTAAAAACGCCTCCTTAAAATGCTGCATATTGCCCGCTCCGCCACTTGCTATTACAGGTATACCAAGCTCGCTAAAAAGCCTAGTAATACGCAAATCATAACCGCTTTTAGTGCCGTCTTTATCCATCGTGGTTAGTAAAATTTCACCCGCTCCACGATCTTTAGCCTCTTTCGCCCAAGCAAGAGCGTCCTTGCCCGTATCTATCCTGCCGCCGTTTATAAAGACGTGATAATCTTCATCAAAACTCTTCGCGTCAATGGCGACTACGACGCACTGAGAGCCGAATTTCTTCGCAGCTTCGTCTATCAAATTCGGATTATGAATGGCTGCGGAGTTTAGACTTATCTTATCGCACCCCACGTTTAAAAGCCGTGAAATATCATCAAGAGTCTTGATGCCTCCGCCAACCGTTAGCGGGATAAAAAGCTCGCGAGCAACTTTTTCTACCACGTCCACGATGGTGTCTCGCCCCAAGTGAGTCGCCGTGATGTCAAGAAACGTTAGCTCATCGGCACCCTCTTCATTGTATCTTTTGGCTATCTCCACAGGATCTCCGGCATCTACAAGACCTACGAAATTTACGCCCTTTACGACACGACCGTCTTTAACGTCAAGGCATGGGATTATGCGTTTGGCAAATTTATTCACGGCTTACCCTTTAAGTAATTTTTGCCGATTTTATCAAAAATTTACTTAATAACCGCCAGAAGATCAAAGCAAGAAAAAGCAGATAAGAGCAAGCCAAATTTAAAAAGCTTGCTCTAAAAATTTTATTTTTTATCTAGAATTTGCGTTTTTGCAACCACATTTATAAACACAAGCGGCTCTTCGCCCGTATTTGCTAAAGCATGGCTTTGTCCGGGACGAGCGATAGTTACGTCACCTGCGCTCACTTCGGTCTGCTTGCCGTGAGAGTCCGTAAATACGCCTTTGCCCGAAATGATGATATAGACATCTTCGTTATCGATATGTTTATGAAGCCCTATGGAGGCGCCCTTTGGCAAGGTTAGCCATCCTATCTCTCTAAAAGCGTCTTGTTCGCTTGTCTGATGGCGGTTATAAGCAAAATCCCCAAGCAAAGGCCCCATACCTCCGCCTGCATTTTCACGGTTCCAAGGAACTAGCGCGTCTCTTTTATAGACCTGCACGCTCCTATCGGTCTCAGGTATGAGCGGGTGAGCGTTTAAAGCGCCAAATGATAGCGCGACAAAGCAAACTGCAAGACTAAATTTCTTCATAACTCTCTCCTTGGATAAAAGTTTCGTGGCTTTATTTTAGCCAAATTTTACACTTACTAAGCATTTTTAAAATGGCTCAAATTTAAGGTGCTTTAAGATGAATTTCATCAATTTTCTTAAAGTTATCCTTATCAAAAACAAACGCACGGTAGTCCTTGCCGTCATCAAATCTCACTTGCAAAAATTTCGGATCAAAGCTTACCCTAAGACGCATTGTATCCGGATCGAATTTGGTCATTTCAAGCTCTTTTAGTTCATACTCTTTGCTAAACAGATAAATCCTGCCTTCATTAAATGCAAGCCCCATAAATTCACTATTTTTACTCTCGTTTATATGCAGATACTCAAAATTTTTAAGGCTCTTAACCGCTTCAAAACTTACATTGTTATCATAAATTTTGATATTAAAAAACTCACCCGAGTTATCCTTAAAAAACACTCCCGCATCAAAAGGCTTTAGGTTAGTAAATCTTCCAAAAACAGCCTGAATCGGAAATTTCACGCCCAAATTTTTAGCCTCTTTATTTAAAATTTGGCTAAATTCGCCCTCCTCGTCACCGTCATGATGAAAAACGCGAAATTTATCCTTATCAAAATAAATCATATCGTCGCTAAAAGGTATGGCTGAAATTTTAGGATCGGGGTTAAAGAGCGGATAGAGCGGAATTTCAATCGGCACCCTGTCCTTTGGCGCGTAAGTCATCGACATCCTAGCCTGCCTTATATCAGCCTCACTAAATACCTCATCGCCGATTTTAACGGGCATTTTACCTTGCTGTTTTAAGTCCATATAGTAGTTAAAGGCAAGCTCGTTTTTATACTCCGTTTCGTTTTTAAAAACCTTTCCGCTAGCGCTTCTGTAGGCGAAATAATGCCCGCCCAAATTCTCTTGAAATACAAATTCTTTCAGGCTTGGCGAGTAAAATATATAATACCTTTCGGATTTGTTTGCGAATTTCTGCTCGTAAAATTTATATCCGCCAAATCCCGCTATGGCTAAAATTCCTGCGTAAATTAACGACAAAAAGGCTAAATTTATCGAGGTTTCCTTGTGAGATATGAGAGCGTTAAACCCAAGTAAAACGGACAGCAAAAGTAAAATAAAAATAAGGATAAAACTCTTAAAATAAAACGCAACCGCAAAGCAGATTATGACAAAAATAACGCTTGAGATAGCCGCTCTAAGGCTTTTTTTATCAATTAACGCCGAACTTGTAAATATATAAAAAACTGCCGAACTTAAGCAAAAATAACACCAATTTATAAAAATCTCTTTTGTGATGACGATAGGATAAAATTTGTTTGCTAAAAACACAAGCCAAGTGCCAAAAACAGCCCAAATAACCACAAAAAACAAGGCGGCAAAAATATAGTGCCAAATCAAAATTTGAAAGCTTGACACAGGTAGATGAAGCAGGCACTTTATGCGGTTTCGTTGCGGTAAAAACTGCGCCAAAGCCACACAGATAAAGCTTGCCGAAATAGCCGCAAAAGTTACAAATTCGGGCTCGTTATCAAAAAACACATAGCCGTACCAGATAACAGACCCTGGATGGATAGCGCCAAATTTATAGTTAAGATCAAAGCTGAACCAGGCAAAAAATAGTGCTAGCACCAAGATCAAAAAGGCAAAAAAGAGCCCAAGTCTACTAATCTCTTTTAAAAATATCGACCTCACTTCACCCTCCCTACTCGTATCTGCCTACAAAGCCTAAAAATTTATCCTCAAAACTTGCATTTTGCGCCTCAAAACCGTTGATATCTACAAATCCATAAGCCATTTTGTGATGTTTAAATTCGTCTATGTTTTTGAAGTTTTTTCCGCTTGTATCAAATTCTTTCGGCAGCCTATAAACCTTAAAATCCTGCATAAATTCACTCATCTTGCTTTGAAAAATTCGCCCTCCTCGCTCGACAATCAAAAACTCATCGATCAAATTTTCAAGATCGCTCATCACGTGACTTGTGACGATCACTGTCTTATCCTTGCCGTCAAGATAGTCCTTCAGATAATCGCCAAAAAGCCGCCTATATCCCGCATCAAGCCCCATGGAATAATCATCAAATATAAGCACTTTGGCATCTTGTGCAAACAGCGAAGCAAGGATAACTTGGGACTTTTGCCCAAAGGACATGGAATTTAGCTTTTGATCCTTGCCGAGTTTTAAAAGCTTTGCCAAATCGTTATAAATTTTGCTGTCCCAGCGCGGATAAAACGCGGATAAAAACTCCTCATACTGCGCGATACTTAGATGATCAAAACTCGTAAATCCCTCAAATAGCAAGGCGATATCGCGCTTGGCCTCGCTGTCAAGACTGAAGCTATTTTTGCCAAGCACCCTGCACTCACCACTTTTTGGACGGATGTAGCCCATTAGGATATTTATAAGCGTGCTCTTACCCACGCCGTTTCTACCCAAAATCCCAAACACACTGCCCTGCTTTACGTTAAAACTCAAATTTTCGTAAATCAGCTTTTTGCCGTAAAAATGCGTGACGTTCTTTACTTCGATAGCGTTCATAAAAAGCCTTATATAAAATATTACTGAAAATTCTATTACATTATTTATAAGAAGAATCTTAAGAGTTATTATCATAAATATGCCAAAAATTCAGGGCTAAAATTTCGTCCAAATTTAGATAGAAAACAAAGCCGTAATGATATTTATTTTTCAAAATAAACTTTTTATAAGCAAAGTTTGGATAAATTTGCCAAATGATCAAGGCAAAGAAACATTTTGGACAAAATTTTTTACACGATCAAAATGTGCTGAACAAAATCATCCAATCGATTCCCAAAGATATGCAAAATATAGTAGAAATTGGGCCTGGCTTAGGTGATTTGACGTCAAAAATTTTGCAAATTTCAGATTCGGTTACGAGCTACGAGATAGACGGCGAGCTTTACGAACTGCTTGAAAAAAAGTTTGCAAAAGAGATCAAAGACGGACGATTAAGACTTTTTTGCGTAGATGCGTTAAGTCGGTGGGACGAAAGCGGTTTGAGTGAGACAGACTACTTTTTAACGGCAAATTTGCCCTACTACGTCGCCACAAAGATGATTTTAAACGCTATCGAAGATGAGAGATGTCGCGGGCTTGTTGTGATGATACAAAAAGAGGTCGCGGTCAAATTTAGCACCAAAGGCGGTGAGAGCGAATTTAGCGCGCTGGCGATTTTAGCATCGCTTCAAGGTGGCTGCGAGCTACTTTTTGACGTGCCAAGCGAGTGTTTTAACCCGCCTCCAAAGGTAACTTCATCTGTTATAAAGATCCAAAAAAGCAAAAATTTGATAGGCAAAAATGCTGTTTTTAATACCGAATTCGAGTATGAAAAATTTAAAAAATTTCTAAAAACCGCTTTTAGCGCACCGAGAAAGACGCTTAGTAAAAATTTATCGGCAAATTTCGATAAATGCTTACTGGCTGAAATTTACGGCGAGCTAAATTTGAGCCAAAATTTACGTCCTCACGAGATCGATGTCAATCTTTATCTAAAAATATTTGAAAAATTAAAGGTAAAAGATGAACGAAGACAAAGTTGTAGTCTCCAAAGGAAAGAGCAATAAAAAGCGAAGATTTCGCCCTAAAAACAAAAATAATCAAGGCGAAAACAATGCAGAAATAAGTGCCGAACAAAAAGCGAGCAATAACGTTATAGATAATTTTTTTGCGACCTCTTTTGACGGCGAAACGCAAAATAAAAGCCACGAAAGCTCCGCTAAACAAAACGGTAAAAAAGCCAACTCAAAGCAGCACAAAAAACAAAATTCTCAAAATGGCGGACAAAATTCTCAAAACAATTCAAAAAACGGCAAGAAAAACGCTGAAAATAAAAATGCTAGCACTCAGCAAAATAACCAAAACGGCTCAAACGATGACACTCAAAAGCCAAAAAAGAGTAAAAAACCGAAAAAAAATTTGCCGGCCAAACTAAACGGTAACGAGCAATGGCAACAAGACATCGCAAGCGCGATAGAGGCGAACAAAGCCACTCAAGAACTTCGGCTTGAACCGCTAAAATATCTAAATTCAAGCGATCACAAAGTCCGAGTAACTCCGCTTGGCGGACTTGGCGAGATCGGCGGAAACATGACAGTGTTTGAGACCGAAACAAGCGCGATAATCGTAGATATCGGTATGAGCTTTCCAAGCGAGAGCATGCATGGAGTTGATATACTTATACCTGATTTTGACTACGTGCGAAAGATAAAAGACAAAATAAAAGGCGTTATCATAACTCATGCGCACGAAGATCACATCGGTGCGGTGCCGTATTTTTACAAAGAGTTTAAATTTCCTATCTACGCCACACCTCTTCCGCTTGGAATGATAAATAATAAATTTGAAGAGCATGGGCTAAAGCAGGAGCGTTCGCTATTTCGCTCGGTTGAAAAGCGAAAGCCTTATCTGATCGGTGATTTTGAAGTGGAGTGGATACATATAACTCACTCGATTATCGATTCATCCGCACTTGCTATCACGACAAAGGCGGGTACGATCTTGCATACGGGTGACTTTAAGATAGATCACACGCCCATAGACGGCTATCCGACCGACTTAGGACGTATCGCATACTACGGCGAGCGAGGCGTGCTGTGCTTGATGAGTGATAGCACAAACAGCTACAGAGAAGGTATCACAAAGAGCGAAAGCAGCGTAGGAAAGACCTTTGACGCTATATTTGCCAAATCCAAAGGGCGCGTGATAATGAGCACATTTAGCTCAAACATCCACCGCGTATATCAGGCTATCGAGTGGGGGCTTAAATATAACCGCAAAGTCTGCGTCATCGGCAGAAGCATGGAGCGAAACCTCTACACCGCGATGGAGCTAGGCTACGTAAAGCTTGATAAGAAAATTTTCATAGACGCAAATGAGGTCGGCAAATACAAAGACAATGAGGTGCTAATCGTAACCACTGGCAGCCAAGGCGAAACAATGAGCGCGCTATATCGCATGGCGACCGATGAGCATAAATATATAAAAATCAAGCCGACCGATCAGATTATAATCAGCTCTAAAGCGATCCCTGGAAATGAAGGAAGTGTATCGACGGTGCTAAATTTCCTCATCAAATCAGGCGCAAGCGTAGCGTATCAGGATTTTAGCGAAATTCACGTAAGCGGACACGCCGCGCAAGAGGAGCAAAAGCTCATGATCCGCCTAACAAAGCCGAAATTTTTCCTTCCGGTTCATGGCGAATACAACCACATCGCAAAGCACAAAGAGACAGCCATAAGCTGCGGAGTGGACGAAAGAAACATATATCTTATGAGCGACGGCGATCAGGTTGAAATTTGCCAAAAATACATGAAACGAGCAAAGACCGTTAAAACGGGCAAAGTCTTTATAGACAATCAAATCAACAAACAAATTTCAGATGATGTCGTTATCGACCGTCAAAATTTGGCAGAAGCAGGCGTAGTCATGATCATCGCTCAAATTTCACGCCACAGCCAAAAGCTCATAAACAAACCGCGCGTAATTAGCTACGGTCTTGTTGCAGACAAGCAAGACGGGGAATTTAGCAAAGAGATGGAAGAGGTGCTCGTGCAGTTTTTAAGCAACGTAAAAGAGGAGCTGCTAAAAGACAGCCGCATGCTTGAAAGCCAAGTGCGCCAAGTGATAAGAAAGCATATATTTAGAAAAGTGAAAAAATACCCGACTATCGTTCCGATAATTTATTTGATGTAAGGTTTAAAATGGAAGATATGATACAAATAGCAAGCGAAGTGCTGAAAGAAGAGGCCGCCGAGCTCATTCGTCAGGCTAACAAGCTTGGAAGCGAGATAGATGAGGCGGTAAATTTGATGTATAACGCCAAAGGCAAGGTCATCGTAACGGGAGTCGGCAAAAGCGGCCATATAGGCGCTAAGATAGCCGCTACGCTTGCAAGCACGGGCACGCCAAGCTTTTTTATACACCCGACCGAAGCGATGCACGGAGACCTTGGCATGATAGATGAAAATGACGTTGTTTTGGCGATAAGCTTTAGCGGCGAGAGTGATGAGCTCGTGCGAATTTTGCCGCATATCAAGCGATTTGGTATCAAGATAATCGGCATGGCAAAGAGCAAGGAAAGTAGCCTTGGCAAATTTAGCGACGCTCTTTTAAATTTAGACATCATCAAAGAGGCCTGCCCGCTAAATATCGCTCCGACAACATCAACCACGCTAACCTTAGCACTTGGCGACGCGCTTGCGGTTTGCCTGATGAGAAAAAGAGAATTTAGGCAAGAAGATTTTGCAAATTTCCACCCGGGCGGAAGCCTTGGCAAAAGGCTATTTGTCAAAGTAAAAGACGTGATGAAAACGCAAAATTTACCGATTATAAAAGATAACGTTAGTTTAAAAACCGCGATTGATGCGATGACTCACGGCAAGCTTGGCAATGTACTGCTGGTTGATGGCGAGGGCAAATTAAAAGCCGTTTTAAGCGACGGGGACTTGCGTAGAGCGCTCATGAGCGAGAGCTTTGACATCAACGAAAAAGCGATAACATACGCAACCAAAACACCAAAAACACTAACAAACAAAGAGATGTTAGCAATAGATTCGCTAAGGCTGATTGAAGAGTATAAGATCCAAATTTTAGTAGTGCTTGACGAGGGCGAAAGACCGATCGGAGTGCTGCACATACACGATTTATCGAGCTTGGGGCTATGATGGAAAATTCAAAAATGAGACTAAACAAATTTATCTCGCACAACACAAACTACTCGCGCCGAGAGGCTGATGAGCTCATCAAAAACGGCAAAGTTAGCGTAAATAACCGCGTTGTTAGCGAGCTTGCCACAAGCGTTAGCGATGAAGATAAAGTTAAGATAAACGGTCGCCCGGTCAAGCTTAAAAAGGATTTTACAGTGATCATCTATCACAAACAAAAGGGCGAGCTCGTTAGCAAAAAAGATGATCGCGGACGAAAGACGATATATGATAGCTTGCCGCGAAATTTTGCTAAATTTGTAAGCGTTGGCAGGCTTGATTATGCGAGCGAAGGGCTTTTGCTGCTAACTGACGCGCCTGCAATTGCAACTGCGCTCATGGAAAGCGACATAGAAAGAATGTACTATCTAAAAGTGAAAGGCGAAGTAGGGCAGGAGGTGATAACCGCGATGCAAGAGGGCTTTTTCGCTGCAGACGCAACCAAAGGCGCGCATGCTAAAACCGAGATCAAATCAATGGAATTTAAGCCTTTTTTGGCGTATAAAATTTTTGGCTCAAGCGGAGGATACACAAAGCTAAAAGTCATCATAAACGAGGGTAAAAACCGAGAGTTAAGAAGGTTTTTTGGATATTTTGATCTTGAAGTTATGGATCTGAAGCGAGTGAGTTTCGGGCGAGTTGATCTTGGTATGCTAAAGCCCGGGAAATGGCGCTACTTTGAAAACAGCGAATACGAAGACTTGAGGGATTTTTTAAAAACCAACAAAATTCGCTACTAAATTTAGCCGATTTTCTCGGCTAAATCTCAAATTTCACACTACATAACACTTCTTTTATTACAATTTTGCAAATTTTAAAAAATAGGACAAACATGCAAAATCTAATTCATAAATTTATAAATTCGGAATTCGAGATCAAATTCGCAAGATTTGCGCTCATCTTAGTGCTGTTTTTATTTGGCAACTACAAATGGTTTGAATTTGAAGTAGAGCTTTTAAAGCCGATCATCTCTGGCACTTGGCTAAATTTTCTCTATACTATTTTCGGCTTTCACGGAGCAAGCTATTTTCTGGGAGTTGTTGAAAGTATCGGATATATCGCACTTGCGGTTGGATATAAAAAACCAAGAGCCGGAATTTTAGGCGCGCTTATCGTTATCATGACGGGTTTTACCACACTTAGCCTTATGCCACAACTTGGCAAGCCAGATGGTTTCATACTAAAAGATATTTTCATGGTCGCACTTGGCTTTATAATCCTAAAACACGATCTAATCAGAATACAAAAAGCTAGCAACCAAGCCTCGCTAGTCTAAATTTACACTTTCAAGCTCGCACGATAAATAAGCCTAATCGCTAAAAAGCCGTGCGGGTTAATAAATCAAATTTGGCTTTTAATTTCAGCAAATTTCATCCTTGACAAACTATTTTTAAAGTTATATACTTGCTCAAATGAATAATTATTCATATATAAAGGCAAAAAATGCAAGAAAATATACAAAATAGCGATTTAGAAGCAGTTTGCGAAAGCACGATCATACATCAAGATGTAATAGAAAAAGTAAAAAGCGAGCTGAAAAGCGAAGAAATCCTATACGATCTTGGCGATTTTTTTAAAATTTTAGGCGACACGACGAGGATAAAAATTTTAAGCGCGCTATCCAAATCGCAAATGTGTGTCTGCGATATCGCGGCACTTTTTGGCATGAGTCACTCGGCCATCTCACATCAACTTAGAGTGCTCAAGCAAGGAAGGTTAGTTAAGCACAAAAAGCAGGGTAAGGTGGTTTATTATTCGCTTGATGACGAACACGTAAAAAGTATCATCGAACAAGGGCTTACACACATCATGGAGAGATAAAATGAGCACCAAAATAACTCTATCGCTTGAAAATTTAACTTGCGCTAATTGCGCTGCGAAGATCGAAGTGAAAATAGCAAAAATGCACGGTATCAAAGAGGCGAATTTAGACTTTTTGGGGCAAAAAATTTCAATAACAAGCGACAAAAAAATAAATACAAATGAGTTTATCAAAGAAATTCAAGCTCTCGTTGACAGCATAGAAGATGGTGTGCTAGTAAGTGAGAAAAAGGCGAATTTAAATTCGCATAAAAGCCTGCAAGAAAACACCAAAACAAAACTCATAGCCCTTAAGATAGCGATAGGTTCGGTGATATTTGCCTTCGCTCTTGTCGCTCCTATCGATCATGGGCTTAAATTTGCCCTGCTTTTCATAAGTTACCTGATAATAGGCGGAGGAGTTGTGGTAAATGCCGCTAGAAACATCATAAAAGGACGTGTGTTTGATGAAAATTTCCTTATGAGTATAGCTACGATCGGGGCTTTTGCCATAGGCGAGTACTCCGAAGCTGTTGCGGTTATGCTTTTTTACAGGATAGGCGAGCTGTTTCAAGAAACGGCTGTAAATAAATCTCGCAAATCAATCGCCTCACTAATGGACATAAGGCCTGAATTTGCAAATTTAAAACTCGGCACACAGGTTCAAAAAGTCTCGCCACAAAAGGTTCAGATAGGAGATCTCATCGTCGTAAAACCAGGTGAAAAAGTGCCTCTTGACGGCGAGATCGTAGAGGGATTTTCTACTTTTGACACCTCGGCTCTTACAGGAGAATCGCTTCCAAAAGAGATCGGCGTAGGGCAAAGCGCACTAAGCGGCTATATAAACAAAAGCGCACTAGTAACGATAAAAGTAAGTAAAATTTTTGCCGAATCAACGGTTTCAAAGATACTTGATCTAGTCCAAAACGCAAGCTCCAGAAAATCAAAAACCGAAAATTTCATCACTAAATTTGCAAGATACTACACGCCAAGCGTAGTTTTTATCGCTCTTATAATCGCCTTTATCCCGCCGCTTGTGTTTAACGAAGAGCTTGCGGGTTGGGTTTATAAAGCGCTTGTGTTTTTGGTTATCTCATGCCCTTGCGCACTTGTGGTTTCAATCCCGCTTGGGTTTTTCGGCGGAATCGCAGGAGCTTCAAGGCACGGTATACTCATCAAGGGTGCAAACTATTTAGAGGCGTTAAACAGCGTGGACACGGTCGTATTTGATAAAACAGGAACGCTCACAAATGGAATTTTTAAAGTAAGCCAAATCAAGCTAAACGACAAAAATTTACAAATAAAAAACCAAGAGGAATTCCTAAAACTAGTAGCTCACGCGGAATTTTTCTCAACCCATCCGGTAGCAACTTCGATCGTAAAAGAGTATGAAAGAACAAGCGGCAACATAGACGAGTCGCTCGTGCTTAAATTTGAAGAGATAGCAGGGCAGGGCATAAAAGCAAACATAAACGGCAAAGAGATAGTGGCTGGAAATGCTAAATTTATGTTCTCGCAAGGAGTTAAATTCAAAGCTTCAGCCCAACTTGAAACGGTGCTTTATGCAGCCATAGACGGTAAATTTGCAGGCAAATTTATAATAACCGACGAGCTAAAAACAGACGCCAAAGAGGCAATTTTGCAAATCAAAAAAGAGGGCTCAAAAGAGATAGTAATGCTAACGGGCGATAATCAAAATATCGCCCAAAACATCGCAAATAAACTTGGTATAACAAAATTTTTTGCAGAGCTTTTGCCGACGCAAAAGGTTGAAATTTTGGAAGAAATTTTAGCCCAAAAAGCAGGGCAGGGCAAAGTGGCTTTCATAGGAGACGGCATAAATGACGCGCCCGTGCTTGCAAGAGCCGACGTGGGAGTAGCTATGGGCGCGGCAGGAAGCGACGCGGCGATAGAAGCTGCCGATATCGTCATAATGAACGACGAGCCATCAAAAGTGGCAACCGCCATCAAAATAGCTAAAAAAACCCGCACGATAGTCTGGCAAAATATCGTATTTGCACTCGGCGTGAAAGTCGCTATCATGATAATGGGAGCTTTGGGATACGCAACTATGTGGGAAGCAGTCTTTGGCGATGTTGGCGTGGCGCTCATAGCGATATTAAATTCCATCAGGGCGATGAGATAGCGTAAGTTAGCTATGTTTTGGCTAAAAATAGAAGTATTGTTTTAAGAGAATTTATTACAAATGTCGTATAAAATCAAATAGCTGGTTGTGTTAATCAAGAATACAATAGAGCCGCCAAATACACCAAACCAACTTGATTTGTTTAAATAGCGATATAACAACTACTTTAAGGATAAGTTAAACAAAATTCAAAAAGAGACTGAAAATTTATATTACGAGCTTTTTATCACACTGGCAAAGACCGATCACGTCGTGTTTAAAGTAAACGGCTATGAGAAAATTTCAAAACAAGATCAAGAAAAAATGAGCGATCATCATAGCTGCAGACTTGGCAAATGGTATCAAGGCGACGGCAGGGAAATTTTTGGCTCAAGCGAGATATTTAAGCAGCTTGATAAACCTCACTCCGAAGTTCATAAGCTCATCAACGATTCGTTAGCTATAGATAGCGACGAGAGTCTGATCGCACAAAATTTCCAAAAAACAGAAGAAGCGTCGCAAACTCTATTTAGCTTATTTGATAGAATGCTTGAAGAGAGGCTTCATCGGCTTAATTGATTTAGACCTGTCAAGCCCGCGCGACATGAAAGCGAATTCGTAAATTTAACTCCAAAAAAACTACAATAAATTTGCGCTTAAATTTTATGCAAAGGATAAACCATGCCACGACCTACCACAAAAGACGATCTGATCTCGCTTGCGAATGGAAATTTTATTAAACTTTTTGATCTTATCGAATCTATGGGCACAGAAGAGCAGGAGATGAAATTTAACTTTGAAGATAGAGATAAAAATATAAAAGATGTGCTTATGCATCTTTACGAGTGGCATGTTTTGCTTTTAAATTTCATCAGATCAAATCAAAATTCAAAAGAGATAAAGCCGTTTTTACCGCATCCTTACAACTGGCGAACATATCCGAAGATGAATATTGAAATTTGGCAAAAACACCAAAACACACCGCTTAATACAGCCAAAATTTTGCTAAAAAATAGCCACAAAGAGGTCATAAAAGCAGTTGATAAATTCAGCGATGAAGAGCTTTTTACTAAAGGCAAATTTGCCTATACTCTTAACTCTACGCTTGGAAGTTACTGTATATCAGCCACCTCTTCGCACTATGATTGGGCGATAAAGAAGATAAAAAAGCATAAAAAGAGTTTTAAGAAGCTATAAGTACAAAGCTAGGCAAATCAACTTATACAAACATCAAAAACAAAAACACACCTAAAACAAGTCTGTAAACAACAAAAGGAAGCATACTCATCTTAGAGATAACCACCATAAACAGTTTCACGCACAGATAAGCACTTACTGCACTTACCGACATCGCTATAGCAAGATCTCCCCAAGCAACCGCCTCTTTAAGCCTTACAAGCTTAACCGCTTCAAGTCCGCCCGCAAGCAATATAACGGGTATAGACATGAGAAAAGAGAAGTTTGCACTTCCTGTTCTGCTAAATCCTAAAAATAGCGCCGCACTCATAGTAATGCCCGAGCGAGAAACACCCGGAATAAGAGCTAAAATTTGAGCCGCACCGATGATAAGAGCAAGCTTAATAGTCATATCATATTCGCTTTTTGAGCCGTGATTTTTATCCGCAAAATAAAGCACTACACCAAAAAATATAGTCGTAAATGCTATGATAATGCCGCTTCTTGCGTAATTTTCGATAAAGTCATTCAAGAGTAAGCCTGCAAGCCCCACAGGGATCGTCGCAAATCCGACCGACCAGACAAGCGCGCTATCGCCAACTTTTTTACGCGCCTTAATAGAAGCAAAAAAGTCGCTTAAAAGCGACAATATCCTATCTTTAAAATAAAACAAAATCGCCACAAGAGTGCCTACATGCACCGCCACGTCAAAGGCAAGTCCCTGATCGCTCCAGCCTAGCAGTTTTGGCACTAGCACGAGGTGAGCGGAGCTTGATATGGGCAAAAACTCGCTTATGCCTTGAATGACTGCAAGCAAGATGATATGTGAAATTTCCATTAAAGGCCTCTCTTTTCTAAAATTTCACCGAACACTTTAACTTCAAATTTCACTTAACGGCTTGCATAGCAAATTTACAAAGCTTTTCAGGGCTAAATCCAAAATGCTCAAACAGCATTTCAGCCTTGCCGCTTTCGCCAAAACTTTGCATTCCATAGACGATATCGGCGAACTTATACCACTCCATCGCGGTTGCAGCTTCAACGGCTATGATTTTGGTGTTTGGATCTAAAATTTTATCCACATACTCTTTAGGCTGTTTACAAAGCAGATCAAAACAAGGCGCAGAAACCACGTTTGCGCCTACGCCGTTTTCTTTGAGTAAATTTGCAGCTTTTACACACAAGCTCACTTCGCTACCGCTTGATACAAATGTGATTTTGGCATTTGGTTGAGATTTAAGAAGATAAGCTCCGTTTTCAACGCTACCGAATTCTCCGCTTTGCAGAGGATCAAGTCCCTGACGAGAACAAACAAACGCGCAAGGAGCGCTTAAATTTAAAGCAACTTGCCAGCATTTGGCGTTTTCATTACCATCGGCAGGACGAAATGTATAAAAATTCGGCATAGCTCTAAACTGACTTAGTTGCTCTATAGGCTGATGAGTAGGTCCGTCTTCGCCCACGCCGATACTATCGTGAGTGAAAACGAAAAAGTGTTTAATGCCCATAAGTGCGGCTATCCTAGCACTTGGCTTGAGATAGTCGCTAAATATAAAAAATGTCGCCGAAAACGGCAAAAATAGTCCGTATCTGGCAAAGGCGTTATTTATCGCAGCCATTGCATGCTCACGAATTCCGTAGTGGATATTGCGACCGTTTGGAAAATCGCCCATGCCTTTTAATTCGGTCTTGTTTGAAGGTGCTAAATCAGCACTTCCGCCGATAAATCCCGGCAAGACTTTGGCGATCTCGTTCATGATTACGCCGTTGCTATCCCTTGTGGCTACTTTTTTATCGGTAAAATCAGGGAAATTTATCTTTGAAAAATCAGGATTTAAAAGCGAATTTAAAATTTTCTTGCTATCCGCGCTTAATTTTTCTATCTGTTTATTCCATAAAGCCTCTGCCAAATCGCCTTTTTCCACAGCGGCTCTAAATCTAAAAAGCACGTCTTCATCTATGGCAAATTTTACTTCAGGGTCAAATCCCGCAGCCGTTTTTGCAGCTTTGATCACATCTTCACCAAGCGGTGCGCCGTGACTATGATGACTTCCTTCAAGCTCGCCCGCACCCTTTGCGATGCGAGTGTTTGCGATAATGAGATAAGGACACTCCTTCTCCTTTGCCTGCTCGAGCGCGAACTCTATCTCATCGTAATCATGCCCGTTGATACGAGCCACGTCCCAGCCTTGGGCTTCAAAGCGCGCCTTTACATCCTCGCTCCATGCTATAGAAGTGTCGCCTTCGATAGTTATGTTGTTTGAGTCGTAAATCACGACTAAATTATCAAGCTTTAAATTTCCGGCTATCGCACACGCTTCATAGCTTATGCCCTCTTGCAAATCCCCGTCACCGCAAAGACAATACACCTTATGATTTATCACTTCGTTATCAGGCAAATTTAGCAAATTCGCAGCATATTTTGCGGCCATAGCAAACCCAACCGCATTAGCGATCCCTTGTCCAAGAGGACCGGTTGCCACTTCAACGCCTTTTGTGTGAATTTCAGGGTGTCCCGGCGTAAGAGAGCCGAGCTGACGGAAATTTTTAAGCTCGTCAAGGCTTAGATCATATCCGCTTAGATGTAAAAAGCTATAAACCAAACTGCTTGCATGCCCGCCGCTAAAAACAAGCCTATCGCGATTAAGCCAGTTTGGATTTTTTGGATTGTGATTTAAAAATTTCATAAGCACGACCATGATATCCGCTAGCCCCATCGGCGCTCCCGGATGGCCGCTATTTGCCTTTTGAACCATATCCGCACATAAAAATCTTATAGTGTCCGCTTGTTTTTTTAACATCTTAATTCCCTTCTTAAAATTAACGCAAATGCTTATCTATCAAATTTAAGATCATCTCGCCCATTTTAGGCTCAAATTCCCTTAAATCGTCTTGAATTTTATCTATCATTTTGTTTTTTGTCTCTATGGCTTCTTTGACACCGAGTAAATTTGTAAATGAGTTTTTCATGCCGTCGTTTCCGGTAGGCTTGCCCGCTTCATTTGCACTCGTAGTGGCATCGATGATGTCATCTTGAATTTGAAATGCAAGACCTAGGTCAAGTCCGATTTGATAAATTTTCTCGCACACCTCATCGCTCATCTGAGCTATTACGCAGCCTGCTTTTAAACTAGCGGCGATTAGCTTTGCGGTTTTATGGATATGCAAGAAGGTAAGCTCCTCTAAATTTAGCCGCCTGTCCGCCACTTTAAATTTCTCTCTCGCGGCTTTTGCTTTTTGGCTCGTTTCAAAAAAGCAATCAATCGCTTGCCCCAAAACCATGCCCGATACGCCTGCGTTTAGAGATAAAATTTCAACGCATTTTAAAGCTGTTTTAGGATCTAAATTAGCCTTTGAAATTTGATAAAAGGCGTGAGTATTTAAGCCGTCTCCGACTAAAATCGCCGTTACGTCGTCGTATTTAACATGCAATGTAGGCTTTCCGCGTCTAAGATCTGAATCATCCATCAAAGGCAAATCATCATGTACAAGCGAATATGTATGCATAAGCTCAAATCCCAAAGCTACGTCAAATGCGCTCTTTAGCATCTCAGGCTTTAGTGCATTTACTACGCCAAGCACAAGCATAGCTCGAAAATGTTTGCCTCCCGCAAGAAGCATGTATTTTAAAGCTTCATCGAAATTTGGATGAAAACTAGGCGCACTTGGCAAATTTTCTCGTAAAAAAGACTTAAATTCCTCTAGTAAATTTTCGCTTCTCATCATCTTGCTTTATAGAAAAAATCAAATCCGTTTCGCCTAAACAGCAAGATATGCTCGGCGCTGTTTTTTGATGTTAGCTTGATGGCGTCGTTGCGATTTTTCACTTGATTTTTACCAACCTGTATCAGCTTATCGCCTGTTTTGATGCCGAAATTTGCCGCTTTTGAGCCTTCATCTACCTTCTTAACGTTTAGCTGTCCGTCAAGAGTTATGCCTTGAGTTTTGAAGAAATCATTAGTCGTATTTGCCTGCTTTATCTCTTTTGTCTCTTGGCTCTTAACATCAGGCTTCATCTCATCTTTGGATTTTTTATCTTTTGCACCAGCCGAGTCCGAAACGGCTATGTTAAATCTTTCGACAACTCCGTCGCGCATAATCTCAAAAGTTAAAATTTCGCCCTTTTTAGCAAATAAAATTCTCTCATTTAGCTCTCTTAAGGTTTTAAATTTCTCTTTATTTATAGATAAAATTTCATCTTTTGCCATGAGAGCTTGACCTCGCCCGAGCTGTTCTACGCTTTTTACGTAAAATTTGCCGTCCATTGCTTCAAAGACAGCCCCGACATCGCCATAATAAACATCTGGATAAGCTATAAAGTGTCTTAAATATCTATTCGGGATAAATTTGTTTCCGCCCACGCTAATGCCTCTTAAGTTGCAACATGCCGATAGCACGGCTGTGGTATCATTTACGTCAAAAGTAAGCGTATCAAGCTCGCCAAGCCTTTCGCCAAGAGATTTAACGTGCCCGTAAACGGTTGAGTTGATATCCTTTGTAACACTCACCCAATCGCTTTTTTTAGTTCTGTTATCCTCGCTCATCTTGATAGGATCAAGGCTCATATCCGAAGCGACCAGATAAAGCCCTAAAAAAGGATCAAATTTTATGTAGTTTCTAAGCGGCATCTCATCTTTTTTTACAACCGCGATTAGATTAGGGCTAAGTGCGATGCCTTCATGACCTGCGACGTTTACTATACTTGGGAGGTTTTTTTCGTAGCAGGCGTTAAAATCATCTTGAGTCGGGCGCGGTGCGCTAAAAGCCAATGCACATAAAGATATGAGAAATAAAATTTTTCTCATTTGCCGCCCATTCCCGCAAATCCACCAAGCATCTTTGCGGCAAGATGCCTTTTATCATCCTCGACCATTTTCATCACGTCATTTACCGCACTAATCAGTAAAATCTGCAAACTCTCCTTATCTTCAAGTAGACTATCGTCTATCGTGATGTCAAGCAGTTCGCCCTTGCCGTTTGCTTTGACGCTGATAAGTCCGCCACCGCTTTTTACGCTAAATTCTCTGCTTGAGGTCTCATTTTCAAGCTCGCGCGCCTTTTTTTGAACCTCTTCAAGCATATGGTTCATTTTCGATAAATCAAGTCCTTCAAACATAAAAAATCCTTTTCAATTTTGCTTGATTATAACAAATTTGAGCTTATATAATTTTTTCAAACAGCTTGCAAGCTAAGCGTAAAATCAAAATTTATGAGCTTTTTAAGCGGAATAAAAAATAAAATTTTAAGCAAATTTGTTTAATCAAACTATCTCGTTTTTTTCATTTACATGAACTATCGTGGGCTCAAATTTTTTAGCTTTTTTAAATTTCATAGTTGCGTAAGCTACGATTATAACTACATCACCGATACAAACTTTTCTTGCAGCAGCACCGTTTAAGCAGATCTCGCCTTTTTTGTCGCCTTTTATGACATATGTGGAAAATCTCTCGCCGTTATTTACGTTTAGAATTTCGACCTTTTGAAATTCCGTTAAATTTGCAGCATTTATAAGCTCTTCATCGATGGTTATAGAGCCTACGTAGTTTAAATTCGCATCCGTTACAACGGCTCTGTGGATTTTACTTGCTAAAACTTCTACTCTCAAAAAAACTCCTTATTTATCTCGCGCTAAAAATTAGGTCAAATTTCGCAGGCAATTATCTATCTTTTCTTCCTAAAAATTCCAAAACGACCTCCTTATCGCTAAAAGGATATTTAACCCCTTTTATCTCCTGATAAGGCTCGTCTCCTTTGCCCAAAATCACTAAAATTTGCCCTTCTTTTAGGCTTTTTAGCCCGATTTCAATCGCTTTTTTGCGATCAGGCTCGCAGATAACGGTATCGTTCATTTGCATGCCGTTATATATCTGCTGGATGATTGACATCGGCTCTTCGCTTCTTGGATTGTCGCTTGTTACTATGCAAAGCTTTGCAAAATGCTGCACGATAGAGCCCATCTTAGGACGCTTGGTGTTATCCCTATCGCCTCCGGCTCCAAAAACGACAACTTGCTCATAGTGGCAAAGTGCGCTTAAAACTTTCTCGATCCCATCGGGCGTATGAGCAAAATCAACGACAACGAGAGGATCTTGGCTAACAACCTCCATCCTGCCCTCAACGCCGCCAAAATTACTAACCGCAGATGAAATCTCCTCGCAACTCTTATCCGTTAAGCTAACAACGCAAGCGGTGGCGGCGATAAGGTTATAGAGGTTAAATTCACCCTGCAAATTCGAAGCTATCTCAAGATCGCCTTTTGGGGTTTTAATAATAGCGTTTATGCCGTTTTTTAGTCCGTAAGCGATAGGCGAAAATGATGCGTGCTTTCTAAGAGAGTAAGTAAGCGCATTTTTAGCGTTAAATTTCAAATTTCCGTCGTCTATGTTTATAATTTTTAAGCTGTCATCTTCAAAAAAGCTGCTCTTAACGCGTGCATACTCCTCAAATGTTTTGTGATAATCAAGATGATCTTGAGTTAAATTCGTAAAAATTTTAGCTGCGAATTTAAGCTCTTCTATGCGATTTTGATCTATCGCGTGAGAGCTTACCTCCATCACGAAATACTCGCATTTTTGCTCACCGGCGGATTTTAAATAACTAAGCGTGCGTAAAATTTCGCTTGTGGTAAGCGCCTTTTGATCTATTCGCTCATCATTTATAAAAGCTCCACGGGTTCCGCAAAGTCCGCACTTATAACCCAAATCAAGCAAAATAGAATAAATCGCCGCAGCAGTTGTCGTCTTGCCGTTTGTGCCTGTTATGCCTATTATCTTGATATTTTCATCTATGTTTAAGAGCTTTTTACACTCCTTTAGGCTGATGATTTTAGCGCCTTTATCTATAGCGTTTTGAGTAAATTTCGAGTTTGTGTGAGTTTGGACAAACAAACACTCCTCTTCGCATTCGTTTGAATTGTCCGTGATAAATGAATTTTCAATGTAAATTTTCACTTTTGCGCCTTTTGCTTATCTCGCAAATCAAAGAGTTTAACCTCTCGTCGCCAGCAAATAACACAGCCGCGCTTTCAAGGTAGTTTAATCCCATCTCTATAAAATCATTTTTAATTAAATTTTCTAAAAAGTCTAAAAAATCATCGCGATTGTTTATCATAACCCTAGTTGAGAACATTATATCTTCAAAAACGCTTTTGAAATTTCCCTCTTTTTTAACCGCATCCATAAAATCATCATAACTTATGGCGTTTTGAGCTTCAAGCTCGTCTTTTTCATCAAATTTAGACTCCAAAGTAGCTAAAATTTCGTCCAAATCCTCAGCGCTCATGCCGACTTTTTCTTTAACTTTAAAAATTTCAAACAGCATCATGGCTTCATCGTGTCTGGTTTTAGCAAGCGAGCAAATCATGATAAAAAACAAAAGCCTTTTATCCTTTTTTTTATCGTAAGCCAAAGAAAAATAATTTATAGCCTCGTCAAAGCTGCCTTTATAAAAGGCCTTGATACCAAGTTTTTTATAATCAATCAATCTAATCTTACCTCTTCTCCGATAGGGATATTTATTACCTCAAGCTCGGGGTGAATATCCATTCTAAGCTGTCTTTCGATACCGTATTTAAGAGTAGTTCCGCTGGCTGCACAACCGTGGCAATGCCCCGTTAGGCGAACATAAACTTTGCCGTTTTTTATACCTAAAAGCTCCATGCCGCCGCCGTCTCGCTCAAGCATAGGCATTACCTTTTGCAAGCTTGCGCTAACAGGTTTTAAAAGCTCTTCATCTGTAAATGGGATCATCTCTTGCCCTTTGTTTTTGTTTGAATTATACACCTACTTTGGCAAAATAAATTTTAAATTTTGGAAGTTTCGGGAGTTTTTAAGGTTTAAGGGCGAATCCGCCCTTAAAATTTTAGTTTAGCAGAAGTGATTTTATGTCTATTTTTTGCTCTATCATCTTACTTTCAAGCATAAATTCCTGAGTAGCCTCAAGCGCTTTTATATCTTCAGCCGTGATCTTTGAGCTAAAATCATACTGAGGATACATGCTTTTAACGGCCTCTATGCTAAGTCCTGTCTCCTCGGCGGTAAATTTAAGCGCCTCTTCTTCGTTTGCTTTTATAAATTCTAAAATTTCATCTTGAGTCTTTTTAAATTTTTCAACTAAATCTTTGTGCTTCTTATAAAACTCTCCGCTTGTCGCAGTTACTATCACGGGGCTTATCACGCCTTTGCCCGTAGTTACGATGTGAAGTCCCGATTTTTGTGCGTTATAGGCGGCAGGTCCCGCTAAAAGCGCCATATCAACGCTTCCGTTTTCAAGTGCGGCTTGCGCAGGCGGGATACCCATGGATATAAACTCAACGTCGTTTATGCCAAGTCCTCCAAGCGCAAGGTATCTAACTAAAAGCTCGTTTAATATCGTGCCTTTTGGCCCTGCGATCTTTTTGCCTTTTAGATCTTTTGGCGATTTTATGCTTTTATCTTTTGCAAATATCACAAAAGCTTCAGGCGCTCTTGAATACGCGCTTATGATCTTGATGTCAGCCTTGTTTGCGGCTGCTAGGATAACCGAAGTGCCGCCCACGCAGTTAAGAAACTGAAGCGAATTTGACGCAAGCGCTTGAGTCTGCTTGGCTCCTGAGGTTATCTCAAAGTATTCAACCGGCACGCCAAATGATTTGGCGTAAAAGCCTTTGAATTTATCGACGATTGAAGGGACGTTTAGCGGTGATTTGACGTAAGTTATGCCGATTTTGTCTAAGCCTTCTTTAGCGTTTGCAATAGAGCAAAGCAAAGAAAACGCACATAAAATTTTAAAAATTTTTCTCATCTTTTCTCCTTTTTGATATTTTAAAATAAAATTATATAAAAACTTAACTTTATCTTGGTTTTAATTATCAATTACTATAATGCTTTTTGCAAATTTCAAATCATTCAAAGGAGTAAAGATGAAAGATTTAGTTATTTTGGAAAATTCCGGAAATTTCAATCCCGCAGATATCGATGAGATAATGCTAAGTATCGGTTGGGCGAGTAAAGAGCACACCAGAAAAGATATGCAATGGGCGCATTATGATATGTTTAGGACGTATGACTATGTCGCTATGGCTAAGCTTGGGGATAAGACGATCGGCACACTTGAAGCGTTTTGCGACAGGGATAATTTTGCAACTTCATATCTTTACTCGATCATGGTGCACAAAGACTATCAACGCAAAGGCGTTGGAACTGCACTCATGGAGGCTTTCAACAAGAAATTTAAGAATACTACGACTTGGGTCGTAACGCCGATTAGCAAAGGTAAAGATGCGATCGCTTTTTTAGAGAAATTCGGCTTTAAGGATAACTCGGCAAATTTTGCCGTTTGCACTAGAATGCGAGATAGATCGCTAAATGTGAGCTAAAATTTCGCGCTTTAGCCTTATGAGATCGCCCTCAAGCAGATCTCTGGGCTTAGCTAAATTTGATAAATCATAACTTGCTTTGATAGCGCCGTTTTCAAGTAGGATTATCTCGTCGGCCAAAAACAGCGCTTCATCGATGTTGTGCGTTACAAAAAGGATGGTTTTATCCGCTTGAATCTTTAAAATTTCAGCCTGCATATTAGCTCTCGTAAAGGCATCAAGCGCTGCAAAAGGCTCATCCATGAGGATCAAATTCGCCTCATACGCAAGCACTCTTGCAAGCGCCACGCGAGAAGCCATGCCGCCTGAAAGCTGAGAAGGAGCAGCGAATTTAAACTCGCTAAGCCCTATCGTGTCGATTAGTTTATCGATTTTAGCCTCGTTTATCTCATGTTTTTTAAGCGAAAAAACGATATTTTCATATACGTTTAAAAAAGGCATGAGCCTAGCCTCTTGAAAAACAAATCCGATTTTAGCGCCTTGCTTGATATCAATCTCGCCTGCGGTTGGATTTTCAAGCTCTGAGATAAGACGCAAAAGAGTGGTTTTACCACATCCGCTTCTACCAAGAACTACGGTAATCTTGTCTTTTTTTATAGTCAAATTTAAATTTTTTAAAATTTCAAAGCTCTTATCTTGAATGACAAAGCTCTTGGATAAATTTGATATTTGTATCATCTGTCAGCCTTTAAGGGCTCAAATTTAGATATGAGCTTTAAAAATATACGGTCAATCAGCACCCCGCAAACTCCAATCGTAAAGATACCCACAAATATCCTATCTGCGCGCGAAAGCTCCTCTGCATCAAGGATAAGGTAGCCAAGCCCGCTTGACGCCGCGATCATCTCAGCTCCTATGATAGCCCTCATCGCATATCCAAAGCCGATACGCATACCGACAAAGATATCTTTAAGCGCGCTTTTTAAGATGATTTTGTAAAAAATTTCAAATTTGCTAAAACCGAAAATTTTACCTACTTCAATGAGCTTGATATCGCAACTCGTTAGTCCCTTGGAGATACTTAAAAACATCGGAAAAAACGAGGCAAGAACGATGATGATAACTTTTGGAGTCTCGTTTATGCCAAACCAAAGTACTAAAATCGCAATCAAGCTAAGAGGCGGGATATTTCTAAAAAACTCCAAAATCCACTCGTAATAAGAGGTGATTTTAGGCTTGAGCGATGCAAGTCCGCCAAGAAGTAAAGCAAGCGCAAAAGCAAAGGTATAACCTATAAAAATGCGCTTAAAGCTAATGAAAGTGTGAGTCGCAAGCTCGCCGCTTAAAACCATGTTAAACATTGTTTTAAAGGTTGCAGCAGGACTTGGCAGGATATAGGCGGTAAAAATTTCAAGCTCGCAAACCATATACCAAGCTGCAAATATAATAAAAATCAAAATGCTCTTTTTGAAAATTTGCCTCATAGGCCGTCTCCGTTGTGGCAGCCGTTTTCGCAGTGTAAAAGCTCGACGATCTGATATCTCTTAAGCTCGTGAAATCTATAAGTAAAAGCATTTTCTATCTCATCTTTGCTTTTTAAGCTTATGGCTTTAACGCCTAAATTTTCAAAAAATCCAACCGGAATAGGACTTAAATTTATCCTAACAGCAGGCAAATTTATCTCATTTAGCTCTCTAAATTCTTTCCATGTCAAAAATGTGGTTCGAGCCAAATTTAACCCTCTACCAAGCTCGGCTAAATCCTCGCAAGGAGTGGTTATAAAAAGATGTTCATCATCTTTTAAATTTGCGCTAAGCTCAAGTGCAGTCTCTATCAAGATGGGATTTAAGGTTGAAATTTGAGCTGATTTATCTTTAAAATTCGAACTTATAAAATTTACGGCTCTTGGGCATCTAGAGTCTAATATGAACTGTTTGGATTTTAATTGTGCTTTATATGAATTTTTAACATTTAGGATATGATTTATCTTGCACTCTACAATCTCAAATCCTTTGTCAGCAAGTAGCTTTTGCAAATTTTTTACTTGATACATACTTTTTACGACGGGATTTAGCCAAACTAATTTTTTCATAAGCTCTTTCGTTAAATTTATGAATAAACTTGATAATTAAACTTAAAATTGTATCCTTTGAAAATTTAAAATGAAGTAAAAATCGGATTTAAAAATATACTTTATGCAGATTATGTGGATTAAATTTTAGAGAGCCGAAGCTCTCTAAAAAATTATTCGCTTACTAGCTCTATATAAGCCATTTCCGCAGCATCGCCGCGTCTTAAGCGAGTTTTGATTATTCTTGTATAGCCGCCGTTGCGCCCTACGAATTTAGGAGCAATCTCAGTAACCAGCTTATTTGTAGTCTCTTTATCTTGAAGACTTGCAAAAACGGCTCTATGAGCGTTACTATCGCCTTTTCTGGCTCTTGTGATAAGCTTTTCTATATAGCTTCTCAGCTCTTTTGCTTTTGGCAGAGTAGTCTCAATTTTTTCGCTTTTTATAATTGCGATTGCTAAATTTTTAAGCAATGCCGAGCGATGAGATGATGTTCTGCCTAATTTTCTATAACCATGTCTATGTCTCATTTATTTTCCTTTACTCGTTTGCACTCATTTGTGATTTCAGCTCAGCAATCTTCTTTTTGAGCTGGTCTTTGCCGTCTTTTAGAACGTCGCCACCTACGGGATAACCGATCTCTTCCATAACGGCTTTTATCTCTTCGAGAGATTTTTTACCTAAATTTTTAAGCTCTTTTAACTCATTCTCATCCATTAAGGCAAGCTCGCCAATAAATCTAACTTCAGCTCTATCAAGACAATTAAAGCTTCTAGCGCTTAAATTTAGCTCTTCAACGCTTTGAAGTAGTTTTGCATGCTCTCCACTTATTGTACCGCTTCCGATCTGTGATGCAATGTCAATATCCAAAATTCCTTTAAATACAGACATCTGCTGATACATAGCATCAACAGCATTCTTAAATGCCTCAATCGCACCGACTTGACCGTCAGTTGTGACAGTAAAAACTATCTTTTCATAGTCTGGATTATCTTCAACCAAAACATTTTCAATATCATATACCGCTTTTTTAACCGGAGTAAAGAAAGCATCAAGAGCTATATAATCCTCTTCCATCGCATCGCGAATTTCTTCACTTGGAACATATCCTATGCCTTTTTGGATAATAACTGAAAATTTAAACTCAGCATCTTCATTTATAGTAGCAAGATATGCTTCAGGATTAACAACTTCTACTATAGAACTATTTAAGTCCTTTCCGTTTATCTCTTTCGGTCCTTTAAATGAGTATTCTACAACTTCACGCTCAGAATCGGTTTTAAGCTTAAATCTTAAATTTTTCAAATTTATAATAAACTGCGCGACGTCTTCAAGCATTCCTCTCATGGAGTCAAACTCATGAGAAACACCTTCGATCTTAACACCCGTAGGAGCAAATCCAACAGTGCTGCTATAAAGCAGACGGCGCAACGGATGAGCTAATGTTACGGCGTATCCTGCTTCAAAAGGATAGGTCGTTATTTTAGCAACATTCTCGCTTATACTTTGAACCTCAATCTCTGTAGGCATATAAGCTGATGTAGTAATCTTTCTCATTATTACACCTCTTATTATTTAGAATAAAGCTCTACTATAAATCTTTCCTCTACAGGAATGACAACCTCTTCTCTTTCCGGTGTTCTTGTAAAAATTCCAAATTTTTTATCTTTTTCAACATCAACCCAAGAAACAATTCCAGTTTGAGCGGTAAGATCAATCGCTCGAACGATTTGAGGATTGTTTTTTGACTTCTCTACTATTTCGATCTTAGATCCCGCATCAACTCTATATGACGGGATATCTACTTTTTTGCCATTTACCAATATATGTCCGTGAGTAACAAGCTGACGAGCAAATCTTCTAGTTGTTGCAAAGCCCATTCTATAAACTACGTTATCAAGTCTTTGCTCTAAAAGTTGAACCAAAAGTGCGCCCGTATTACCTTCTCTTCTAGCCGCTTCTTGAAACAATCTTCTAAACTGCTTTTCAGAAATTCCATACATAAATTTAGCTTTTTGTTTTTCGCGAAGCTGCAAGCCGTATTCGCTGATCTTAGCTCTTCTTTGTCCGTGCTGTCCCGGTGCATAAGGGCGTTTATCAAGCGCTGATTTACCGGCCAATCTTCTCTCGCCTTTAAGAGCCAAACTTACACCCAAACGTCTTTCTAATTTTTCAACAGGTCCTCTATATCTTGCCATAATAATTCTCCTAAATTTCTAATTACACGCGGCGGCGTTTTGGTGGTCTGCAACCATTGTGAGCAAGCGGAGTTATATCTTTAAGGAATACAACTTTAATGCCTTCGATTGCACCTACGCTTTTCACGGCTGTTTCTCTACCGCTTCCAGGACCTTGAACTTTTATGCCCACCTCTTTAATTCCATGCTCTTTAGCTTTATTCATAGCATCTTCTACCGCTTGCTGAGCTGCATATGGAGTTGATTTTTTACTACCTTTAAAGCCAAGCGCGCCTGCACTGCTCCAAGCTATAGCATTACCCATTTCATCGGTAACCGTAACCATAGTGTTGTTAAAAGTCGCACTGATATAAACAACGCCTTTGGCAATACTTTTTCTTACTACTTTCTTTTTAGTTATCTTTCTTTTTGCCATCATCTATCCTTATTTTGTTGCAGAGCCAACAGTTTTACGCTTACCTTTTCTGGTTCTAGCGTTTGTTTTAGTCTTTTGACCGCGCACCGGAAGACCCTTTCTATGGCGAAGACCTCTATAGCTTCCAAGATCCATAAGAGCTTTTATATCCATAGCAACGCTCTTTCTAAGATCACCTTCAACCACATGCTTCTCTTGGATCTCTTTACGAATAGCAGCAGCCTCATCTTCAGTTAGCTCATGAACTCTCTTATCATAAGAAATTCCCGTAGCCGTAAGAATCTCTCTTGATTTATGAAGGCCGATACCATAAATGTAAGTTAGACCATACTCAATTCTCTTTTTTTTCGGTAAATCTACACCTGCAATACGAGCCATTCTTTTATCCTTGTCTTTGTTTATGTTTTGGATTTTCACAAATTACGTGAACTATGCCTTTACGTTTGACAACTTTACATTTGTCACACATCTTCTTTACAGAAGGACGAACTTTCATCTTAGTCTCCTAAAAATTTATTCCACTTTTTTAGGGCTGCATCAGGTTTAAAGAAATTGTTAAACCAACTATTTTCAAAACAAGTGGTAGGCTTTGAAAACAATTCTTCATACAGCATTTGTTGCAAAGGGCTGATTTTAGCCAAATTTAGCTTTTATTTTACTTATGGCGATAAATTATCCTGCCCTTGTCAAGACTATACGGTGTGAGTTCTACCTTTACCCTGTCTCCGGGCATTATCTTGATATAATGCATTCTCATCTTGCCTGCGATATGGCACAAAATGACATGCTTATTATCAAGTTCAACTTTAAAAGTTGCATTAGGCAGAGCCTCTATAACGTTACCGTCAATCTCTATGACGTCGTCTTTTGCCACTATTTTCCTCCTTTCATAAATTTTATTTTTATTCGGTTGCAAGATTGCAACGTGAATAACTTTAAATTTTAACTCACCACAAATTAAAATTTTGCAATTCACAAATCAAATTTGTAAACTGCAAAAACTTAGGCGATAAATTTGATATAAATTTTACACTTTGCTTAAAATTTCAGCTCTTCCGTTTATAATGGCCACGCAGTGTTCATAATGGCTAGTTCTTAAACCATCCTTGCTAGTTACTTTCCACTTATCATCACCGACTACAGGAGTGCCTTCTTTTTGACAAATCATTGGCTCTATGCAAAAAACCATTCCGTTTTTAATTTTTGGACCGGCTTTTGGATTGTTTCCCTCTAAGTAGTTTGGCACTTCAGGCTCTTCATGTGGGCGCTTGCCTATGCCGTGTCCGCAAAATCCTCTTAGTGGTACAAACCCTGTTGCAAGGATAAATTTCTCAAGCTCATAACTAAGCTCTTTAAAATGCATTCCCTCCCTTATGATATCAATGGCAAAATAAAGTGCATCTTTAGAGCAAGCTATTAAAGCTTCATCTTCTTTTGAAATTTGACCCACTCCGAATGTACGAGCGGAATCACCGAAAAAACCGTTTAAATTCGTACCTATATCAACTCCGACTATATCGCCTTCTTGCAGGATTGTTTTATCAGGAATTCCGTGGATTACAACTTCATTTAGACTTATACAAGCCGCATTAGGAAAGCCGTAAAGTCCTTTGAAAGCAGGCTTTGCACCGGCTTTTATTATCATATCCTCACAAATTTTATCAATCTCAAGAAGCGAAATTCCTGGCTTTATGATACTTTCAACATAATCAAGAGTGCGAGCGACAATTTGATTTGCCGCTCTAAGCTTTTCAATTTCAGCCGGTTTTTTAAGCGAAATCGCCATTTTATAAACCTACCGCACTTAAAGTTTGGTATTTGTTCATATAAATTTGAGCCTCGATCCTTCTCATAGTATCAAGAGCAACCGAAACGACGATCAAAACAGATGTTCCGCCAAAATAAAACGGCACGCCCATAAATTTAACCAAAACCCAAGGTAGGGTTGAGATAAGGCCAAGATATATAGAACCGCTAAAAGTTAGTCTTGAAGCAATCTCATTTAGATATCCTGCAGTGCCCTCGCCCGGTCTAATTCCAGGTATAAATCCGCCTTGTCTTTTTAAATTCTCGCTGATATCTTTTGCATTAAATACGATTGACGCGTAAAAGTATGCAAAAAACACGACAAGCAAGAAGGTTAAGAAGTTAAACATATAGCTGTTCGGGTTTAAGAAGTCGTTAATCGCTTGGATGTATTTATTTGTACTTGCCTGAAAGATGGTGCTTGGAAACATCAATATAGCGCTAGCAAAGATAGGCGGGATAACACCGCTTAAATTTACTTTAATAGGTATATAGTTCATTATGCGCTTATTTTGATTTTCCATAACAACTTTTCTTGAGTAAGAGACAGGAATTCTCCTCTCGCCCATTTCGACAAATATAACAACGCCTACGGTTATGAGTATAACAAGCAAAATTCCAATAACTACCAAGAAATTCATCTCGCCCGTATTTACTAAATTTATAGTTCCGCCGATCGCTGCAGGGATTCCGCTAACGATACCTGCAAAGATGATAAGACTGATTCCGTTACCTATACCTCTTTGAGTTATTTGCTCGCCTATCCACATCAAAAGCATCGTTCCAGCCAGCATTGAAGCTGCCGAAATAGCTATAAACAAACTCATATCTATCATGATAGCTTGCTCGCCGCCTCTTCCGCTTAGACCTTGCAAGCCTATACTAACACCGATTGCCTGAACGATAGTAATGACTATAGTTGCATAACGGATAATCTGCATATATTTTTGCATACCGTCGCGATCTTTTTTCATTTTTCCCAGTGCTGGGAATGTGGCTGCGAGTAGCTCCATAATAATAGAAGATGTAATGTAAGGCATAATGCCAAGCGAGATGATACTTAATCTTTCTGCAGCATTACCGCTGAACATATTAAATAATCCTAGTGCATTAGAACTGTTTGAATCAAAAAATTCTTTAATGACGTCGACATTAACACCAGGAACCGGCACGTATGCCAGTATCCTGTAAGCAAATAAAAATGCCAACGTGATGAGTATCTTGTTGGTCAATGTCTTATTCATTATGCACGTCCGCTAACGGTTACGTTCTCGTCTTTGATTTTTGCAACAAGCCCTTTAGCTCCTGTTCCGATCAATTTAATTTTCAAAACGCTGCTTGAAATTTTATGAACGGTTGCTATGCTAGCCACAGTAATCTCGCTTAGCTCTTTTACGGCTGTTATCTTATCTACGTTGATTACATAAGGCTTTACTACTCTGGATGTAAATCCAACTTTTGGAAGACGTCTTTGAAGCGGTTGTTGCCCACCCTCAAAACCTCTTTTTTCGTTATAGCCTTTTCTAGCTCTTTGACCTTTATGTCCTTTGCCTGCAGTTTTACCTTGACCGCTACCTTGTCCGCGTCCTAATCTCTTAGTTTCGCGAGTTGAGCCGGCAGCCGGAGTTAATTTTTCAAGTCCCATATTCCCTCTCCTTAGCTTTTAAGCATACTTAATGCTTTGATTGTAGCGCGAACAACGTTTGCAGAGTTGTTTGAGCCAAGTGATTTTGTCAAGATATCCTTGATACCTGCAAGCTCTAGAATAGGGCGAGTTGAACCGCCTGCGATAACACCTGTACCTTCGCTTGCCGGACGAAGTAAAATTCTACTTGCGTTGTATTTTACCTCTATATCGTGAGGAATTGTCGAGCCTTTAAGCTTAACATTGATAATGTTTTTAAACGCATCATCAACGGCTTTTCTAATCGCATCAGGAACTTCTTTAGCTTTACCGAAGCCAAAACCGACTAGTCCGTTTCTATTTCCGACTACTATAAGAGCCGTAAATCTAAATCTACGACCGCCTTTAACAACCTTTGTAACCCGACCGATATCGACGATTACTTCTTCAAATTCTTCTCTATTATATTTTTCCATCGATTTTCCTTTGGGTTATAGCTTAATGCCATTTTCTCTTAAAGCGTCCGCAAAAGCCGCTACAACGCCGTGATACAAATAGCCGTTTCTATCAAATAAAGCCTCTTCTACGCCTTTTGCTTTAAGAGCTTTTGCAAATTCTTTTGCCAAAACTACGGCGCCTTCTTTATTGGCTTTAATGCCTAGCTTTCTTCCGTCAACCGCTGCAATAGTAGTTGCCGTAACATCTTCAATAGCCTGAACATAAAGCGTTCTATTTGATTTAAAAATAGAAACTCTAGGTTTTGATGCAGTGCCGGAAATTTTAGCTCTAATTCTTCTCTTTCTCTTTATTCTAAGAGCGAGTTTTCTTTTTAATACATTTGCTGTCATTACCTATCCCTTACTTCTTAGATGTTTTACCGGCTTTGCGGATAATGCGCTCTTCAGCATATTTTATACCTTTGCCTTTGTATGGCTCAGGCGGGCGATATCCTCTAACTTGAGCTGCTATTTGTCCTACAACTTGCTTATCATCGCCTTTTATAGTGATGACGTTTTTCTCTACGCTTATCTCGACACCTTTTGGTACTTCATGATTTATCGGGTGAGAAAATCCTAAACTTAGCTCAAGTACATTACCTTTTGCGGCTGCTTTATAACCAACACCGTTTATTTCAAGCTTGCGAACAAATCCGTCCGTAAGACCTGTAACGATATTATTAGCTAGCGCTCTGTATGTGCCCCAGTATGCTCTACTTTGTCTATCTTCGCCTTTAGGAGAAAATACTATTGAGTCGTTTTCTACCTTAACATCAACATGACCTTTTGTGTCAAGTTCTTTTGTATTATTGCCTTTTTTAAATTTAAGCAAATTTCCTTCTACGCTGACATCTAATCCGCTTGGAATAGCTATCGGCTGCTTACCTATACGTGACATTTTTTTCCTTTTTACTTGTCTAGGGTATGTCTACTTTATACGAATGGATACCACAATACCATAAAAAGCAGAAACTAAATTCCACCTCGTCCAAATTTTAAATTCGGACTATTAAAAGAATCGAAACTCTTTTAAACCTATTTGAATTCTTTGCTATCTCAAATTTGAGATTTATATCGTAAATTTAGCAAATTTAAAGCTAAATTTTGGAGTTTTGCAAAGTAGGCAATAAACTTAGCCTATTATATAAACTCCATTACAAAGTGTTATAAACGATGTTTTGACATCGTTTATATTCATTACCACACAGTACAAAGAATTTCGCCGCCAACACCCGCTTTATGAGCGTCTTCGTTGCTCAAAACGCCTTTGCTGGTGCTAACGATAATTGTTCCATAACCGTTTTTAAATCTTTTAATCTCGTCTTTGCCTTTATAGACGCGGCGACCAGGCTTTGAAACTCTTTTAAGTTCGTTTATAACGCTATTTCCACGCTCATCATACTTTAAAACAACGTTTATAAATTTCTTTTTATCCTCTTCAACTACATTGTAGCTTTCTATGTAGCCTTTTGCGGCCAAGATCGCCAAAGTAGCTTCAACAACGTTTGAGTGAAGTAGCTTCGTAGTCTCAAGCTTTCTCATAGAGGCGTTTCTGATGCGTGTTAGTCCATCTGATATTAAATCATTCAACATTTTTCTTCCTTACCAGCTTGCTTTTTTAAGACCAGGGATTAGTCCTTCGTTAGCCATTTTTCTTAGGCATACTCGGCAAATTCCAAAATCTTTATAAACAGAGTGCGGGCGTCCGCAAATTTGGCATCTTGTATAACCGCGAACCTTAAATTTAGGAGTGCGAGCTGCCTTTGCTATCATTGATTTTTTTGCCATATTACTTTCCTTTTGCAAACGGCAAACCAAAAAGCTCAAGCAATTTGAATGCCTCTTTGTCGCTATCTGTTGTCGTAACAATTACGATATTCATACCGTGAGTGCGCATAATCTTATCATACTCAACCTCAGGAAACATTAGCTGCTCATCAAGACCAAAGTTAAAATTTCCTCTTCCGTCAAAACCATCTCTCGGTAAGCCTCTAAAGTCCTTAACTCTCGGAAGAGCAACGCTTATAAGCTTATCTAAAAACGCATACATCTGCTCTTTTCTAAGAGTTACTTTGATACCCACAGGAAAGCCTTCGCGAACTTTAAAGCCTGCAACTGATTTTTTAGCATCGGTTACAACAGCTTTTTGTCCTGCTATAAGCGAGATGGTATCTGCCATATTTTGAAGAAGCTTTTGATCTTTTGCACCTTCGCCGGCACCTACGCTAATTACAATTTTTTCAATTGCAGGTATAAGCATAGGGTTTTTGATATCAAATTCTTTTGCTAAAGCCGGTTTAACAACTTCATTATATTTAACTTTTAATCTACTCATAATTAAGCCTCAACCTTCGCCACATTTGAAATATCAATTGGCATCTCTTTATTTATAAAGCCACCGTTTGGAGTCTTTTCACTTGGCTTGATAGCCTTTTTGGCTACTTTGCAACCCTCAACGATAACTTGTCCTTTTTTTGCTAATACAGATAAAACTTTTCCTGTTTTACCTTTATCATCACCGGCAATAATCTTTACGGTATCGCCTTTTTTAATCTTAAATTTAATATTAGCCATTATAAAACCTCCGGAGCAAGCGAAACAATTTTCATGAAGTTTGCATATCTGACTTCACGACCGACCGGTCCGAAGATACGAGTTCCGATAGGCTCTCTTTTGTTATCAAGTATTACAGCTGCATTTTCGTCAAATCTAATAAGCGAGCCGTTTTCTCTTTGAACCTCTTTTTTAGTTCTTACGACTACGGCTTTTACGACTTGACCTTTTTTAATTTTGCCGTTTGGAAGCGCCTTTTTAACAGAGCACACGATAACATCGCCAAGCGTTGCATATCTTCTTTTGCTACCGCCTAATACTTTTATACACATTAACTCTTTTGCACCGCTATTATCAGCTACTGCAAGTCTTGTAAAAGATTGTATCATTACTCAACTCCCTTTGCCAATACAGCTTTTAAGCGAAAGCTTTTGCGTGCAGAAAGCGGTCTACACTCAACTGCTATAACGGTATCTCCGGCTTTTGTCTCATTTTTTTCATCATGAATCATATATTTCTTAAAACGTTTTACAAATTTATGATATCTTGGGTGCATAACACGTCTTTCTACCAAAATAGTAGCCGTTTTGTCACCGGCCTTTTGCAAAACTACACCTTGAATTTCTCTTTTAAATGCCATTTCTCACCCCTTACTTTGAAGCGCTAATTGCAGTATTGATTTGTGCAATCTCTTTTTTAACTGCACGAATCTCGTTAGGGTTGCTTAGCTGCATAGTTTTTAGCTTTTGTCTTAATGTAAATAAAAGCACCTTTTTCTCTTTCAATAACGCGTTTAATTCTGCAACGCTTTTTTCTTTTAACTCAGTATATTTCATTTTCACTCTCTCGCGTTACAATTTTAGTTTTAAACGGCAACTTATGCATAGCAAGCGTAAGTGCCTCACGTGCTAACTCTTCATTAACTCCAGCCATCTCATAAATGATTCTGCCAGGTTTAATGTTCATAACCCACTCTTCAACACCTGCTTTACCTTTACCCATACGAGTTTGTAGAGGTTTTTTAGTTAGTGGCTTATCAGGGAAAACCCTAATCCAAGTTTTCGCTTGTCTTTTAACATGACGAGTCAAAGCAACACGAGCCGCTTCGATTTGGCGAGAATTTATTCTTCCGGCCTCAATAGCCTTTATACCGAATTCTCCCATCGCAAGATCTGTTCCGCGAGTAGCTTTACCGCGGTTACGACCTTTCATCTGTTTACGAAATTTCGTTCTTTTTGGCATCAACATGATTATTTACCTCTTCTTGCTCTGCGTGGTTTTTTTGGAGCTTCGTTCTCTTCGGTTTTTTCAGTTTGAACACCTTTTTGAAGAACTTCGCCTTTAAATATCCACACTTTTATACCTATGTTTCCATAAGTTGTATGCGCCTCTGCAAAACCGTAATCAATCTTTGCTCTTAGCGTATGAAGCGGCACGCGACCCTCTAGATACCATTCGGTTCTTGCCATCTCGGCACCACCCAAACGACCTGCAACTGAAATTTTAATACCCTTAGCGCCTGATTTTTGAGCGCCTTGGATTACCTTTTTCATAGCGCGTCTAAATGCGACACGTTTTTCAAGCTGCATTGCAACGTTTTCGGCGGCAAGTTGAGCAGAAGCTTGAGCTTTTCTCTCTTCTTTAATATTTACGTTAACCTCTTTGTTGATCAGCTTTTGGATATCCTCTTTAAGCTTTTCTACATCAGAGCCTTTTTTGCCTATTATTATGCCCGGGCGAGCAGCTACAACGGTTACTCTGATCTTCTTAGCCGTTCTTTCGATAAGAATTTGAGAAACCCCAGCATAATATAGTTTTTTCTTTAAAAACGCACGAATTTTATAGTCTTCACCGATATTTTCTACCAAATTTCCTTTAGCAGGAAACCATCTTGACTCCCAGTTACGGTTAATTCCTAGTCTTAAACCGATCGGATTTACTTTTTGTCCCATATTATGCTTCCTTCTTTTCAGGTTTAGATACTTCTACCAAAATGTGGGCAGTTGGCTTGCGAATTCTGCTTGCACTTCCTCTTGCTCTTGGTCTAAATCTCTTAAGTACGGGACCTGCGTCAACTCTACAAGAGCTAACGATAACTTCCTCAGGTTCAAAACCACCGTTTGCAACGGCAGAACTGATCGCGTTTGCTATAAATTTAGCTCCCTTGTTTGGCATAAAGCTTAGGCTTGCAAGTGCTAGTTCGGCATTCATACCCTGAACCTCTCTTGCTATAAGTCTTGCTTTAGTAGGAGATAGTCTAATAAATTTAATAATAGCTTTACTCATTTATCTCCCCTTATTTGCCAATTTTTTTCTGAACAGAGCCTTTATGACCCTTAAACGTTCTAGTTGGAGCAAATTCGCCAAGTTTATATCCGATGTGGTTTTCAGTTACATACACAGGGATAAAGCTTTTACCGTTATGGACATTAAATGTAAGTCCAATCATTTCAGGTACAATCGTACTGCGTCTTGACCATGTTTTGATCGGCTTGTTGTCGTTTGCTTTCTTAGCAGCAACAACTTTTTTCATTACATGTCCGTCTACGAAAGGACCTTTTTTGAGTGATCTAGCCATCTCTATTTTCCTTTCCTTCTTGAGATAATTAGCTTGTCGCTAGCTTTTTTGCGGCGAGTCTTAGCACCTTTTGTCGGTTTACCCCATGGAGTTACCGGATGACGACCTGAATTTTTCTTGCCTTCACCACCACCGTGCGGGTGATCAACAGGGTTCATCGCAGAACCGCGAGTTTGAGGGCGAATTCCTCTATGACGATTTCTACCTGCTTTACCGATAGTTACGTTAGCCCAATCTTCGTTACCGATAACGCCGACGCTTGCCATACACTCTGCTAAAATTTGTCTCATCTCACCACTTGGAAGTCTTAAGATGACATATTTTTCCTCTTTACCCATTAGCTGAGCATATCCGCCGGCAGATCTTGCTATCTGTCCGCCTTTACCAGGCTTAAGCTCGATATTATGAACGATCGTTCCCACAGGGATATTTCTTAGTTTCATAGCGTTGCCGGGTTTTATATCAAGACCGCTCTCGGCAGCTGCAACTACGTCACCTACATTTAGACCGTTTGGTCTGATGATATAGCGTTTCTCACCGTCTTTATAAGCGATAAGCGCTATACGGCAGTTTCTGTTTGGATCATATTCGATCGCTTCAACTTTGCCTTCGATGCCAAATTTGCGTCTTTTAAAGTCTATGATTCTATATAGTTTTTTAGCGCCGGCTTGTTTATGTCTTGATGTGATACGACCGTTATTGTTTCTACCGCCTGTTGCAGGTAGTTTTACAAGTAGGCTTCTAACACTTGGTTTAGCCGTGATATCTTCACTGCTAAGACCCGTCATAAATCTACGGCTCGGTGTATATGGTTTATATGTTTTAATCGCCATCTTACGCCTCCATGCTTTCTAGAGTTGAACCTTCAGGCAACTTAACGTAGAATTTTTTAACTTCACTGCGTTGTCCTGTTTGTCCTTTAAAACGCTTAACTTTGCCTTCCATTCTAAGTGAATTTACGCGAAGCGGCATCACTCCGAAATACTCTTTTAAAATTTCTTTTAGCCTATTTTTAGTCATTTTTGGTGAAGTTTGGATAACTACTACACCATCTTCTTGAAGGCCAAGAGTTTTTTCTGTATATAAAATTGTTTTGATATCAGTTATATCTGCCATTTTAGCCCTCTTTTGTTATAGATTCAAGTGCCGCTTTTTCAATGATAACCGCACTAAATACCGATACTAGATACGCATTTATCTCGCTTGCATCTACCAGATAGCAGTTTGATAAATTTCTAAATGCCAAAAGCGTGTTATCATCAAGTAAATCTTTAACTATCAACGCATCTCTTAAATTTAGGCTATTGATAATTTTTGCCGCATCTTTTGTCTTTCCGCTGTCAATGCTAATGCTATCAACTGCGAAAATTTTGCCCTCGTTAGCCTTTTGTGCCAATGCGCACTCAAGAGCTAATCTCTTTTGTTTTTTATTAACTTTTTGGAAATAATTTCTATTGTTTAATGGACCAAAAGATACTGCACCGCCAACCCATACGTTAGTTCTAGTTGAACCTGCACGAGCGCCGCCGCGACCTTTTTGTCTCCAAGGCTTCTTACCTCCACCGCTTACAAAAGCACGAGTCTTAGTGTGAGCCGTATTTGCGCGGATACCTGCAAGGTAAGATTTAACATATAGATAAAGGTTGTGTGGATTTACTTCTGCATAGTTTGCAGGAAGATCCAAATCTCCAGCCTTTTCAAATTTCTCGTTTAATACGCAAACTTTACTCATTTTACTATCCTTACTCTACCCATTGCACCGTTGTGTCCAGGAACTGAGCCTTTTAAAACTAAAATTCCATTTTCGCTGTCAAAACTTACAACTTCGTTTTTAACAGTTACTTTCACATCGCCCATATGTCCTGCCATTTTCATACCAGGTTGAACACGTCCCGGCCATTCGCAGTTACCGATTGATCCGTGGCGTCTGTGGAAACGTGAACCGTGACTTTTAGGTCCGCCACCAAATCCGTGTCTTTTAACAACGCCTTGATAACCTCTACCCTTTGAATCAAAGCTAACTTTTATGATTGCCGCTGAACTTAACGGACTTACGTCAAGATCGCCTGCTTCGCTATTTGCAACTGTTAAAGTAGCAAATTTATTATATTCAGCCGAAAGATTATATTTCTTTTGTTGGCCTGCTATAGCTTTATTCTTCGCTTTGCCTTTTGCATAAGCAACGATTGCGCGGTTATTTTCACCCACTTCGCAAACTTTAGTTTCTACAAGTTTTAGAAGCGTAACCGGCGTACTAGGAACCGAAATCGTCCTACTCATGCCTATTTTTTCTACGATATATTCCATTATCTAACCTTTCGCCTGATTACTTGCCCATCGCACGAACTTCGACATTAACTTCAGGAGCCAAGTCAAGTTTTGTAAGCGAATCGACTGTGTCAGGTGTAGCTGCTACGATGTCAAGCATACGTGCATGAATTCTCATCTCAAACTGCTCGCGTGAGTCTTTGTTGACGTGTGGTGATTTTAAGACTGTGTAGCGTTTGATTTTAGTAGGCATTGGCACTGGACCTCTTACGTCAGCACCAGTTCTTTTGACAGCTTCTACGATTGCTGCAACTGTGCGGTCTAGAACTCTATGGTCATAAGCTTTGAGCTTAAGCCTGATTCTTTCCATTTGATTTCCTTTAAAATAGAACTTGTCGCAAACATACGACCTTTTATGGCTTACATAAAAGACTGAGATTTTACTAAAATGAGCTTTTAAAGTCAATGTTTCAAGCTGTTTTAGTAAGAATTTGTAAAATTTATTTCCTTTTCATAAGGAAAGATTTTAATACAACACTGCTATTTTTATTCAAAATTTTCAAAATTTGATATTTTATTTTAGATTTTTCCTTATTAAAAGGAAAAATGTTATAATTCTTTCAAATTTTAAAAGGCTAAATTTGAAAGAACTGCTATCGCTTTACAACACCTCTTTAAAATCCATCAAATTTATAGATAGAAAATTTAGCATCTCATCTAGCAAAACTCTCATCACAGGAGGAGATGGAAGCGGTAAAACTTCACTTGCAATCGATCATCTAAAGCAGTTTAAAAACGAAGAAATTTTATATATAAACTTGCAGGATATAAGGATAAGCGAGGCCAAAATTTTAGATGATTTAGAGACATTCTTGAAAGACAATAAGACGATAAAAGCCCTTGTAATCGAAGGTATAACCTTACCGGAGCATATCGTGGCGATGGATAAAATTTCAAATTTGAACTTACAAAACATAATCATAACAACCGAACTAAAAAACATAAATTTAAGCGGATTTAAAAAGCTAAATTTAAGCGGTCTGGATTATGAAGAATTTATCGCATTTTTTCCTAAAAATTTAGATCAAGATCAGCTGTTTAGCCATTTCGTAACTCACGGCAATAACCTAAATTCAGTCTTTCTTGATCAAAACGAAGTTATAGAAAATCTCCAAAGCAGGCTTAAAAGCAAGCTTGGTGAAGTAGAGATAAATTTGCTAAAAGAGTGCGCTGCTTTTCAAGGAGTGAATTTAAGCGCTTATGAGCTATATAAAAATCTAAAAACACGCTCTAAAATATCAAAAGATCGCGTTTATGCAGGACTTGTGGATCTGGAAAATAGGGGTTTTATAAACCTCATAGCCAAATTTGACCAACCGACTGCGGCAAAAAAACTTTACTTTAGTGATTTTGCAATGAGAAATGCGCTGAGTTTAAAGAAAGATTTTGCAAAGCTTTTTTCAAATATGGTCTTTTGCGAACTTTTTAAATTCAAAGAGGAAATTTTTTATACTAAAGATTTTGATTTTTTCCTTTCTAAAAGGAAACTTGCCATACTTTGCATACCGTTTAGCGATAGTGATCTGATATTTCTGAAATTCAAAAAACTGCATGCAAGCTTGAAAGCTCTTGGAGTAAATAAACTTCAAGTTATCAGTGTGGCAAATCAAGCAGATCTTAGTATAGAAGGCATCAAGTGTGAAATTCTGCCTTTTTCGCGTTGGGCGCTTAGTTTTTAACTAGAATTTAGGAGAGTATATGAGAGTAATTTTGACGTTTTTTGTTGCTGTTTTGCTTAGCTTTGGATACGAGATAAATCATGAAAATTGGGGTAAATTTTATAAATTTACGGGAACGGCGGATGAGGAAAAATTTGAGCTTTATCTAAACTCGTTTGATAGCGAATTTGAAAATTTTAAAGGCGAAAAAGGCTTTGAACTCCCTGCTAAAATTTACGGACATCTCTTTTTTAAAGGAGAAAAATTTGAGTTTTCAAAAGGCAAGATAGAAAAAACTGATGATAATATAACCGCTTTAAACGCGCTCTCCGACTGGCTAAATTTAGATGTAAAATTTGATGAAGATGGCAAATTAAGCGGCAAGCTAGCCATAAAAGGCAAAGCACATAAAGCCACTATAACTAAGGAGTTAAGCTATGAAATTTTAGCTCTTGGGTTGCAGATAACAAATAGCCAAAACACAAGGTTTGAGGGGATAGTTAGTGATTTTTTCTCAGCCGATTTTGTTACAAAAAATAAAAACAATCTAAAAGAAAAACTAGAAAATTTTAAACAAGAATTTAAAGATAGTGAGCAAAATTTATTTAAAAACGACATTTTAACGCTCGAGTTTATCAACAAAATTTTTAAAACCACTTGTAGAAATCTCGGTAAAGAAGGCAAAATTTGCAACTCAAAATTTTTAAAAACAGGCAAAAATATCTCGGCTCAAGATGTTTTTATAAACTTAGATGATGAAAATTTAAAAGCTATTTTTGAAAGCAAAGAGATAAAAATGGATGAAAATTTTATGCTTTCTCCTGTAGGAATTACTTTTGAAAGCTCAAATAAAATTATCTCAATTGAGGAGATAAGGCCTTTTATGAAGGATAGTTTCGGGCTTTTTAATGAGTAAGATGAATAAAATTTGCGGTATTGACGAGGCCGGCAGAGGAGCGCTTGCGGGTCCTTTAGTCGTAGCTGCTTGCGTGCTAAATAGCGAAATTTCAGGGCTTAACGACTCTAAAAAACTAAGCGCAAAAAGACGCAAAGAGCTTTTTCATGAGATAGCCTTAAATTCGCAATTTTTAATCGCATATTTTTCAAATCGCCAAATAGATGAATTTGGGCTTAGCGAGTGCTTAAGGCGGGCTTTAAATCTTTTTAAAAGTCATTTTGCAAACTACGAGCTACTTTACGACGGCAACGCAAACTACGGCACCGGCATTAAAACGATGATAAAGGCTGATGGTAAAATCGCCGAAGTAAGCGCGGCAAGTATCTTAGCCAAAGTAAGCAGAGATGAGCTAATGGGCGCATGGAGCAAAATTTATCCTGATTATGGATACGCCTCTCACAAGGGTTACGGCACAAAGGCACACCTTGAGGCGATTATAAATTTGGGTGAATGTGAGCTAACTCGAAAAAGCTTTATAGTTAAAGCGTTTCAGCCCACACTTTTTTAAGACTGAACTTTGAAAAACACTATAAATTTTTCAGTATTTTAGTAACAACCTTGTAGAAATTTAACAGTTTTCATAAATTTTCGTTCAAAAATACTTGATTTTGATAAAAAACCATAATTTTTAGATACAATCAACTCATGAAAGCACTACTTTTTCCTATAGCAGCGATAGTTTTATCATTTATCGCTTACACGTTTCCGACTGGTTTTGTAGCTATCAAAGGCTACATCGTTCCACTTCTTGTTGTTATCATGCTTGGCATGGGTATCACGCTTAGCATTGATGATTTTAAACAAATTTTGCACAAGAAAAAAGCTCTGGGACTTGGAATTTTTATCCAATTTCTCATCATGCCGCTTGCTGCTTTTTTGATCTCAAAAGCGTTTGGATTTAGCAACGAAATAACTGCGGGAATGATGCTAGTAGGCACCAGTGCGGGAGGAACGGCCTCAAACGTGATGACCTACTTAGCCAAGGGCGATGTGGCACTAAGTGTGAGTATGACGCTATTTTCCACTCTGCTTTCAATAGTATTAATGCCGTTTTTAACGTGGCTTTACATCGGACAAGAAGTCCCGGTACCTGCTATGAGTATGCTTTTAAATTTGGTTAAAATTATGCTTGTACCGATAGTCGTGGGCGTGCTTTTAAATACCTTTTTTCATAAATTCGTTAAAAAGATCCTTCCTGCGCTTCCTATCATATCCATGGCGGCCATCATCACAATCATAGCTATCGTAGTGGCGCTAAACGTGAAAAATATCCAAACCGTAGGCGCACTAGTAGCGCTTGGCGTAGTCCTTCATAACGGCTCGGGGCTATTTTGCGGATACTTTTTATCTAAGATGTTTGGCTTTGATGAAAAGACGGCAAGAACCGTCGCTATCGAAGTCGGTATGCAAAATTCAGGCTTAAGCGTCGCGCTTGCCGTTAAGTATTTTGGCTCGCTTGCCGCACTTCCTGGCGCATTATTTAGCGTATGGCATAACTTATCTGGATCTATCTTAGCAGGAATTTGGAGCTCAAAGAGTAAAAGCGAAGCTTAAATTTACTACTTGACTATCGTCATTTTGGCTTGCAAAAACTCTAAATTTAGCCTTTCCGTAAGAGTATGATAGCTGTAATTATCAACGTAAATCCGACTATATCAATAAATACAAACTCGCTTCCAAGCCAAAAAGCTGCAAATAAAGCCGCAGAAACCGGCTCGATAGCAGATATCACGCTAGCCTTGCCGCCGCCTAAAATTTTAACCCCTTGCATATAAAGACTAAAGGCAAAGATAGTGCCAAAAACCACAACACCGCAAAGAGCCAAAAATCCGCCAAAATCGCCTATGCCCTTAAGCTGCCAAGGCTTAGCGTATAAGCTTAAAACAATGCCGCCTATAACCATCGCCCACGCGAGTATAAGCGTAACAGGATAGCTTCTCATCAGTCGCCGAGGCAAGAGAGTGTAGATAACTATAGTGCAAGCCGATATTATTCCGATGATAAGCGTCTTTACCGGGATAACGAGGCTTGTAAAATTTCCATGAGTGGCAAGCAAAAACACTCCGAAAATCGCACAAAATACGCTTATACTTTCCTTTTTATAAGGAAATCTCTTTTCTTCCATACAAAGTACAAATAACACCAAAACAGGCGCAAGATACTGTAAAATAGTAGCAATTGCGGCATTTGAAAGCTCGATCGTAACAAAATAAGTGTATTGGCACGCCATAATACCAAATAGAGCGTAAAAAAGCAGATCGGTTATATTTCGCCTTTGCTTAAAAATACTAAATATAAATTTACCGCTTTTTGCGTATAAAATCACAAGCATTATCACGCCTGAAAGCAGCAAACGAAGCGATGTAAGATACTCCGCGCTTATGCCTTTTCGCTCGAAAAGATACTGTCCGCAAGCTCCTGAAAATCCCCAGAAAATCCCGCCAAGAAGAGTTAACGCTATGCCGAAATTTTGACTATTTTTATCCATGGCGAGATTATAACCAAAAAGCCGATTTTAATGAATGATTATAAAACGGCTAAAGAGAATTTAACTGTGGCTTTTAAAATTTAATCAAAAAGCCGAATTTATCTTTTTAAAATCGCGTAGGCTCTAAGAGGAGCCGCATCGGCATTTGCTATCTTCAAAGGAGCGGCAGAGAAGAAGAAACTCTTATTTTCTAAAATTTGTAAATTTATTAGGCATTCGATGATCTGAATTTCTCTTTCAAAAGCCTCTTTGTGCCTTAAATTTGCTCCATTAGCATCGATTGTGGATAAATTTGTAGCAACGGTTTTAAAGCCGTTTTGTTGAGCTAAATTTAAAAAATCATCGTCCAAAAACGGCGAATTTATGAAAAAATCTTGCTCATTTTTAAACTCACAATGCACGTTTAAAAGTAAAATTTTAGCATTTTGCGGATTTGGCGGTATTTTAAATTTGATAGCTTCGTTTAAATTTGCTTTTACTCCAACACAAACGGCTTTGCCGACAAAACACTCAAGAGAGGCTTGCTCGCTCTTTACTCCTTTGATATCGCAATGCATGGCAAAATCGGTATGAGAGCCTGTATGAAGGGACATAGACAAATTTCCCGTGCAAAATCCGCTGTCTGAAATTTGCTCTATCAAAAACGCAGCGTCATCCGGATAAATTTGAGTTTTGGAGCTTAAAATAGGACTTAAGTCGATAATTTGCAAATTTTGCCTTTTGAAATTTTAAGAAGTGTAGCTAAAATTTCTTAAAATTTCAAAGATGGGAAATTCGGCTTTGAAATTTTATCCCAAAGCCAAAATTTGTTTCGCTTAAAAGGGATTAATGTCCGCAACCGCAGCCGCAACCGCCGCTTGACTTAATCGCATCAAAAACAGCGTCATAGTTTGGCTCATCTGCTATTTCAGGTACGATTTGCTTGTGAATGATAACTCCGTCTTTCACGACAAAAACCGCGCGAGCAAGCAAGCCTTTAAGCGCTCCTTCATCTATCAAAACGCCGTATTTTTCGCCAAATTCCTTAGCTCTAAAGTCGCTTCCAACGCGTAAATTCTCTATGCCTTCAGTAGAGCAAAATCTACCCATAGCAAACGGAAGATCAAGCGAGATAACGCTTAGTTTTATAGCGTTTTTGCCTGCCATTTTTTCGTTAAATTTGCGAGTTTCTGTCGCGCAAACTCCCGTATCAAGGGAAGGAACGGTAACTAAAATTTCGATTTTACCGCTATTGCCTCCTACTTTAAACTCGCTTAAATCATTTCCCGTAAGAGTAACTTCAGGAGCGCTTTGCCCTACAAATACCTCATCACCTCTTAAATTTACAGGCGAACCTTTGAAATTTACTTTTGCCATTTTTATCCTTTTGAACTGAAATATAACGCAAATATTACTATATTTTTACAAACAATTAACCCCAAACGGCTACAATTATAAATAAACAAGGAGTAAATATGAGCGAAAAAGAGATCTTAGAAAAACTGCAAGAAAAGCGCACTAAATGCGTGGTTTATACTCGCGTTATGGGATACCACAGACCAGTTGAGAGCTTTAATCTTGGCAAAAAAGGCGAACACAAAGAGCGAGTGAAATTTTGTGAGCGTGCAGAGTAAGCCGCTTCACTCCATTACCCCATTTACTACTCTTGACTTTCCCGACAAAACCGCTTGCATAGCGTGGTTTACAGGGTGTAATATGCGCTGTGCTTACTGCTACAATACAGCCGTAGTGCTTGGCGAAGGGTTTATCGGAGAAGATGAATTTTTGCATTTCTTAGATAAACGCATCGGCAAACTAAGCGGAGTTGTGTTTAGCGGCGGAGAATGCACTATAAACGGTAGCTTTTTGCCTCTTGCAAGAGAGGTTAAAAAGCGCGGGTTTTTACTTAAAGTTGATACTAACGGCTCGAATTTAAAGGCTTTAAAAGCGGCTTTAAGCGAAAATTTGATCGATTATATCGCACTTGATTTTAAAGCTCCTAGAGATAAATTTAAAGAGGTTACAAAGTCAAATTTATATGAGAATTTCATCCAAACGCTTGATTTTTTAATTCTGATAAATTTTAAATTCGAAGTTCGCACGACCGTGCATGCGGATTTGCTTTGTGAAGATGATATTACAAATATGAGCAAAATACTGCATAATCACGGATACAATGGAGTTTATTATCTGCAAAAATTTCTAAACACCGGTGAAAATTTCGGAAATTTAACCGCTTCAAAAAATGATTTTGATATCAAAAAAATAGATTCGGACATAAAGATAGAGCTTAGAAATTTCGCTTGATGAAATAAACTCTATGGCTAAATATGCAAATTTCCGCCAAAAGATTTATTTGCCGCCGATATGCTCTCTTATCTCAAGATAAGTTATGATATCCTTAAGCTCGGGCGTGTCGTTTAAAGCTTCTATTTTGACGTTGTATTCGCCTTTTGCAAGCTTTATCGTTATAAGTCTTTTGCTTCTTGCCATACTTCCGTTTGGAGCCTGAAAAGTCGAGTCGTTACCATAAGTAGAAAGATCAAAATCCTCATTGATATCGCTTGCTTTTTGGATGATATAATTTGCAAAATTCACATCATCTCCTCTTGCATACTCCCACTCGGTATCGCTATTTTTAGCAGGCTTTTTAATAGGCGTTATAACTAACTTTAGCATTATTTTAGCGCCCGTGCAAACTTTTTTGTCTTCATCTGTTTTGCCGGTTGGCACATAAGAGTTATCGTCAATATTTCTTGCGTACATGCCTGCAAGCTTGTCTATAGAGTATTTCGTGCAAAGCCACTGATCAAATTTATCGCTTGTATATCCGGGGAAATTAGCTTCGCCGTCTTTATGCTCTTTTGCCTGTATATCACGGTCTTGGGCATACACAAAGCCAAATCTATAAAATTTCTCCTCACTTACGGTTAATTTACTTTCAAAAAAATTTCCTATCATTGACATATCAACCACTTCATAAATGCCGTCTTTTAGGTCTTTAACATCAACTTCATTTGCTAAAACAGATACCGCGATCATAAAAGATAAAATTAAATTTTTCATATTTCCTCTTTATTATTTACTCACCGAGTAGTTTTTAACCTCGTAAAGCAAAAAATCATAAACTCTTTGCTGTATCAAGGTCTCTTCTTCATTTCCCGTCATAAGCCGTCTTAAGTGCTCAAAATCTATCTTTGAAGCATACCTTTTATGCGTTTTAATGGCTTGATCTATGCTTAAAAGCAGCGCATCAAGCGTCATATGATCTTTGCGTTTGACTTTGGCTACGTACTCTTTGGTAGTTTGGATTAAAACCGCTCGGCGATTTTCGTCATCGCAGTAAATTTCCCCTGAAATTTCATATAAAATCGCAAAATCATCTTCATCAGGATCAAGTCTAGCGCCTATAATAGCGGCAAAAATTTTCGCACGAAATTCTAAAGATCTATGATGATATACAAAAAATTCTCTAAAAAACGACAAAAATTTAGATTTTATCCCGACTGCCATAAAATGCCTCAATTAGTTTTAAGTTATACTTTAGTAAAATTGCACTCGCCTCTTCTTAGACCTGTGCAATGCCTCTTTTGAGCACCGCTTCAGGGTGGGAACACAGCAGAGCACTTGAATTTGGTGTGTGCCGCAGTCATCTGAGAAGGGGTTTTGAAATTCCATTCTTCAGATTATCGCACAAATTTTTAAATTTTTACTTGCAAAAGAGAAAAATGCTCTTTAAATTCATCGCAAATTTTAGCGAAATTCATACCATCCACGCTTGGCTTATTCTTAAAAAAACTATCCATATTGTTAAAGCCGTCAATCAGCTCTTTTGACTTCACGCCATAGCTTATAGAAATCCCCGCCTCGATAAATGCCGCAAGCTTATCACAGTGCTTAAGCGCCTTACCATCGATTGCGTTAAATTTATCCTCATTTACATTGTCCATCGTACCTTCGTGATAGGCAGGCTTTTTCTCGCAAATTCTATTTTCAAACTCGTTTTTTACGAATTTTCCGTTTTGTTCTCTGATGCCTAAAATGTAGCTGAACTCGTCTCTAAAGCTATCAGGCACAAAAGGCAAAATTCGCTCGTCAATGAGTCTCATTTCGTATTCCGTTATGATCTCGTTTAGTCCTTCAACTCCGTATTTCACGGGGCTTATGATGTCCCTTGTAAGGCTTTCGGGAAGGTCGTGAAAGAGTGCGCAAAAGAAGTTATTTTCAAGCCTTTTTGCGCAAGCTTTAACTTCAAGAGAATAAAAATAACTCAAAATCGCAACCACAAGCATATGCCCAAGCACGGCAGTTTCGGGAATTCGCGGAGTTTGAGCCCAGCGCTTTTGAAAGCGAAGCCTTCCGCTTAGATCCACAAGCTTGGCTAGCTTTTGATTCATCACGATTTTTCGCACTCCGATTAACTCGTAATAGTCCTCAAGCTCCTCTTCGACCTTGCTTTTTAGCTCTTCTATATCGCTTAAAAACTGACTTGTTTGATATACGATAGAAAATTCCCAGCGAGTTGCAAGATAGCTTGCCGCCTTTAAGATAAGGCGCTCTTTGGCATGCTTTTTATCTTTTTTAAGCAGATAATTTCTAAGACGTTCTAAAAATTTGCCTCCGTCGATGTCGCGAACCAAATTTTCAAGTATATTTAGCACCCAGCCGTTTATCTGCTCACTCTTTTGCTTTTGTATCTGATGAAATACGTCAGGGCGGATATCGGTAACCACTACTCGCGCAAAAAACTCGAAAATTCCCGCTTCAATGATATAGTTCATATCGACGTCACGTTCTAGTTTTGCTATGAAATAAGCGATTATGAATTTATGAGCCTGCTTATCAAGCTCGACTAAATTCGTCATTTTCGGATAGTCGTTCCAGCGCGATATGGAGGCGGCTTTAAAGATATGTTCGATCAAATTTGCATTTATCATCATTTATCTTTTTTAACAACTCTTGCACGTTTTTCGCCTAGAAATTCAGGCTTTTTAAAACCTTCTTTTTTAGCCCCTCGCTTATCGCTGCTTCTTGAAGCGCTTTTAGCTCTGGAACCTTTATCATCTTTGCTTCTATCGCGACTACCGTCTCTTTTGCTATCTCGTTTAGAAAAATCCTTAAAATCAGATCTTTTTTCTCTTTCAAAAGCAACTTCGGCAGTCTTTACAGGCTCAAGTAAAGCTTCTTTTAAAACACTTTCGGAGCAAATTTCAATAACGGTATGAACGTTGCCGCGTGGGTTAAAGTCGCCTATAATCTTCATCCATTTTGGCTCAAGCTTTCTTTCAAGCACGGAATAAATTTCATTTATGCTGTCTTCGTGGCTTATATTTCTGTTCATAAAGCTATTTATATAAAGCTTGATAGCCTTTAATTCGACAACAAATTTCCCCGGAATATACTCAAGATAAATCGTCGCAAAATCAGGATAACCGCTCCTTGGGCAAAGACAACAAAACTCAGGCAAAGTAATCTTAATCTTATAATCTCTGTTTTGTTTATTTTCCCAAATTTCAAGATCACGCTCAACGTCAAATTCCTTTAAAATTTTCTCACCGTATTTCATCTGCTCTTGCAAATTAACTTCATTAACTTCTTGCATATTTTTCCTTTAAATTTCTTTCGGTTTTTCTATATAAAAACCCTGCGCATAATCTGTATCATAAAGCTTAACAATGTCTAAAAATTCAGCCTTATCTACAAATCTAATAATTGATTTGATACCTAAATCCTCCGCCGTAGCGTTTAAATTTCTAAAGATATTTTTAAATTTCTCATCATCTAAATTTTTATTAAATTCGATGTCATAAATTATAAAATCAATCGGAAGATATTTTAGGTATTCAAAACCTGCGTTGTTACCGCCAAATTTATTTAAAGCAAATCTAAAGCCGAGGTTTTTATACTCGTTTATGATCTCTTTAAATCTGTTTATCTCATCATAAACAAGCTTTTCGCTAAATTCAAATATGATATTTTTAGGATCTATCTTGCCTTGATCTATGAAATCTTTTATAAATTTATTAAATTGCAAATTTCTAAGCGAAACTGCCGAAACTTCGATGATACAGGCATCTTCATCCGTTATTTTTGTCTCGCTAAATTTCTTAATAGAATTTATATCAAATAAAACTTCATAACCGTTTTTATTTGCTATATTTTGGGCTTTTTGCTTTGATATAAGCGCAAATTCCTCAGTGTAAATTTTAACCAAAAGACTCTTTAAATTTTTACTATCTTTTAAGTCTTTTACAAGCTGAGTCTGAAAAGTAAAATTCCTATCTAATATAGATTTACAAACTGAGCTTTCAAATTCATCTGTTATGGCAAATTTAGCATTTTCTTCGGAGCTTAATTTTTCGGTTAAAACCGAAATTGACTTATCTAAACTTTTAGAATAATTTATATTAACAAGCTCAAATTTGATCTTTAACTCTATATCATCGATTCCGTCAGCTAAGATGCTCTTTTCAAAAACGTTTAAAAAATGAATCAGTTGAGAGCTTTTAGCGACGCAAAAAATCAAAAAGCTATCATTTGAGTATCTGCCTATAAAAGTCTCTTTTGATATGTTTTTTTCTAAAAAAATTTCAAGCTTTTCAACCAGTTTTTTAAGTAACAAATCACTACTTTCAAAGCTATATCTTTCATTTAGATCATCTAAATTTCTAATTTTAAGCATTACGATGTTGCCATCTTGCCTATGTTTAAATTTACTCATTTTTTTTGAAAGCAAATTTAAAATTTCAGCCCTGTTAAAAGAGCCCGTAACGCTATCAAGCACGCTTACTTTAAAGCTTTTATATATCATATAAACCGTATAGTAAACCAAACACAAGCTTAAAATTGCAAGCAGAACTATCTCGTCATTGTCTAATTTTATATTGTCATTTCTTATAAAAATAAATAAAAAAACACCTGCAGTAATAATAAAAGGAAATGAGATCTCAAGAGCGAGTAAAAACCGCCTTGATCTCTCACGAAGTTCAGATCTTAACATCACACATCCAGATGTTTAACGTCTTTTGCGTGCTCTTGTATATAATTTCTTCTCGGCTCTACCTCATCGCCCATAAAGAGATTAAACGTATCACTGGCACTCATCGCATCATTTATGTTTATCTGTAATAAACGGCGATTTTCAGGATTCATCGTAGTCTCCCAAAGCTGATCGGGATTCATCTCACCAAGACCTTTATAACGCTGTATATAAGCACCTTTTTTAGCGTTTTTCTCGACTTCATCAAGAATTTCAATCACATCTTTACTAAAGCTAAATTCGCGATCTTTTATCTTTTGATTTATATAAAGTGCCTCTTCATAAAGCGGATTTGTAAATAAATTTTCATTTACGACAAGCTCTTCAAGACCGCTTTCAGTCTGGACATAGATGCGAATTTCATCTTCATTTATGTATGAATTTAGGATATTGTATCCTTCATTTTCAAGGTATATTTTTAAAATTTCAAAAATTTCATTGTAATTTTTAGAAACTATATCAGGATTTTCTATCATATATCTAATCGCACTTAACACGTTAAATCGCTTTTCAAGCTCTTTTAACACGCTTCTATAAGCGGCAACTATTTTAAGAAAATCAATCAAATCCTTATTTCCGATTCCTTCAAATTCCACCCCTTCAATTCCCGTTTCAATCAAAAATTCATTCAGAGCCTTTTCATCTTTAAGATAAATTTCCTTTTTACCTTTTTTATAACGATAAAGCGGCGGTTGAGCAAGATATATGTAGCCGTTTTCAACTACAGGATTTAAAAATCTAAAGAAAAATGTTAAAAGCAGAGTTTGGATATGGCTTCCGTCAACATCAGCATCAGTCATTATGATGATCTTATGATAGCGAAGTTTTTCGGCATCAAATTCATCTCCGATACCACATCCCAAAGCCGTTATCATATTTTTAATCTCATCTGATTTTAAAATTTTATCAAGTCTTGATTTTTCAACGTTTAAAATTTTACCTTTCAGAGGCAAAATCGCTTGAAAAACTCTATCACGACCCTGTTTTGCAGAGCCTCCCGCAGAGTCGCCCTCAACTAAGTAAAGCTCGCTTATACTTGCATCTTTACTTTGACAGTCAGCCAATTTTCCCGGCAAGGTTCCTACGCTAAGTCCCTCTTTTTTACGAGTTAAATCCCTTGCTTTTTTAGCTGCTTCTCTTCCGCGAGCCGCCATTAAAGCCTTATTCATTATAGCTTTTGCTTCGATAGGATTTTCTTCAAAATACTTAACCAAAACCTCAAAAGTCATCTTTTGAACGATAGGTTTTACATAGCTTGAACCAAGTTTTCCCTTAGTTTGACCCTCAAATTGCGGCTCAGGAACTTTAACGCTTACAACAGCAATAAGTCCTTCTCTGATGTCATCGCCCGTTATTTTTGTATCTTTTTCACGCACGGAAGCGTTTGCTGCGATGTAGTTTGTTATCGCTCTTGTTAAACCAGCACGAAAACCGGCTTCGTGAGTTCCGCCGTCAGGAGTTTTGATATTATTTACAAAACTTAGTAAATTTTCACTATATGTTTCGTTATACATCAAAGCAAAATCAACTATCACATCCTCTTCACCACCGCTAAATGATACGGCTTTGCTAACCGGATTTGATCTGTTCATATCAGTTACGAAGCTCTCAAGTCCGCCTTCAAAGTGATAACTCTCGCTTCTACCTGTGCGTTGATCTTTAAAATTTATAGTTATTTTTGGATTTAAGTATGCAAGTTCGCGAAATCTCTTAGTCAAAATTTCATCGTCAAATTCCGTTACTTCAAATATACTGTCATCAGGCCAAAATTCAACCATAGTTCCGGTTCTATTTGTAGTTTTTATGATCTCCATTTCGCTTGTTGGAATTCCTTTTGCAAATTCTTGTCTATGAAGATTTCCGTCACGCTTAATATTTACAACCAATTTTTTTGAAAGCGCATTTACTACAGATACACCGACACCGTGAAGACCGCCTGAAACTTTATAAGTGTCTTTATCAAATTTACCGCCTGCGTGAAGTACGGTCAGTACAACAGTCGCAGCCGAAATTTTCTCGGTAGGGTGCATATCTACAGGAATTCCGCGACCGTTATCGCTAATTATCGCTGAGCCTTCGTTTGTAATTTCAATATTTATCGTATCACAATACCCAGCCATCGCTTCATCGATAGAGTTATCCACAACTTCATAAATCATATGATGAAGTCCGTTTATATGAGTATCTCCGATATACATTCCAGGGCGTTTTCTAACGGCTTCTAAACCCTTTAAAACTTTAATATTTTCTGCGCCGTAATTTTTTTCCATAAAATAACCTTAATTATAAATTTATTGGCATTATTATCGTTTTTAGCTCATTTGAACTAACAGTAAATGCCAAATTTGAGTCGTTAAAACCAAGCTCAAAGCTATCTTCTTCGATATTTGTTAAAAAGTCTATCAGGTATCTATTTCTAACACCTACGAAAAATTCCTCGTCAAGTCCTGTTTGAAAATCAATCACAGTTCTAGCCTCTGAATTATCTTCGATAATACTTTCAAAAGTTATGGTTTGAGGAGCGAAAATTATCTTCATACTATCTGATAAAATTGATATAGTTTTAATTCCCTCTATCATCTTATCTCTGCTTAGTTTTAGTCGTTTTTTAATTTCTTTTGGAATTACCCTATCGTAATCAGGGAATTTACCGTTAATAAGCTTTGTAAAGAACTCAAAATTTGCACTTTGAGCTATCAAAATGTTTTCATCGTAATAAATCTCTATCTTATCGTAAAAAAGTTTTTGAATTTCGCTTATCGCTTTTTTTGGGATTATAAGCGAAAATTCGCTTTGAGTCGGAGTTTCAAATTTAAATACACTTAGTCTTTTAGTATCGGTTCCTACGATATTTATGTAGTTTTGCTTAATGTCTATAAGCGCTCCGTTTAGCTCGAATTTCGGATTGTTCGTATCTATACTAGGAAATATCTTTTTAAGGCTTCTTCCAAGCATTATAGCGTCTATATCGAATTTATTTTTTCCCTCTATAGTTGGGAATTTTGGAAAATCTTCAAATTTATACATAGGAAGTTTGTATTTTGAGTTTTTTTGTTTTATATAAAGGTAATTATTTACCGTTTCAAGAGTTACCTCTTCGTCTTTTAGGCTTCTTATTATGTCAAGCAGTTTTTTTCCGTTTGCGGTAGCATTTCCTTCATCTAAAATTTTAACATTTGTAAGTTTGTATGCAAGTCCTATCTCGTGATCTGTGGCTTTTATGTTTAAAATCCCATCTTTAGCGCAGATGTATATGTGAGATGTTATAGCACTTAAATCCTTTTTTTCCAAGTAAGGATTCGTGTTTGTAACTATGCTTTCAAGAGCATTTTTGTTAATTACCGCCTTCATAGTTTTCTTCCTTTATTTTTTAAATTTCTTTTAGTATCAGTAGTAGGTATCATGAATATGTGAAAAACGTTTTTAAATCTTGAAATTTCAGCTTTTAGATAGTTAAAAACTAAATTTGATTTTTCACATTTATTCACATAATTCATCTTAAATTTTTATCCCTTTGTCAAAATTTTGTTTTTAATCTCTTCAACTTTTATCTTAAAATACTCATCTTCATTTATCATTTCATTTATCTTTTTGATATTATGGCTAACTGCCGAGTGATCTTTCATATTAAAATAACTTGCTATTTGAGGCATTGAATTTGGAGTTAAATTTTTAGCTAGATATATTACGATTCGCCTTGCTTCAACGATGTTTTTAACTCGTGATTTACTCTTTATCTCGCTTGGTTTTATATTTAGTTCTTTGCTTACTATTTCGATTATGCTTTCTAAATTTATATTTTCACGCTTCTCTTTTATCTGATCTCTTAAGATATTTTTAGCAAATTCAAGGCTTATTTCTTGTCTCATAAGTGTTGCGTAAGCGTTTAAATTTATGATTGCACTTTCGATTTCACGGATATTATCGCCCATATTTGTTGCGATATATTCAATCACGTCTTTAGTCAGATAAATTTTATCAAATTCGCATTTTTTCTTAATGATGGCTATCTTAGTATCAAGTTCAGGCGGAGTGATATCGGCTATTATTCCCCATTCAAAGCGGGTTCTAAGTCTATCTTCAAAGCCTTTTAGGTGTTTTGGCTGGCGGTCTGAAGTCATAACGATCTGACCGTTTTTTGAGTGAAGTTCGTTAAAAGTGTGAAAAAACTCCTCTTGAATTTTATCCGTTTTACCTAAAAACTGCACATCATCGATAAGCAAAACATCGCAGTTTCGGTATTTTTCACGAAATCTTTGCATTGAATGGTTGTTGATATGATATGTAAAATCCGTTATAAACTGCTCGCTTGTGATACAAATCACCACTTTTCCGTTATTTAAGCAAAAATTTCCTACAGATTGAAGCAGGTGTGTTTTGCCAAGACCTGTCGGACCGTAGATAAATAGCGGATTATAAGCTCTTCCAAGTTGCTCGGCGGCTGTTTTTGACGTGATGTAGGCGTATTGATTTGAGTCGCCTACAACGAAATTTTCAAATGTATAGCTTGGATTTAAGAGGCTGCTTTGAGATTTTATCTGATTTACATCTACTTTAGCAACTCTGCTTTGGGTTTTACTCTTTTGAGAAGTGATGTTTATATGCGGTTTTGCACCTGTTTTTACTTCAAAAAGATGAGCTATTTTGTCTGAGTATTTTGTCTGGATAAATTTAGCTATTAGTTCATTTGGAGCGTTAAATACCATAACTTCGGAGTTTGAAGCTTTTTCGTTAAATTTAAGCTGCTTTATATAGCACTCGTATTCGGATTTTAAAATTTCGTGTCCAAGTAGCTCTAAAACCTCGTTTGCAAGCAAATTTATCCCTTTTCATTATAATGACTTTTCATTTTATCTTAAATTTCATAAAATCTTTGTTAAAATGCTCTTAGAATATGTTTTTCACAGCGTGAAAAAAACGTGAAAAACTTTTTATATGTTTCAGATTAAGGATGTGATGAAAATTTTAGGAATTGATCCCGGAAGCAGAAATTGCGGCTATGCGATTATCGAAAAAACTGCGTTGAAAACAAATTTAATCGAAGCTGGACTTATAAAAATTAAGCCCGATTTGCTTCAGTATCAGATAACGCAGCTTTGCGAGGGACTTGATCTTATATTTAAAAATCATAAATTTGATGAAGTTGCGATTGAGGATATATTTTTTGCGTATAATCCAAAAACGGTTTTAAAGCTGGCTCAGTTTCGAGGTGCGTTAAGCCTTAAAATTCTCCAAATTCACGGAGAATTCGCAGAATACACGCCGCTTCAAGTTAAAAAGGCCGTAACAGGCAAAGCAAAGGCGGATAAGGAGCAAGTCGCTTTTATGGTAAAGAAAATTTTAGGTATCGCTAAAGATATAAAACCGCTTGATATAACTGATGCTATCGCGGTTGCGCTAACTCATGCAAATAATTTACGGATAAGAAAAAATTAAAGGAGATAAAATGAGGAAAATTTTGGTTGTTTTAGCTGTTTTTACATCGCTAAATTTATTTGCAAACGAGACCGTAAAGGATGATTATATTATCTGCAAACATTCAAATTTAGGCTCTGAAAATAAAAATGTGACAAAAGTAAAGCAGTTTATAAATATAAGCGCTACTGCCTCTGAAAGCGGTTTAAATAAACATAGCTTAAGAAAAACCTGCGCTGCTTTAAACTGCGTTATTGATGATAGCTTGGAAAATAAACAAGCTTTTTTAAAGAGTGCCGCGCTTACGATACTAAACTCAGATGACGAGATATCCGATATGGCGGTTGATTATTTCAGCTCGCGCGAGTTTGAATTTGCTAGAAAGTTAAGACACAAAGAGCTGGTTTTAAAATTTGGATGTGATTATAAACTTGTGCCTTTTGAAACAAGAAACGGCGTAAATAAAGTCTTTGTAAAGGCTTTTGTCGTGGTTGATGGTAAAGAGGCGGCTAAGATTGAAATTAACGGCAGAGTGCTTGCCATAAGAGGAAAATTTGGCATGGTGCAAGACATGCAGGTTTATAATCTGAAATTAAAAGAGATAAAAGAATAATTTAATCGCGTGGTTTAATCTGCCACGCGAATTTTACTACTTTATAACTTGTTAAAACTTACAATATATGCAAATTTTCTCACCATTTTACCCCCATTTCAAGCCAAAAATTTCTTCCTGCGCCAAAGTGTTTTTTAGAAGCTACAATAGGGTATTTTTTATTCAAAACGTTGTTTATATCAAGGTTTGCAAAAAATCTAAAATCATCTTTTAAATTCTTTTCATAAGATACTCTCATATCCCAGATGGTGCGACTTGGCAAATTTATCTTGGAGTATTGGGTTTTTCTGTGAGTTCTATTGTATTTGCTTGTCAAAGCAGGCGTTTTGCCGATATGATTTATGAAATTCGTAACATTAAAAGATGAAAAATTTATTTTATGAGTAAATTTTGCAGTAAATGGTACATTATAATCAATCTGCGGAAGCTCTGAAGCTTTAATAAATTTATTTTCATAGATGACTAAATCCTCGCTGTTTTTGTCCGCATAATCTCTAAAATTGCTCTTTTTGGAAGTTTTGGCAAATGAGAGTTCAAAGTCGTTTTTTGTGCTTAAAATTTCTACAGGCATGATATTTGCAATGCTGAAAGTGTAAATTTGAGTGCTGCTTTTGCCGTTATTTACGAAGTATAATTTATCTTCATCACGGCCTATATGCTTGCCGTTTAGAGTTAAAACTTCGTTTTTGCTATCTCTTTTTACGTATTTTAAATTTAACCTTACATTACCGATATCTCCGCGATAAAATATACTTTTTTCATCATCGTGCGGAGTTTTTAGATCATTTTCGCCGTTTGTTTCAGACTCTTTAAAGGGATTTACGAAAGGATCGCTTGCCTTATTTCTAGAATAAAACAGACGATGTTTTTGCGTATCTTTATAAATTTTATATGCAAATAAATTTCGTCCGTAGTATCTGTTTAGACCAAAACCTATGAAATTTTTATCGTAAATTTCGTATTCGGTTACAAAGCGCGGCGCTATTAAAACATCATTATCAAAACTATCCTTTTGCACTCTAATGCCCGGACGAATTTTAAAGCGGTCAAATTTGATCTCATCCTCGACATACAATGCCGCTTTATTCATGACGGTTTTATTTCTCACATCGCCGTAATAACTCTTCTGGGATAAAAATTGCCCCGTAGCTCCCGGAATTTCTGCAAAGCTATCGTCGTTTACGCAGGTTTTGTCATCAGGTGCGCATATATGCCCGTCTAAAATCGGCTTTGGATCCAGATAATGTTCGTAAGGTTTTAAAATTTCATAAATTCCGCTTGTTTTAGACAGCTCAAATCCGCTTGAAAAAGCGTGCGATACGCCAAAAAAATCAAAATCTTCCATCTTTGCATTTAGTTTGTACTCAAGGCTGGTTTGATCTTGTCTTACATCGCTTATACCGCCGTAGCTTGATATGTCGTTATACCCCCAGTTTTTAACGCTTGATTTTTTGTAATCGTATTTAGCACCTTTGTTGTCGGTGTATCTTGAAGTCTCAAATTTAGAGTAGCTTAAAGTTTGTTCTAAAAATACTCTGTCAAGGTCGATTTCGGCGTTTAAATTCGCAGCTATTCCGCCATATTTATATGACATTGAAGAATCAAGACTATCTTCTTCAAACATCTTATTTTTTTGCAGCGAATAAAGCACGCTAGGCTTTAAAACCACTCTATCGTTTATTTGCCAGATATTTTTTAAAAAGTAGTTTTCAACCAGTCTCTCATCGTTTGGAATTTGGGCTATATCGGTATTTATTAATTGAGATTTGATGTCGTATTTTATAACAGAGCTAAATCTAGTATAATCAAATAAAAGCCCGAAATTTTCGCTTGTGTAACCTTCTATTCCAATTCTGTGGCGTCTTTTTTTAAAGTTGCTTTTATCATAACCGCTTTGGTTTGAATAAAATTTTTTATTATCCTCGTGTATAAAAGTCTTCTGCCAATCTCCGCTTGTGTATTGTGAGCTTAAAATACCGCCAAATTTGCGCTTTGGATCGCGCGTCTTGGCATTTACGACACCACCTTGAAAATCACCGTATCTAGCCGACACGCCACTATCTATCACCTCTATACTTTCAAGCAGATCCGTATCAAGCGTGAGTGATTGTGAGCTTAAAGACGCAGCTCTTTCTACGTGATAATAAGGTGTTTCGTACCCGTTTGAATTGCGATTTGCGGGATTTATGTCATGGTTAAAATTTGCGCCGTCGATGAGAAAGTTGTTTTGATAAAATTTAGCTCCGTTTATACTGAAGTCTTGCGGCTTTATCTCGCCTGTATCGGTTCCTAAATCATATAATCTATTAAATGATACATTTGGATTACTCTTTAAGCTATCTGCTATCGTGTGGTTTTTAGAAGTCATTTTATCTAACTTATCGCGAGTTAGTTTTGAAGATGATGAATAAGCTGAAGTCTCGTTTGTGTCGTATGTCGCAACTACTTCTATTTTTTGAAGCGAAATTTCGTTTGCACTAAGTGCAGTTGATATAAATGCAATTTGTAAGGCTTTTTTCACATATTTTCCTTTTTTGATAGAAAATTTTTGCGAAAGTATATCAAATGCAACTTAGTTGCAAATAAAATAAATTGCTATAAACATCCTAAAATTCAACAAATTTAAATTTATATTTCAGATTTTATATATCGCAGGCAAATTTTTAAGTATTACGAATCGGTATTTTTAAAAGTATTTATTTCATAAATTTTAGATTTTCACTTATTTTATATTTGTTCTTTGGTTTCAGGCACGTAAATATGATTTTCAAAAATAAATCTATGCTCATCAGGCAAAGCGCCGTAAATTTTATGAGCGAGATCTCGGATCTCCCAAAGAGCGGATTTTGAGCTTCTAAGCGAGAGGAAATTTTGAAGGCTTCTAGCGTTTACGCTCCATGTTAATTCTGTTTTATAACACTCAGGCAAGCAGTATTTAACTATATCAAGACTCGTTGTAGTCGTAGCTAAAATTTCGCGCAGATTATCAAGCGCTTTTATGCTTGCGTTATCAATTAGCTCGTTACCCGTTAGCACGATGTATCTGCTTGCATTTTCAAAGTCGCTTAGCTCAAATTTCGCCTCATTTTTAAGCTCTTTTAGCGTGTAGCGCGTGGATTTTACACTTAGGCTTGCTATGCGGTGGCGGGCTAGCTCTTGAAGAAGTGCTCGTGAAATTCCTTGGATGTAGAAGTTATAATACAAATGCTCAAGCGTGCTTGCGTGCTTGTATTTGTTGCCCACACGATCAATCAGCTCGATATCTTTTTCACCTCCATTATCACCCTTGTCAAAGCTTTGCCAGCAGGTGCGAATCGCGTGCGAGCAGATATTAATAGGAGTGAAATTTAGAAGTGTTACTTGCATTTTAACTCTTTATTTTTGAAATTTGATGTGTAAATTTAGCTAAAAATTGATGAAATTTGGGTTAAATTTAAGGGGCGTTAATAGCCCCCAAGAGTAAATAAAAGGATTAATTTTTAAGCTGCAAGAGTGTATTTAACATCTCGTTGCTTGTAGTGATCGTCTTTGAGTTTGCTTGAAAACCGCGTTGAACGACGATTAGCTGAGTTAGCGAGCGGCTTAGATCGACGTTACTCATTTCTAAGCTTGAAGCTGAAATTTTGCCGCGCCCTGCGGTATTTGCCGCGCCTATGATAGGATCGCCCGAGTTTGCCGTCATTGAGAATAAATTCTCGCCTTCGCTTACTAAGCCTTCGTTATTTGTAAATTTAGCTACCGCAACTTGCGCAAGCCCAAGGCTGCGACCGTTTGTAAATGTGCCTACCAGAGTGCCTGACTCATCTATCCTAAGTCCGTTTAGTTCGCCTCCGGTAAAGCCGTCTTGACTGATGTCGCTTGTGCTTGAGTCGTTATCATAGCTTGTCATGCCCGTAAAGCCTTGAGTATTGCCTAAATTTAGCTCTATATGCTGACCTTCGGAAGAGCCGTTTGCCGCGCCAAATGTAATACTCGCAGGGCTGTATGTGCCAAGCGAACCGTCGGCGTTAAATCTTATATATCCTGTTATGACATTGGATGGCTCATCTGTTGTGGTATCGAAATTTATCTTATTTGGCTCGGCGACTTGAATTATCATCGTCCATTCCGTTCCGTTGTTTTCGGTATAAGCGCGCTTTGTGAAGTCAAGTTTTACGTTGTGCTTTGCGCCAAGGCTATCAAACACGTCTATACTTGAGCTGTGGCTTGCCATATGAAGGCTGTCGGTTACGCGCTTTGATTCGCCCGTACTTAGTGAGCCTGCTAAAACCGCCATAGAGGCTTTAAATTTAACGTTTTCAGTTACGTTGTTTTTAGCATTGCTTAAACCGGTTATGGTTAGATACATATTGTGGTCGTTGTCGGCATTATCAACTGCTAAATTAACTGGATCTTGCGCTCCTGTAAGCGGATTTACAGGACGATCTGTTGTGCCGTCTGTTTGCTCTCCGTCGTCTTTATTTGTAGCATCGCCTTTTGGATTTTTTATCTGAAATTGTCCATACTCGTTTACGGTTACTTCTACACCGTCATTTTTATTTTGAGCTCTTGCAGCCACAAATGCGGCTTCATTCGGCACTCCTGCAGCACCGTTTCCTACGACTGTTCCAGTATAATTTATCCAAAGCCTTGCATCTTTTTGCATAGCTTCGCGCAAATCTTCCGTGCTAGTTACTTTTCTTTCGGTAGCGTCATTGTAAGTGTGTGCTGCACTTGTTCTAGTCTTGCTATATGTGTATTGATAAGCTGTAATGATATTTGTGGTTACAAAATCATTTCCTATGTTATTTCCTGCGTTTACAGTCATCTTAATATTTTTAGTATCAGCTGAAGTGCCACTATTATTTCTGTTTGTTAGGACAAGTTGATTTCCGTTTGTTACGCTTGCCTCAACACCTGTTTTATTGTATTTTTCGTTGATTGCGGCTGCGAGTTGGCTTATGTTTAATATATTTGCCAGTCTGATATTTTCGCCATTTAGTTTAATATCCAATGTTCTTGCACCACCGAAATTTCCAAGCGGATCAGCACCTACGTTTAATGCCTTAGTCTTAGCATCTGCATAACTTACCCAAATTCCTTGACCGTCTCTTAAGTTGTAAGCATCTCCGTCGTTATTAAATAGTACTCCAAGATCAGCACCTCGCTCTTTTAATCTTTGCTCGCCGTTTTTGGTAGTGTAAAACTCATTTTCTCCGACGTTGTTTTCATCGTGCTTTTCGTTGTCTGTTTTGATGCCGTCAACCGGGCTTTTTTCTACCCAATTTCTATACTGATCAAGTTGGTAGATAGGAATTTTTTTAGTGCCTACGCTATCGCCGCTATCTAAATTCGCTTTTAGTGCGATTTGAGTTGTTGCACGTGCAGGCGTAGTAAGTCCCGGTGGGATTATGATATTTTCTATCGGTCTTGTCGGATCTATCTCGCCGGTTGTCTCATCTCTCATCCAACCTTGAACGATATGTCCGCCGTTATCTACGAAATTTCCGACACTGTCGCGCGAGAAGTCGCCGTTTCTGGTATAAAGTCTTGTTTTGCCGCCGTCCGGGCTAACAATGAAAAAACCGTCACCTTGAAGCGCGATATCAGTCTGCTTATCGGTAGTTTGAAGCGAGCCTTGCTTGAAAATTTTTGTAGTAGTATTTATCTGGGCTCCAAGACCTACTTGAGTGGAATTTAGTCCGCCGTGTCCGTTTTGTGGAGCGGTGGCTACGCGTGAAGTTTGATATATAAGATCATCGAAATTTGCACGTGAATATTTAAATCCGACCGTATTTACGTTTGCGATGTTGTTGCCCTCAACGTCCATTGCTATTTGGTGAGCCTGAAGTCCCGTAACTCCAGACCAAAGAGATCTCATCATAATTTTATCCTTTTAGTAATTTGCAAAGATAAAAGCAAAAGATGTTCCAAAAATTTAAGAGAGATTTTTTAAATTTACAAGAGCGGTAAAAACTAAAATTTTAAGTATGAAAAATCTTAGCAGGCAGGTTAATTATACGTAACCGCCTGCTAAAAGAGAATGAGTTATAGCACCATTGCGCCGATAACTGCGCCTATCATTAAAGGGATATTGAAAAATAAAAATGTCGGCACGCAAGTATCGTAGATATGGTTGTGTTGTCCGTCGGCGTTAAGTCCGCTTGTAGGTCCAAGAGTGCTGTCACTAGCAGGGCTTCCCGCATCTCCAAGAGCGGCTGCAACGCCTACAAGCAAGATAATCGCCGCAGGGCTAAATCCAAGCTGAAGAGAAAGCGGCACATAGATAGAGGCTATGATAGGTATGGTTCCAAAGCTGGTTCCTATGCCCATCGTTACCAAAAGTCCGATAGCAAGCATCATGATTGCGCCTCCTATCTTGCCGCCTGCGATATCGCTAGCGAAATTTACAAGTTGCTCGATGCCGCCGCTCTCTCTTAAAACAGAGCCAAAACCGGCTGCAACTAGCATGATAAATGCGATAAATCCCATCATCGCAAGCCCGTTATCCATAATCTTATCTACTTTTTTGTATTCGATTCCGCCAAAGATGATCATCACGATAAGTCCGATAAGCGCGCCAAGAGGCAAGGACTGAGCGTAAAGTTGTATCGCAAATGCTATTACCGCACCGCCAAGTACCGCCCACTCTTTGCGCGTCATCTTTAAATTTTTAGCAATCTGGGCATCGCGCATCTCTTTTTCTTCAAATTGAGTATTTTTGTAACTTCTCTTTTTAGAATAAAAGACAAAAACGGCCAAAAGCAGACCCACTAGCATCGATGCGCCGCCTATCCACATAACGCTTGTTATATCGCTTAAATTTACGACTACGCCATTGTTTTCGAGCTCTTTTTTGATGATGTTATGAAAAAGCAGACCAAATCCCACGCTAAGGCTCACGTAAGGCGCTTTAAGCCCGAATGTAAGTGCGCAAGCTAGGGCTCTTCTGTCTAGTTCAAGCTTGTTCATAAGCGGCAAAAGCGGCGGTATAAGTATAGGTATGAAAGCAATGTGAACGGGGATTAAATTTTGAGAAAAGCACGCTATAAACGCTATAGAAAGCACAAAATAAGTTCGCTTCTTACTTAAAATTTTGCTTATGGCGTTTATCAAAATCGCAGTTAAATTCGTATTAGCGATAGCCGCTGCAAGCGCACCTAGCAAGATGTAGCTGAGCGAGGTTTCTAAATTTCCTTTCATGCCCGTTATAAGCGTAGATGTTGTACCGCTAAGCGCAGTAAAAAGATCTGCAAAACCGCTTAAATCGCCCTTTGACATAACTCCTGCCACAAGAGCCGAGATCAAAATGGCAAGCAAGATGTTAAAGCGCAGCAAACAAAGCGCCGTCATCACAAGAATGCTTATAACAACCGGATTTGAAAGAATCATGGATGTCCTTTGTCAAAATTTATATGTTTTATCTGCAATTATACAGCCATTTATCTTAAATTTGAAAAGCGTTAATCAAATTTTGGCGATAAATTTGAGCCGCAGATGTATAATCTAAACACATTTAAATCAGGAGGACAGCTATGAAAAAGTTAGTTTTAGCCTTAGTTTTCGTTGTAGCGCTTTTTGCTAAGCCAAATGTCGTCATACTCGCAACCGGCGGGACTATAGCGGGAAGCAGCACGGGTTCGACAAACGCTCAATACGATGCGGGCAAGCTTGGAGTTGAGGTGCTTTTGCAGGCCGTTCCTGAAATTCACAACGTCGCAAATGTAAAGGGCGAGCAAATTTCAAATATCGGTTCATATAATATGAACAATGAAATTTGGCTCAAGCTCGCAAAGCGCGTAAATGAGTTACTAAGCGCAGATACCGACGGCATCGTGATAACTCACGGTACGGATACGCTTGAAGAGACGGCTTATTTTTTAAATTTGGTAGTTAAATCAGACAAACCCGTCGTGCTTGTAGGAGCTATGAGAAGCGCAACTTCAATGAGTGCTGATGGACCGATGAATCTTTTTAACGCGGTAAATATCGCAGCCGATAAAAATAGCATGGGCAGAGGCGTGTTAGTATCGCTAAATGACGAAATTCACGCCGCAAGAGAGGTTACTAAGAGTAACACGACTTCTGTTCAGACGTTTAAATCGCCAAACACGGGCAAGCTTGGCTGGATATACTACGGTAAGGTCGTTTATATGAATAAAAATCCAAAAATCCATACCAAAGATAGCGTCTTTGATGTAAGTAAGCTTGATAGCCTGCCAAGAGTTGATATCATCTACTCTCATACAAACGATAGCGGCGATATAGCAGAGCTTTTAACAAAAGCGGGCGCAAAAGGCATAGTGCATGCAGGAACTGGTGCCGGAAGCATATATGACGATACCAAAGCCTCTCTTGCAAAGGCTCATGAAAGCGGAGTTAGAGTGGTGCGAAGTACGAGAACGGGAAGCGGATTTGTCTCGCCTAGCCCTAAGATGGACAATGACGGCAAATTTATCGTGGCAAACGACCTAAATCCGCAAAAAGCTAGAATTTTGCTTATGCTTGCACTTACCAAAACCGATGACGTAAAGCAGATACAAAGCTACTTTAACGAATACTAAATTTAAGCGGCTATTTCTTAGCCGCATCCCTCACTTTATACCTATATAATCAAATAATTGATAAAATCTCTAAAATTTTACTAAAAGGAAAGACATGAGAAGCGATATCATAAAAAAAGGCTACACAAGAGCGCCTCATCGCTCGCTTTTACGCGCTACGGGGCTTAAAGACGAGGATTTTGATAAGCCGTTTATCGGCATCGCAAACAGCTTTATCGAGATAATTCCCGGGCATTTTTTCCTAAATCGCTACTCTGAAATTTTAAAAGACGAAATTCGTAAAAACGGCTGTGTGCCGTTTGAATTTAACTGCATAGGCGTAGATGACGGTATCGCGATGGGGCATGGCGGTATGCTTTATAGCTTGCCAAGCCGCGAGATCATAGCAAATTCGGTCGAAACGGTTATGAATGCGCACGCACTTGACGCACTTGTTTGTATGCCAAACTGCGACAAGATCGTGCCGGGGATGGTAATGGGCGCACTTAGAGTAAATGTGCCTACCGTCTTTGTAAGCGGCGGTCCGATGAAAAAGGGCTACACAAAAGATGGCAGGCCGATTGATCTTGCTACGGCGTTTGAAGCGGTGGGTAAATTTGAAACCAAAGAGATAAGCGAAGCCGAGCTAAAAGATATCGAGTGCAACGCCTGTCCAAGCGGTGGAAGTTGCAGCGGAATGTTTACTGCAAATTCGATGAATACGCTTTGCGAGGCGATGGGTATAGCTTTAAGCGGCAACGGCACGATACTAGCGCTTACTCCTGAGCGAGAAGAGCTTGTGAGAAAAGCGGCGCGTAGAATTTGCGAGATCGCGCTTGACGAGAGATTTAAGATACGCAATATCCTAAACGCAAAGGCTGTCAGAAACGCACTTGTAGTTGATATGGCGATGGGCGGAAGCAGCAATACCGTGCTTCATATGCTAGCTATCGCGCGTGAGGCGGGAGTGGATCTGCAAATTTCAGAGCTAAATGAAATAAGCTCAAACATCGCTCACATAGCCAAGATAAGCCCAAGCTTGCCAAACGTGCATATGGAAGATGTGGGGCGAGCTGGCGGTATGAACGCCGTGATAAAGGAAATTTCACGCCGCGATAACGGAATGCTGTACTTAGAAAATTTAACCGTTTCGGGCGAAACCTTAGGCGAGCGCGTGGGGCTTAGCGAGATAAAAGATGAAAGCGTGATTCATAAGGTTGAAAATGCCTATTCGCAGGTTGGCGGACTGGCGATTTTGTTTGGAAATTTGGCCGAGCAAGGATGTGTGATAAAGACTGCAGGCATCGTGGGAGAGCGTAAATTTAGCGGTAAGGCGGTCTGCTTTAACTCCCAAGATGAAGCGATAGAGGGAATTTCAAGCGGTAAAGTAAATAAGGGCGATGTGGTCGTCATCCGTTATGAAGGTCCGCGCGGAGGTCCTGGAATGCAAGAGATGCTAAGCCCTACTAGCCTAATAATGGGGCGCGGTCTTGGTGCGGACGTGGCGCTGATAACGGACGGACGCTTTAGTGGTGCAACAAGAGGACTGAGCATAGGGCACGTAAGCCCCGAAGCTGCTGAAGGCGGTATGATAGGACTACTTCGTGATGGTGATATAATCGATATAGACGTGGATACTTATAGTATAAATGTGCGCTTAGACGAGGCTGAAATTTTACGTCGTCGCGCAGAATTTACACCACTTGAAAAGGAGCTAAATTCTCGCTGGCTAAGACAATATCGCAAGCTTGTAACAAATGCTAGTAGCGGCGGTATTTTGGAAGCGTGATGAAATTTAAGAGCATAGAACTTTTTGCAGGGGCTGGCGGGCTTGCTTTAGGGCTTGAAGCCGCAGGATTTTCTCATATAGGATTAGTAGAATTTGATAAAGATGCAGCTGAAACCTTAAAGCGCAATAGACCAAACTGGAACGTTATCTGCGATGATATAAAAAATATTTCAGAGAAAGATTTGGAACAAGAATTTGGTATTAAAAAATTTGAGTTAGATTTACTTTCTGGAGGTGCTCCATGCCAAAGCTTTAGTTATGCTGGCAAGAGGTTAGGGCTAAATGATGTACGCGGAACTTTGTTTTATTACTACGCTATTTTTTTAGATAAGCTTCAGCCAAAAATGTTTTTATTTGAAAATGTCAAAGGACTTTTGACTCACGATAAGGGAAGAACGTTTAAAATTATATGTGATGTTTTTAAAGATGAAGGGTATGATATAAAATTTGAAGTATTAAATGCTCTTGATTATGATGTAGCTCAAAAAAGAGAAAGATTGATTGTCGTTGGTGTAAGGGAAGACTTAAAAGATGATGTAAATTTTATTTTTCCTAAAAAAAAATCTAAACGCCTAAACCTTAGAGATGTGCTTAATGATGTTCCGCAAAGCGAAGGGGCTAGATATTCAAAAGAGAAAGAAAAGATTTTTTCACTTGTGCCTCCAGGTGGATATTGGCGGGATATAGATCCTGTAATTGCAAAAGAGTATATGAAGACTTGTTGGAATATGGGTGGAGGAAGAACCGGAATTTTAAGAAGATTAAGCTTAGATGAGCCATCACTAACCATACTTACTACTCCGCAGATGAAGCAAACTGATAGGTGTCATCCAACAGAAGTTAGACCTTTCAATATAAGAGAAAGCGCTAGGATACAATCTTTTCCAGATGAATGGGAATTCTTTGGAACAGTTGCCTCAAAGTATAAACAAATCGGCAATGCCGTTCCTAGCAACTTAGCAAAAGCAATAGGTTTTGAAATTATAAAATCACTAAAAAGAGAGACTAAATGCAAGATGAGTTTATTTTAAATTTTATCAGTCGCACAGATTTTGAAGAGCATGTTAAAAGAACACTTTTAAAATATGAAGATGTTCTACAATCAATTAACTTAGAAAAGTTTAATCATAATATCATAGACCCAATAAAGCTTTTGTTTGATAAAAATGTCTTTGATAAAAATTTTGACGAGATCATATCTCTTGAAATTAATAGACAAAGAGATAAGTCAAATAATAACTTAATAGGCTATTTTCATCAAGAAATTTTTAAATATATTGCATATTGTGAAGTGCCAAATAGTGGCTGGGATGTAGTTTTTAGTAATGAAGAAGCAACTTATTATATTGAGCTAAAGAATAAACACAATACCATGAACAGCTCTTCATCGGCTAAAACTTTTATGCGTATGCAAAACCATATTCTAAATGCAGATGATAGAGATAGAAGTATTTGTGCCTTAGTTGAAGTTATTGCAAAGAGGTCTATTGATACACCTTGGGTTGTGTCAATAGACGGTCAGAGGCAGAGTGAAAATGCACAAATTCGCAGAATTTCAATAGATAAATTTTATGAGATAGTAACGGGAGACAGCCAAGCCTTTAAAAAACTTTGTATTCAGTTGCCAATAACAATACAAAGCATAATATCTCAAGATAGACGTTTGACAGTGCAAAGAGATACGGTTTTGGACGAATTGCAGAATTTGGATGATGATATATTGGTTTCACTTTATAAGCTAGCATTTTCTACATACGAAGGTTTTGATGAGTTTTAAATATAATAAAAACTAAAATTTTAAAATTTCAAAAATTCTCACAACAGCAGATAAATTTTAAGGAAAAAAGAAAAGCACCCAAATTTGGGTGCTTAAAATATAATACTATCAGGGTTTAAAAACTAAATTTTATCTTCTTTTTTATCCAAACCGTCAAAATATCTCTCAGGATATTTCTCAACTTGATTTATGTTTAAAAATACGAATTTGTAGCCCAAAAATAGAGCTAAAATCCAAAGAAAAATAAAGAAAAGTGAAGTGCCCATCAATGCTCCTTAATATGCGTGATGATCGTTTTTGATCTCGTTTTGAGTGATCTTGCGACTATCCATTGCGCGCCAAACCACAAATATATATCCAAGCACAAACGGCACTAAAAAGCTTACATAAGCCATCACGCCAAGCGTATAGTGGCTTGAGCTTGCATTTTGTATGGTAAGCGAGCTTTGCAAATTTGAAAACGACGGATAAAACGCCGTGTTGTTAAGTCCGGTAATCAAAAATAGCCCCGTTACTACAAGCACTACGCCCACGCCAAAAGGCACTATGCCGTAGATACTTGTTGTAAATGCCCCTTTATAAATTCCGTATAAAACAAGCACTAAGCCAACCAGCATCATAAGTGTCACAAAAGGAAGTTTTATCAAATTCATTGCGTATTTAAATCCGACTAGGCTTACCACACCCTGCGCATCGTATTCAAAGCCAGTTTTTGTAAAAATCCAGATAGCAAAGATCAGGAAAAACGGTAAAAATAGAGCCGTGTTTTTAAGCACCGATTTTCTTAAATTTGCCCTTAGCTCATCATCTGCGATATTGTTTATCAGGTATAGCCCGCCGCCTACTCTGGAAAGGAAAAACATAGCGATTCCAAGCGGATAGAGCATGATGTTGCCAAGTGCTTCAAGACCTCGCCAAGGCGTTTGCCACTGGACGAAATTTTGCTCGTTTAATAAAAAATCACTTCCCGCAAAAAACGTGCTAACCGCCATTCCGATAAGTATAACGCCAAGAGAGCCGTTTATGAAAAGGAAAATTTCATAAGTTCTTGTTCCTAAAAAATTATCCGGCTTCTTGCGGTACTCGTAGCTTACGGCTTGGATGACGAAGCAAAAGAGTATCGCAAGCCAAACCCAGTAGGCCCCACCGAAACTTGTCGCGTAAAATAGCGGAAACGCCGCAAAGCAAGCCCCGCCGAACATAACAAGCGTAGTAAATGTAAGCTCCCATTTTCGACCGACCGAATTTACTATCATATCTTTTTGAATTTCGCTCTTTGGCAAGCCGAAAATCAGTGTCTGACCGCCTTGAACGAACATCATAAATACCAAAAGTCCGCCAAGCAGGCTAACGATAGCCCACCAGTAAATTTGTAAAATTTCGTGCGATAAACTAAGCATGGTTTTCAAATCCTATCTTTATCTGTCTAAGCATGATTTTTATCTCGGCTATCAAAAGTGCCGTAAATAGCAGAGCAAAGAGCGCAAATGAAATTTTGACATTCACGCTTCCTAAATTCGTAGCGGCTATACCCACAGGCATGAGATCTTGTATCGCCCACGGCTGACGCCCCACTTCAGCTACTATCCAGCCAGCTTCGGCTGCGATGTATCCAAGCGGGATCGTCCAGACGCAAAGCCAAAGTAGCTTTTTGAAATTTTCGATATTGTTTGCCATGCACAGATACATAACTACGAAAAACAGCACCAAGAAATAGCTTCCAAGCGCTACCATCACGTGAAAGCTGTAAAATGTAATGCCCACGGGCGGAACCGCATCACTCGGCTTTTCTAAGTAACCGTATCCGAGGAAATTCATATTTGCCTCAAGCTTATTTTGCGCTATTTGCATAGCCTCTTTATCGCCCGCCTTTTTGGCTTCTTTATACTCTCTTAGCGCTTCTACGGCGACTTTGCCCTTTTTCATTTTGCTTTCAACGCTTTCTATGCCGTGTTTTTCGTTTCCGAACACCAGATCGTCAATGCCTGCGATAAATGCGTTGATATCGCGTTTGCCAAGAAGCGAGAGCATATAAGGCACTTCAAAATCTACAATGAAAGGCTTTTGTCCGTCTCCGGGTTGCTTGTTTGGCGTTAAAATTCCCGCCATTACTATACCTTGCCTTGTATCTCCTTCATAAAGTCCTTCCATAGCGGCAAGCTTCATCGGCTGAGTTTTTGTAACCTGATAAGCGCTCTCATCGCCGCTAAACATCAAAAATAGGCATGTTACAAGCCCGAAGCTTGCACCCACGATGATGCTTTTTTTAGCCATGACAAGGTGTCTGCCTTTGATGATAAACCAGGCCGAAATTCCGATAACAAAAAGCGCGGATATCACGTAACCGCTCGTAACCGTATGAAGAAATTTGATGATACCCACAGGGCTTAGCGCAACTGCAAAGAAGTCTTGCATCTCCATTCTGGCGGTGTCGGGGTTAAATTTCATACCCACAGGATACTGCATCCAGCCGTTAGCTATTAAAATCCAAAGTGCGCTTAAATTTGAGCCGATAGCTACAAGCCATGTCGAGATGAGGTGAAATTTCTTGCTAACCTTATCCCAGCCAAAAAACATCACCGCAAAAAACGTACTTTCAAGGAAAAACGCAAGTAAGCCTTCAATAGCAAGCGGAGCGCCGAATATGTCACCGACAAACCAGCTGTAGTTCGCCCAGTTGGTGCCGAATTCAAACTCCATGATGATACCCGTAGCTACTCCGATGGCGAAATTTATACCAAATAATTTAAGCCAAAATTTGGTGATGTTTTTCCACTCCACGCTTCCCGTTTTTACGTAGATCGTCTCCATAATAGCGATGATAAAGCTAAGCCCAAGCGTTAGCGGAACAAATAAAAAGTGATAGATCGCAGTCAGTGCAAACTGCGCTCTGGACCAATCAACCGATGCAAGCTCTTGCATTTTATTCCTTTGTCAAATTTAAGATAACGAAGTTGGTTTTTTCTTCGTCACTCTTAAATTTTGTATTTAAATTTTCATCAAAAACGAATACTTTTAAGATTCCAAACATTATCACGAGTTTGATGGCAATTATTAGCCATAAGCTCTTGCCGACTTTCATATTTTTAAAGCCGTCTATGTATAAATCGGATATATTTTTTAGCTGTTTTTTAATCATAGTAATTGCAGTTTATAACAAATTTACTTAAGAATTTATTTTATATTTACAATTTCAAAAAACATCCGCAACTAAATTTAAGTTTTTACACGCTCTTATACATTTATAAAATTTAAAAAGCTATAATTAAGCCATTAAAATAAAATCACAGAGGAAATTTCAATGGATAAATCTCGGCAAAAAAAGCTACGCGAAGAGACGAAGTATATATTTATCACAGGTGGCGTGCTTAGCTCGCTTGGTAAGGGCATAGCGGCAGCTAGTATAGGAACTCTGCTTAAAAATACGGGGCTTAAAGTAAGCATACTCAAAGCCGATCCTTATATCAACGTAGATCCGGGCACTATGAGTCCGCTTGAGCACGGAGAAGTCTTTGTAACCGATGACGGAGCCGAGACTGATCTTGATTTGGGGCACTATGAGCGCTTTTTGGATGAGAGCTTAAGTCAGGATAATAACTTTACCACAGGGCGAGTTTATAGCTCGGTTATAGAAAAGGAGCGCAGAGGCGATTATCTAGGCAAAACCATCCAAGTTATCCCTCATATCGTAGGCGAGATCGTTGATCGTATCAAAAAAGCTGGCGAAGGGCAGGATATCCTCATCGTTGAGATAGGCGGAACGGTCGGAGACATCGAGGGCTTGCCGTTTCTTGAGGCGATTCGTGCGCTTAGAGTCGAAGTGGGTCGTAAGCGCGCTATGAATATCCACCTAACGCTAGTGCCATATATCAAGGTTGCAGGCGAGCTTAAAACAAAGCCGACTCAGCACAGCGTAGGCGAACTTCGTCGCATAGGCATAAGTCCTGATATGATAATTTGCAGAAGCGAACAGCCGTTAAACCGCGAGCTAAAAGACAAGATCGCATCAAGCTGCGGTGTCGAGAAAAACTGCGTTATCGAAAGCGTCGATAGCCAAAGCATCTATCAAATTCCGCTTACGTTTTTAAACCAAGATATACTAAGCCCGATAGCTGAAATTTTAGATCTAGGCGAGCTTGAAGTAAACATGAAAAACTGGGATAGTCTCGTTAAGCGCATAATAGCGCCTACAAAAGAGACTACTATAGCCTTTGTCGGTAAATACGTCGATCTTAAAGAGAGCTACAAAAGCCTTACGGAAAGCATAATTCACGCGGGCGCAAATTTGGACGCAAGAGTGAATTTAAAGTGGATTGATAGCGAAAAAATCGAGGCTGAAAATGTTGAAGAGCTGCTAAAAGACGTTGATGGCGTACTTGTGGCGGGCGGATTTGGCGAGCGCGGAGTAAGCGGCAAGATGCAAGCGATAAAATTTGCTCGTGAAAACAAAATCCCGTATCTTGGAATTTGTCTTGGTATGCAGCTTGCGATGATAGAATTTGCAAAAAACGTGCTTCATTTGGAAGGAGCAAATTCGGTTGAATTTGATAAAGAGTGCATAAATCCCATAATCTATCTTATCGATAGCTTCATAGACGCAAACGGCGAAAAGCAAATTCGCACTCACCAAAGCCCGATCGGAGGCACGATGAGGCTTGGAGCTTACAGCTGTGAGATAAAGAAGGATTCGCTTTTAAGCGAGATTTACGGCGGAGCAAAAGAGGTAAAAGAGCGTCACAGACATCGCTACGAAGCCAATCCGAAATATAGAGGCGAATTTGAAAAAGCTGGACTTATCGTAAGCGGAGAGAGCGACGGACTAATCGAAGTTGTCGAGCTAAACTCTCATCCTTGGTTTGTAGGCGTGCAGTTTCACCCTGAATTTACATCTCGCCTAACCAACCCAAATGCAGTGATTTTGAATTTTATCGACGCGTCGATAAAAAATCATGTTAAGTAAAAATGACATAAGGGAGTTACTGAACGAACGTTTTAGCAAGGATTTGCATAAAAAGATTTCAGAAATTCCCACGCCTGATGCGTTAAAAGATATCTTTAAGGGCGCAAATCGCATAAAAGAGGCGATAATGCGCGAAGAAAAGATCGTCGTAGTGGGTGATTACGACGTGGACGGAGTTATCGCAAGCGTCATCATGGCTGAATTTTTCGATGATTTGGGAGTTAGTAACTATTTTGTGCGCATACCAAACCGCTTTAGCGACGGATACGGCTTAAATGCGCAAATTGTTGAAGAGGTAAGAGACGCAGACCTCATCATAACCGTTGATAACGGTATCTCTGCGACCGAAGCGGCTGAGGTTTGTAAAAAATACAAAATTGATCTGATTATAACAGATCATCACATGCCGCCTGAAATTTTGCCCGATGCTTACGCTATCATAAATCCAAAGCAAAAAGACTGCCCTTTCCCAAATATCGAAATTTGCGGCGCGCAAGTGGCTTGGTATCTGGTAGGTGCGCTAAAGGATGTGCTAAAGATTGAATACGATATGGCGAAATTTATCGATCTTTTAGCGATTGCGATAATTGCTGACATGATGGAGTTAAGGGATCTAAACCGCATGCTCGTTAAGCTTGGCATAATCAAGCTAAATTCATCTAAGCGCGCCGCATTTACGGCTATTAAACAGTTTTACGGCAAGGATAAATTTGAGTGCGATGATATAAGTTTTCTCATCGCTCCTCTTATAAATTCCTCAGGAAGAATGGATGATGCGATAAATTCGTTTAAATTCTTACATACTAAAAACATAGACGAAGCCAACTTATATCTTGACATGATCGTTGATTTTAACAACTCTCGTAAAGAAGAGGAGAGAATGCTTTATGAGTGCTCGTTAAAAGATGTAAAAGAGGATGAAAATATCATCGTAACATGGGGCAAGGACTGGCACGAAGGCGTTATCGGCATAGTCGCAAGTCGCCTTGCAAAGCACTTTAAAAAGCCTGCGATCGTCTTTAGTATCGATGAAAACCGTGCAAAAGGAAGCGCAAGAAGTGTCGGCAAGGTTGATATACTATCTCTTATCGCAAAGCATGAAGAGCTTTTAAGCGGATACGGCGGGCACAAAGGCGCTGCCGGTATAGTGATAGATCCTTGCAACTTAGAAGCCTTTAAAACGGCGATAAATCAGGCTTGCTTTTTGATGGATATGCATGATTTTGTTAGCTCCGATGAGCTTTTAGGGGAGATAAGGGCTAGCGAGATTGACTTTGAATTGCTTGAAATTTTGGAATTTTTCGAGCCTTACGGACAGAAAAACCCGCGTCCGCTCTTTAGGCTAAACGAGGTCATCGTCAAAAACAAAAAGCTTATCGGCAGAGAGCAAAACCACTTAAAGCTTATCTTGCAAAAAGAAGGTAAGAGCCTTGAAGCACTGTTTTTTAACTTCGATAGGCAGCCTCACATCGGAGATAGTATAAATTTAGTCGTTTCGGTCTCTAAAAACTCGTTTCGCGGACTTATCACGCCGCAACTTTTGGTTAAAGAGATAGTTTGAGACAGAAAATGAAAAGAGCTGTTTTAGCGGTATTTTTAGCGTTTTCTAGCCTAAATTTTGCTTTTGCCGATAGCAAGTTGTGCGATAGTAAAGATATGAAAGAGATGCTTTTTAAGCTAAATAAAAATGCTCCCGAAAAGATAGATGACTCCGTAACTCTTATGGGTGCTGAGTGTAAAGAGGGCGTGCTTACTTATAAATATGAGCTAAAAGATAGCGCAAATTTTAAAATTTTAGAGTTTAAGGCTGAGGATATCGAGAATTTCAAATACAAGCAAAGCGCTATCCTTGGAGTTAATTATTGTAACGCATTTAGAGGACTTCATGCTTATACGCAGAAGGTTATTTGGCTATATGAGTTTGGTGGCAAAAAATTTGCAGAATTTGGATATACACCAAAGGATTGCAAGTCGTATGTGCGCTAAGTAAAATAAATTTGAAAGGATACGAGATGAGAAAATTTGGTTTGGCACTGCTTTTAGCTATGCTTGGCGTAAGTGGCAATGCGGCAAGTTGCGATAGCGAAGAGATGAAGGGTATGGTTGAGAGTGTAAATAAAATTTCATCTCAAAGGATAGATAGCGTAACTACGGTTATCGGGGCTGAGTGTGAAGACGGAAGCTTGAAATATCTGTATAGATTAAACGACGATAAGGAGGGCGGCATAGAGTTTTCTAAATTTGACGAAACGCAAAAGCAGGCCTTTTATGATACGCAAAAAAATATTCTTAACCAGATATATTGCACCTCTTTTAGACAGCTTTGGGAATACTCAAACGGACTTATTTGGTATTATGAATTTAATGGCAAGGAATTTGTCAGGTTCGAATTTAAACCAAGTGATTGTGACAAATAAATTTAAGGATATATATGAAAAAGGCAAGTTTGTTTTTGGCATTTGCGGCTGCTAGTTTGTTTGCTAGTGATCCTATTTGCGACTCTGATGATATAAAAAGTATGGTAAATAGCCTAAATTCCAAATCTCCCATGAGGGTTGATGTCGTAACTACGCTTATGACTACCACTTGCGCAAACGGCAAGCTAATGTATTTTTATACTTTAAATGATGATGTGGATATCAAGTGGGATAAGTTTACGCTTGAGCAGATCGAACATTTTCGCAAAGGTCAAAGCGCAATGCTTAAAAACCAATACTGCACCAATATAGATTTAATCTCGCTTCGTGAAGCGGTTTCGGGTCTTGTTTGGATATATAAAACTCCTTCGGGCAAGAATATCGCTAGGATTGAGGCGTCAAACGACGATTGTAAAAAATAAATTTTCAGCCATCGTTACGGCTAAAGATAGTTTAAATTTATGTTTTTTCTCAATTTGCCCATTAGTTCTTTTGGAATTTAGCAACGAATTTTGTTTGATCTATAGGTTTTGTGAATAGAATTTGAGATTAAGTAGTTGTTTGTTTAAATAAGTCGATAAGCTACTAAATTTGAGTTTGATTTCATACTAATTTGTCTACATGCATAAATTATGAAAATTTTATAAAAGTCAAAGAGCTATCCATGCTCCTTGACTTAAAAAAATAGATCTATTTTTTATCTTCCAAGCGATCTAAATGCTTTTTGATGAACCCGTCAAGATCCTCTTGTTTTAAGATAGTTTTGCCAAGCTTTTCCTTGCACTCTTTGCCGATCTCGCAAAGCACTTTACGGTTAGCCGCACTTTGGGATTTACCGTGTTTTGCAAGTATTGAGTTTAGCTCATGCTCTTCTGAGAAGTTGATTAGTTCGCGATCTGTTGCCATTTTAGCCCCTTGTTGGAAATTTGTGCATTAACTATACACTTTTATTGTTAATATTACTCTCTGCCTTTTAAAAGCGGCACAAACATGCACTCATCAAGCTTCGTTTCGCGGATATTTCCATTGTCGTCTTTTTGAAATTTGACGATGTATTGTTTGTCTCCTTTTTTGATTGGAGCAACCAAAATTCCGCCATTTTTAAGCTGATTAAACAAATTTTGCGGCACGCTTTCAGTCGCTGCCGAGAGCAAAATTCTATCATACGGCGCATAGCTTTTCCAGCCGTTGTTGCCGTCATCATATCTAACGTGGATGTTTTTGATGTTAAGAGTTTCGAACCTCTTTTTAGCTTCGGTTGCAAGCTTTTCTATCCTCTCCACGCTAAAAACCCTGTGAGCCAGCTTTGCCAAAATGGCAGCCTGATACCCACTTCCGCATCCTATCTCAAGCACATTATCAACACCGTCCGCCTCAAGCGCCAAAGTCATCTTGGCAACCGTTAATGGCGAGCTTATCCACTGATTGCCGCTTATGGGCTGCGCATCAAGTTTATAAGCGTGCGTGCTGACCGGAGCAAAGACCCCTCTTGGAGTTTGCCTTAGTGCTTTATAAAGTTCCGGCGACAATATCAGCTCGTCAGCTATCTCGTCAGCCATAATAGTACATTTTGAAATTTCTAATCCAGTCATATTTTTTACCTATTTTCCTATGCTTTGCCTAGCTTTTACGATGAGGTTTTTATCAAATTTCACCTCTTTTTTGAACTCACCGCTTGGCAAAAATACTCCGCTAAATTCCAAATCAAGCGAGCTTGATGCCACAACAAAGCAATTATTAACTATTGCTAAAGCCTTACAAAGCGTCATATAAGCTTCTTCTCTGGCTTTTCCCCACATTGCCGGCGCTAAGATTATGTCACACTCTTGTAACTTTACCCAAAATTCCGCAAATCTAAGTTCAAAGCAGATTAAAACACCTATCTTTATATTGTAAAACTCAAAAATTCTTATGCCCTCTTCACCTCCTGCGTCAAATTTTTCATCTTCTAAATTCGGCTTAAACAGCTTGTATTTGGCTTGTTTGTGAAAAATTTCAGCCGAATTTAAAAGCAAGAATTCGTTATAAATTTTAGTTCTTTGTTGGCTTTTTTGACTTTGTTTTTTAGCCTCGTCTTCGTGCTTGAAGCTTGTTAAGTGCGTAAAGCCAAGAAATTTATCCGCCTCAAGCGCTTCTTTAAGCTTTTTTATAAGCTTGCTATCAAGCTTATCAAGTGTGCTTGTATCGTTTTTGCTCTTTAAAAGACCGTCAAAATCATATCCGCTTATACAAAGCTCACTAGCTAAAATGAGCGAATTTGAAGGCGTGTTTTTAATAAAATTTGCCAATTCTTTCAGTCTGCCTTCATAATCCTTTGCAAAAAGCGTAACTGGAACCAAATTTAATTCACAAATTTCGTTAGAAATCGTCAAAACTCAAGCTTCCTTTTGAGTAGTTTGTGACTTTTCCTTCAAAGAAATTCGCCTTTTGATCGTTAAATTTAGCAAAGTCATCAACCCATTTTATCGGATGGGAAGCGTTGTAAATTTTGTTTAGCTTGATCGCTACTAGGCGCTGATCGATTAGATAGTGGATGTACTCTTCAATTATCTCGCCCGTTAGCCCCATGATCTGATTTTGAGTGATGTATTTACCCCACTTTATCTCAAGCTCACCGGCTTTTTTGAACATATCATAAATTTTAGCCTCGATTTCAGGAGTAAAGAGATCCGGGCGCTCGTTTCGAACCGAATTTATCATGTTTTGAAAGAGCAGCAGGTGGGTGATCTCGTCGCGCTGGATAAATCTAATCATCTGCGCGCTTCCAAGCATTTTGCCCGCACGAGCTAGTGCATAAATCGCCATAAATCCGCTGTAAAAATAAATTCCTTCTAAAATTTGATTTGCCACCATCGCAAGCAAGAGCTTTTCATCGGTAACCTCTCCTGCAAGCTCTTCGTATACGCTTGAGATGTAGTCGTTTTTCTCGCGCAATACGTCATCGTGCTTTTCCATCTCGTAGATAAGATCGGTATTATCGCAAATCGCTTCAACCATAACAGCGTAAGATTTACTGTGGTTTGCCTCCTCATACGCTTGGCGCGCTAGACACGCGTTGATTTCAGGAGCCGTGATGTATGGGTTGATGTTGTCTGCGAGGTTGTTTGTCTGAAAGCTGTCCATAGAGATAAGCTGGCTCCAAACCAGATCATACATGCGCTTTTCGGCTTCGGTTAGGTTGTATGTGTAGTCGCGCACGTCATCGGTTGTATCGACCTCTTTTGGAAACCAAGTATTAGCTTCCATCAGATCCCAAAGCTTAAGCGCCCATTGGTATTTGGCTTTGGTGAAATTTAAAATTCCGTGCGGATTACCGTTAAAAACGCGCCTGTCGGTTAGCGTTTCATCTGAACTCGGGTTGTAAATTCTTTTTCTTTCCATAGTTTATCTTTCATCTGAATTAAGTTGTGATAAAGATTTTATCTAAGATAAAATTTAAAAGCCTTTAAAGGCTTTTAAATTAAGCCCTAGAGTTATTTTCATAGGGCTGTATAATCGGAAATTATAAAAATTTATTTAGTATTTCTGTCTTAGTTGCAGCGATAAAGACCCGCTTCGCCACGAAGTGAAAAATAGTGTAAATTTGAGTTTGAAATTTTGGCGTAAAATTCTCTTGCCTCTTTAAGCTCGCCTTTCTTTTCAAGCTCGCTAGCATTTTTAAGAGCGCTAATTAGTTCGTCATACTCTTGCTTTAAAGCCTGGGATAAGCCTTCTTGCAAGATATTTTCGCCCAGTTTTTGCTTGGCTGAAATTAGATAAAACGCAGCAGTTGCAACTTCTTTTTTTATATCGTCACACGACTTGAATTTATCCTTTTGCATAATCTCAAGCATGGAAATTACTTCCTGTAGATAGTTTAAAGCACAATCTATTTCTAAATTCGCTTGCTTTAAAGGCTCTTTTGAAGGCTCGTCTTTAGTTTTTGGAATTTGATTCTTGCAACGATAAATTCCCGCTTGTGCAAAAAACTTGAAGTATCCATCGTCGGCTTTAGCAAGCAGCTCCTCGTATAGCTCTATGGCGGTTGTTAATCTATTTTGATTTTCTAGGCTGATTGCCTCTTTAAATATCCAACCCAAATTCTCAAATTTTATTCGTTTTTCTTCGCTTCCGTCAAGTCCTTTACCCATGCTTTCATTTAACTCGGGATAAATTTCATATATCTTTTTTAACGCGTTATAGACGTAAAATGATGATTGTAAGGTTTTGATGTCTTTAAAATCTTTATTTGTATCAATTAATCTGCCGGTTGCTTGATTGATTTGTATCTTTACCTCTTCAAGATATAAATTTATCTTTTCAAATTCTTCCATTTTTATCCTTTTAGATTAAATTTACTCTTTTAAAAAGAGCTAATATATAGATGTATATATTTAATAAGTTATTTTACATATCCTATCTCTTGGCAACTTTCTTGCCGATTTGCTATTATAATGAAAATTGGTATCATAATTTTACAAAATCAAGTCTTAGCTTGGAATAAATTTATTTTATATTTTTAAGTTTCAATTGAAATTTATAAATTCGGCGAATATAGCGCTTAGCTAAACTCGCCGAAAGAGAGGAGTTATCTTCTTAAATTTATCGCCGTTTTTATCATATCATCGCTTGTTGTGATGCTTTTTGCGTTTGCGTCAAATGCCTTTTGTATGGCGATTACTTCGGTTAGCGCTTGGGCTAAATTTACATTTGACTGCTCCAGCGTCGAGCTTGCGACTTTTGCTCCGTAGATACTCTTGCCGCTTTTATCTTTGTAAAATATTGGTGCACCAGAATTCGCACTTTGAGCGTAGATATTTTCGCCAAGCTTTGCTAATCCTTGCTTGTTTTGAAAGTGATAAAGCGCAACCTTGCCTACGGCTATTGATTTGCCGTTAGTAAAGCTTGCGAGGATATTTCCGCTACTGTTTGTGAAATACTCTTTGAGAATTCCTTCCGCTGCGCCGTCTTTGGTTACGGATAGAGTTTTTGCTCCTGCACTGCTTGTTAGCCCAACGTATCCTGCCGGAGTTTGCGAGCCAAAGTCGATTTTTAGAGGTGTTCCTCCATTACTAAGCCCGCTCAAAGTGTGTGAGATGAGCGTGCCTTTATCACCAAATACAAATTCGCCCTTTGAAGTTGAAAGCACGCTTTTATCGGGTGCTGTTACGGTAGCTACGGCTTGCCAGATTGTTTGGTTTGCGCCTTGAGGGATTTTTTTCGTAAAATCAATCGTAAGGGTGTTTTTCTCGCCGTTTGGTCCGTATAGTTCGGTTACGAATTTCTCTTTGTTTGCCTTTTCCTGTATGGTTGTTAATGTTGCGCTTATGCTAAGAGGTTTGGTAAGATCAAACGTCGCAGGTAGCGGCTCGTTTATGACCCAATTGCCCTCTTTATCAAGCGCGCCTATTACCGAAGTTTTGATCCCGTTTGCGTCGGTTAAATTTACCCGCACCATATTGCCCTCTTTTGGCTCGAATATAGTGTCGCTTTTTTCTACTTTTCCGCTTAAATTTATCCTTCTTGTGGCAAGATCTACGTTGCTTACGTAACTTTTTTCATCAATCGGCACTTCGACTTGCTCTTTTATGATGCTTGAGTTTAGGTTGCCTTTATAAGAAATTTTTGTCGTTACTTCGGATGGTAGATATAAAAAATCAGGCAGTTTTATTTTGCCTTGAGAGGCGATATCTCCAAGCTGAAGATCGCTTGCGGCAGCTAAGGTATAAGCCTCAAGATAAGGCGTTATAGAGTGGGTTTTGCCAAAAATTTGCAGAGCGTTTTTGCTAGGAGTTACGCTAGTTAACGGATTTTGCACACCTGTTACGTATCTGCCGCTATTATCTACCAAATACCCTTCTTTATCTACGCCAAAAGACCCCGTGCGGGTGTAGTAAGTCTGCCCATTTCTATCAAGCACTCCAAAAAACCCGTCACCTTGTATCGCCATATCAAGCCTGTTGTCAGTAGCTATCATCGAGCCTTGTTTGTAAAAGCTAAGAGCGGTAGTTTGTCTGGATGCTCCAAGCCCAGCTTGATCGGTTGTCGGCTTGTTGCCCGCGCTTATGACGCTTTGATAAAAGATGCTTTTAAACTCAGGGATAGAAGCCGTAAAGCCGACATTGTTTATGTTTGAGATATTGTTCGCCCAAACGTCCATGCCGAAATTTTGCGTCTTAACTCCGCTTACTCCGTTATAAAAGCTTCTTACCATCTCTTATCCTTTTTTAGGTTCGGTAAATTCTTTAATCGCGCTTAAATTTACATATTGCCCTGCGATTTTTACCTGCGCTTCTCCATCGACAAATCTAATCGCTTCGACAGGGTATGTGCCCGTGCCGCTGTTGTGATCTTTGCCGTCTTTGTCTTTGTAGGCTATCTCTACATTATAAACGCCCGCTTTTACTTCGTTGCCGGAGTTGTCCTTGCCGTCCCACTCAAGGGCAAAAACTCCCGCTTTAGCGTCTTTAAAGGTCTGCTTTCTTATGACGTTTCCTTCTTTGTCTTTGATAGTGTAAGTGCCTTCAGTGGCGTCTTTTTCGAAGTAACCGTTAAATTTAATATTAGTTGATTTATCGGTTTTTACTATTATGCTTTCGCCTACGTTTGCCATCTTGCCAAGAGCCGAAACCGCATACATACTTGTACTCATCTTAAGCTGATCTGCTAGCTTTTTCATCATCTGGTTTGTGTTTTCTTGAGTTTCAAGAGTGGCAAGTTGGGATGTCTGCGTGAGCATCTTTTCGCTATCCATAGGACTTGTCGGATCTTGGTATTGAAGTTCTGTTAAAAGAAGTTTCATAAACGCATCCTTATCAAGTTGCGCTCTAGGATTTGTTCCGTTTGCTTTAGCAAGTGCTTCAGCCTCTTTTTGCGCTTTCATTTTGTCGATTGTGAATTGATTTGAGCCTAAGCCGTTATTGATATTTGTAGCCATATTTTTTCCTTTTTTGATTATTAAATATACTTCGGTAACACGATTTCAAGCATAGGACTTTCGGCTATCTCCATGCTTTCGTTTTCTGTTAATTTTGAACCTTTATATGCTTTGCCGCCTTGATCTTTTCTTTGATTTTGATCGCTAAAATTCATCTCAAGCTCGGTAAAGCCCATATTAACTAAGCTCGCTTTAAATTCCGCCTGATTTTGCAAAAACAAATTCATGGTTTGCGTCGTGGAATTAAAATTTATATGCAGGTTGTTTCCGCGATTTACCATCGTGATCTCAACCTCGCCTAAATTTAATGGATTAAGCGTAATGTTAAAGCGCATAAAAGGCGATTTGTAAGCTTCAACCTGCTCTTTTAGAGTAGTGTTAAAGTTATCAAACGTCTGTTTTACAAGCTGTAAATTTTTGCTTTGGCTTCTTGCGTTTTGCATTATCTCACGCACCATGGAATTTAGCTCGCTTTCGCTGTTTGAGCTACTTTGTTCTCCGCTAGTTTCGCTTTGTTCTCTTTGGGGATAAAGCAAGCTTTGCAAATTTACCTTGCTTGTATTTAGGCTTTTTTCGTCTACTTTTAAAATTTCGGATTTTGAGATATCTGCTTTTATGGACTCTTTTTGAATTTCTTTTTGTATGTTTTGAGCCACTGCCTCTTTTGTCGTTTCGTTAGTTGCAATGCTTTTTGCTAAATTTCCATTTGAAATTTGAACTTGGGCGGACTTTAAATTATCCACTTTTGGAGTCTGCTTATCCCCTAAATTTGAGCTTAAATTCGCTCTTGCTTCGTTTGCTATTTCTTTTGAAATCTCTTGCAGGAGCTTATTTAGCTTAACGGGCTGGGTATCGTCTTTGCTAAGCTGCAAGGCTTCTTCGACTTTTGCTTTTAGCTCCATGCTATAAATTTCAGCAGGTTTTACCGGTAGAAAAAATTCTTTTTTGCCTAAATTCGGAAATTTAGCGCTTAGTTCGCTAGCTTGCTCTTTGCTTATCGTTATCTTTTCAAGCCCTAAATTTAGCTTTTTAGCAATGGCAATTAGCTCATGGATATTTTTTGCGCTCTTTAATTCGTGAATAGTCGATTCATTTGAAAGAGCTTTGGCAAGCGGAGCGGTGAAATTTGGAAATTTGGAAATTTTCTCGCCACCGTTTAACATCTCAAGGATTTGCAAAAGCTGCATAAACGTAACGTTTGTAAAAAGCTTGCCCGCCTCTTCGTCGCCTAAAATTTCTTTTACGTTTATATCCTCGCTCTTTTGCTCGGATTGCGCTCTTTTTTGAGCCGACATATTTACGGAATTTACGATATTTTTTATATCTTTTTCATCTAAATTTTCGCCCTTGCCCACTGCGGACTCAAGAACCAAAGATAGAAATTCGCCGTTTTCTTCGCTGCTTGAGTTTGTATTTGGCTGCTGCCTAATGCCGCCTGCTATACTAGCGTCAAACGAGAGAATTTTGCTCTGGGAAGTTTGCATAAATCGCCCCTTTAAAATTTAACTTCTAAAGTATATGCAAAATTTGTTCCAAATATTAAGTAGAGTAAGACCTGTGATCTTGGAAGAATACCTCGATCACAGGCTTAAAAATTAAAATTTATATTTCGCCGTTAGCGTGGCTCTTGCACCCTCGCCATAGTAGCAATAATATCCGTCACAACCGGTAAAATACTCTTTATTTGTTAAGTTGTTTACATTTAAACTAAGAGTAAATTTTTTGGCGTAATCATACTCCGCCATTGCGTCAAATAGAGTGTAAGAAGAGTTTTTAAAGCTGGAATTTTGACCGTCTGATGTTGAGCTGGTATATCTTATACCCGCACCTACTTTTAGCCCATGGTTAGAGGCTAGATTGAACCTATAGGTTAGAAACGAAGATAGAGTGTCTTTTGGCATCATTGCCGTTGTGGCTACTATCTCGCCCTTTGCACCGCCATGAGTTTTTGTATTCGTATAGTGTGTGTAGGCTAATAGCCAGTTTAGATTATCTGTTAGATTTGTATTCGCGCTTAATTCATAGCCCTTGCTTGTTTGCTTGCCTGCTTGAGATTGTATATATAGACCTCCGACCATACCTCCTACTAGAGCATTTTTCTCTTCTATGTCAAAGTATGATAGGCTGAATTCACTATCTATAAATTCAGGTAGATACTTTACGCCCGCCTCATATTGTCTACCCTCTATAGGTTTGTATCCGACTGCACTATTGCTTCCGACTACCGGAGTAAAGCTTTCCGAATAGTTAAAAAACGGCATTAGTCCAATCTCTGAAAAGTTATATAAAATTCCTGCTTGATATGTAGTTTTTGATAGATCGTAGTCGTTTTTAGTGCCTAAAGTATCTGAATTCTCTTTTAATTTATCGCGGCGAACAGCTGAGGTGATTATTAGATTATCAAAAAATGTCGCTTGATTGTTTATATAAAAACCAAGCTGACTTTGATCCACTATGTAGTCATACGGAGCAGTTGTTCTTGCTACTATAGGTCTTTGTCCGATAGCAAAAGGTGTTATGCTATCAAATCCATATTTTCCGTTAGCTTTGATCTTGCGATAGTCTGTGCCTATAGTTAAACTATTTTTAAAATTTTGACTATCAAAGTCATACGTTAGACGGTTGTCAAAGGTATGGGTATTTACGTCCGCGTCTATTTGTGTGCGTCCAAAAAAGCCTACATATAGCGTAGCCATTTGCTCTTTTTCTTCTCTATTAAATTTATAGCTTGATGAAAATTTGAAGCTATCGTTAAATTTATGCGATAACTCATACCCTGCTGAATACTGCTCTCTATGCAAAAAATCGCTTGCAGAGCTAGTATTGTCTTTTCTTGAGCTTTTTTGCACGCTAGGATACGGATAAAAGCCCGTTACACCCGTGCCTTTATCTTTTGTATAGCTAGATAGAAGTGTTAAAGTTGTCTCATCTCCTATTAAAAAGAGCAACGACGGAGCTAAATAGTAGTGTTCGTTTTTTGTGAAATCCATATCTCCGTGCTTTTTCTCGTAATTTCCGACTAAGCGAAATTTTACTTTGTCGGTAGCCAGATTATCGCTAACATCAAAAAACACGCCTCGCTGATTTTTATTTCCGAGTTTAAGACCGACTTCTGCAAACGGGGTATTTGTCGGGCGTTTGCTAACTAAATTTATAACACCGCCCGTGCTGGAAGCACCATAAAGAAGCGAATTTGCACCCTTTACGATCTCGATACTCTCAAGTCCGTAAAGATCGTGTTGGGCACCTAAATATCCGCCCTTATACGGAGTTGAGCCGTCTAGCGTAACGGTTGCGTTAAATCCTCTAAGCTTAAGCCAATCGGTAGTATCTAAGTCTGTACCGTAAGGATTGATGAAGCCAGCTTCGTATTTAACAGCATTATCAAGTTGAGTTGCGCCTTGTTCGACTATCTTTTTTTCATCTATTACGGTGGTAGTTCCGGGCTGCATAAACTCTATCTTGCCGCTTCCTTTAGCTACCGAGCCTACGACTGAAATTTCATCCAACTCAACACTCTCTGCTGCTAGTAAAGCGCAAGCACTCAAACTAAGAAGCAAACCGCTTCTAAAACTATTTTTCATTAATTCTCCTTTTTAAAATTTGTTCTAATCTATCAAATCTATTTTTATAAAACGGTTGTAAGAGATCTTTTTGTATCTCCTAAAATTTTTAACTTTATAAATAAAGCCGCTTAAATCATCTTAAAAATAGAGTTGATAAATTTATCCTCCTATAAAAATTTACAATTTACTTTAATCTCCTAGTCATTATCACAAAATATATGCTTCCGATAATAGTAGCCACAAGTCCCGAAGGTATCTCGTAAGGGCTTATCAAAGTGCGTCCTATAAAATCCGCCGTTACCATTAAAATTCCACCTATTAAAAGTGCCGAAATTATGTGTAAATGTATTCTATAAAATCCTAAAAACGAAGCTATATGCGGAGCTAGTAACCCAACAAAGCTAATAGGTCCGATACTTAAAGTCGCAATCGCACTAACAAAGGCGCAAATTAAAAATAGAATAATCCTATACTTGGTCGTATCTACGCCTATACTTGACGCACTTGCCTCTCCAAGAGTGAGTATAGAAATCTCGCGCGAGTAAAATAGTGCCGCCCCTAGTGCAAAAATCGCTACGGCTATCATCGCCAAAGCCCAAGATAAAGTAACAGAATACGTGCTTCCGGAAGAGTAGGAGATGAAGTTGTATATCCTGCTGTCACCCGTAGCTAGAAGTATCTTTTCAATAGAGCTTACAAACGCCATTATGGCAATGCCTGTTAGGATAACTTTTTGCGGTAGCATTTTGCTCTTATAATTTATTGCTACCATAAATCCAAGCATAATGCACGCTCCTATTACGCCAAAGATTATGCTCATGGCGGGCATAGTAAATATCGCCGCTAGCACGCCCAAGCTAACGCCAGAATTTATACCTAAAAGCTCCGGAGATGCCATGTCATTTTGACTAAGACGCTGTAAAATCACGCCTATCACACCCAGCATCGCACCGCTTGTAAGTGCCGCTATTACCCTGCTTATACGCACGCTAAATATATCAAAGACAAAATCGTAAGAACCAAAAAATAACGAAACTAAACAGATAGCTATTAGGCTTACGCCTAAAGTCGGCAATATAAATTTACTAACAGGTTTTGCAGGGGTTTTATCCTCGCTTTTTGCTGCGCTTTCTCCTTGTTTAATACTATAAAATACGAGCCATAAAAGAAGAGGAGCACCCAAAAATGCACTTATGCCGCCAGCGGGTAAATTTATCCCGCTTAAATTTAAGATGATGATTAAAATTTCATCGGTAACGCCAAGTATAAGTCCGCCACATAAAAATGCCGATATTAGTTTGATGCCAAAATTTCTAAATTTAAAGCGGTCTATAACCGTATAAGCCCCAAGTCCGATAAATCCTATGATGCCTACGTATGCCACTACTACGGCGGTAAGATAAGCGGCTATTAAGAGTCCTATGATACGAAGCAAATTTACATTTACTCCAAGCGATTTACAAGCGCTATCGCCAAGCATAAAGAGATGAAAAGAGCGTGAAAAATAGGCTATCATAATAAGTGCCGGGATAAAATAAGCCATCATCATTAAAAGATTATAAACCCCGTCTTGTGCGAGATCCCCACTCATCCAAACGGCTAAAAAGAAGCTCTCTTCTTGAAAAAATAGCATAAGCAAAGTCGTAAGCGAGCCAAAAAATAGCCCTATGATAAGCCCCGAAAGCGTCGTAGTAAATACCGAAAATCCACGCCCCAAAGAGATTAAAAATAGTATAAACAAGGCTGCTGTCGCTCCGATAAAGGAGTTAAATACGCTATTAAAGCCTAAATTTGGGAAAAATAAAGCTCCCGCCAACAAGAAAAATCCCGCCCCGCTACCAACTCCGAGTGTGCTATCACTTGCTAGCGGATTTTGCGTGATCTGCGCCATGAGTGTAGTAGCAAGAGCTAAAAAGCCCCCGCTTAAAAAGGCAACCGCAATACGGGGTAGGGTGTAGTTAAGCACCACCAGCTCTTTTATCTCGCTTGGTTGTGTATTTAAAGCGTTTATTTGAGACGATACGGCAAATACGGCTAGAGCGATAAAAGCTGTAAATAGAAATACAAAAAGACTTTTCATCTTAGTCCGTCTAGTAGCATGGTGGCAAATCTTTGCATGGAGATAAACCCACCCGCACTCCACACAGGCTTGATTTTGATATAATCGTTAAAAAACCCCAAAGCTCTGTAAATTCCGTTAAATTTAATTTCCCGCTCAATATCCACGGGATTTGGTTCAATCACGACCAAGCGAGTGTTTTTGGGTATAGAAAATAGCGACGTAATAGGGATTGTGGCTATACCCCAAAGATTAAAGTCAAATTCGTCACCAATCGCATTTTTAAGCCCAAGCTTTTCTAGGCTTACCCCGTAAATGCTGTTTTTCCCGTAAATTCTAACCCTTTTATTGTCTACAAATTGCACAACAGCAAAGGGTCTATCTCCGAATTTGATAAATTCATTCAAAAGCTTTTCAAAAAACTTCTCATGCTGTTCAATAAGCTCCTTTGCTTTACTCTCTTTATCGATTATTTTAGCTATTTTGTTTGTGGCTTTTATCAAATTTTCATACAAATCTCCTTCTTTATATGCGTCTATTACGGCTATATTTGCATATTGGACTAGAGTATTTTTGTTAAATTCAAAAAATGAGGGGATGATGATGACGTCTGCTTTAAGTTTTATTAGGTTTTCTAAATTCGGCTTCATTCTAAGCCCAAGATCAATAACCTCTTCGTCCAAATTCGGCTCTTTTACCCAAATTTTATAGTTTCTTTTGTCGCCGATTGCCGCTATTTTATACTCAAGAAAGCTTAAAATTTCAGCCGCCGTCCAATCAACGGCAACCACTCTTTTTTCACTCGCAAAGGAGACTAGGCAGAGTAAAAGTAAAAATAAAAATTTACGCATCAAAATACGGCTACACTCTGGTTTTTAGCAGGATGAGTAATAATACTAGCCTTGATACCGTAAATATCTTCTAGTCGATTTTCATTCATCACGTTTGAAGCCCTATCGTTAAAGATCACTTCGCCTGATCTAAGAGCGATGAGTCTATCGCAGTAAAGTGAAGCCAAATTTATATCGTGAATGACGATTATCACGCCCTTTTCTAGCTCCTTGCAAAGTTTTGATATGAGATACATAACCTCAATTTGATAGGATATATCAAGCGGAGCTAAAGGCTCGTCAAGCAGCAGAAATTGACTTTGCTGGGCTAAAAGCATAGCTAAAAATAGTCTTGATTTTTCTCCGCCTGAAAGCGTTCTTACCTCTTGATCTTTAAATTGAAGCGTCTTTGTCGCTTCAAGGCATTTTAGCACTATCTCTTCGTCTTTTGATCTATCTCTTACAAATCCGCTTTGATGAGCGTATCTGCCCATGTTTACTAGCTCAAAGCCGTTTAAATGAGAGGTATCAGGTAAAATTTGAGGTAGATAGGCTAGCTTTTTAGCAAATTCCTTTGAGCTGTATTCTTTGATATTTTTGCCATCTAGTCTTACTTCTCCTCTAAAACCTTTTTGTTGATTGGCTAAAATTTTAATAAGCGAGCTTTTTCCTGAGCCGTTATGTCCGATGAGTCCATAAATTTTACCGCTTTGAAATTCCAAATTTAATGAGTGTAAAATAGTTTTTTGATCTATCGTTAAACTTAAATTGTGTGTGGTTAGCATAAAAAATGATGCCTCTGATTATTTATAAAAACAAATGATTATAATGAAAATTAATTTAATTTAGAATTAAAGCTAAAAACCACTAAAACAAAATTTTAGCCTTTTTTGGATAAAATCGGCTGTTAGTTTAAAAAATAAACGGAGAGAAATTTTGGAAAAGATTAGAAATATAGCCGTCATCGCGCACGTTGATCACGGCAAGACGACGATGGTTGATGAGCTGCTTAAACAATCAGGCACATTTAACGAGCATCAAAACGTCGGCGAGCGTGTTATGGATAGCAACGATATCGAAAGAGAGCGCGGTATAACGATCCTTTCAAAAAACACCGCGATAAAATACAAAGATACAAAGATAAACATCATCGACACTCCGGGGCACGCGGACTTTGGTGGTGAGGTTGAGCGTGTGCTAAAGATGGTTGACGGTGTGCTTTTGCTCGTAGATGCGCAAGAAGGCGTTATGCCCCAAACCAAATTCGTCGTTAAAAAGGCTCTTTCTTTGGGTCTTCGCCCGATAGTCGTGGTAAATAAGATAGATAAGCCCGCAGGCGATCCTGATCGCGTAGTAAATGAAATTTTTGATCTTTTCGTGGCTCTTGAAGCAAATGACGAGCAGCTTGAATTCCCTGTTGTTTATGCAGCTGCTAGAAACGGTTATGCAAAGTTAAATTTAAGCGATGAAAATGTCGATATGAAGCCGCTTTTTGAGACGATTTTAGCGCATGTACCTGAGCCAAGCGGAAATTTGGAAAATCCTTTGCAGCTTCAAGTTTTCACGCTTGATTATGATAATTATGTGGGCAAAATAGGTATTGCGAGAATTTTTAACGGCAAAATTTCTAAAAACCAAAACGTAATGCTAGCCAAAGCGGACGGTACGAAATCAACGGGTAGAATTTCAAAACTCATCGGATTTTTGGGGCTTGAAAGACGCGATATAGAAGAAGCCGGAGTGGGCGATATCGTAGCGATTGCGGGATTTGACGCGCTTGACGTGGGCGATAGCGTGGTTGATCCAAATTCGCCTATGCCGCTTGATCCGCTTCGCATAGAAGAGCCTACTTTAAGCGTAGTTTTTTCGGTTAACGATAGCCCGCTTGCGGGAACGGAAGGCAAACACGTAACGTCAAATAAGATTGATGAGCGACTTGCAAACGAGATGAAGACAAATATCGCGATGAAGTATGAAAACCAAGGCGAAGGGAAATTTAAAGTTAGCGGGCGCGGCGAGCTTCAGATAACGATCTTGGCTGAAAATATGCGCCGAGAGGGCTTTGAATTTTGTCTTGGCAGACCCGAAGTAATCGTAAAAGAGATCGAGGGCGTAAGATGCGAGCCTTTTGAGCTGCTTGTGATAGACGTGCCTGATGAATTTAGCGGAACGGTCATAGAAAAACTTGGTCGCAGAAAGGCTGAAATGGTCTCAATGAGCCCTACGGGTGACGGACAAACCAGAATCGAATTTGAAATCCCTGCGCGCGGACTAATCGGCTTTAGAAGTCAGTTCTTAACAGATACCAAAGGCGAAGGCGTGATGAATCATAGCTTTTTGGAATTCCGCCCGCTTAGCGGAAGCGTGGAGCAAAGAGGCAACGGCGCGCTAGTTTCTATGGAAAACGGCGTAACGCTTGCGTATTCGCTATTTAACCTGCAAGATCGCGGCGTGCTTTTTGTCGATCCGCAGACTAAAGTTTATGTCGGCATGATAATCGGTGAGCATAGCCGTCCAAACGACCTTGACGTAAATCCTATCAAAGGCAAAAATTTAACCAACGTTCGTGCGAGCGGAAGCGATGATGCGATCAAGCTTGTTCCGCCTAGAAAGCTAAGTCTTGAGCGCGCTCTTGAATGGATCGAAGAAGATGAGCTAGTCGAAGTAACGCCTGTAAATATTCGCGTCAGAAAACGCTATCTTGACCCGACTATAAGACGCAGAATGGCGAAATCAAAAGAGTAAAATTTATTTTTACCGAGTTGAAATTTAAATTTTAAGCCTGATAAACTATCCTTGATAGCTTTGGTTTGAAATTTAAATTTTGCATAATAAAAACGTTTCAAATTTTTCTTTAGTCAGCTGAAATTTAACGCATATAACTTTTTGTAATCCTTATAATTTAAAAGCGTATTATTTTGTATATAAATAAAAATATTTTCGTTATACTTAAATAAAATCTTTATAAGGAGGCGGAAATGGAAATTGTTGCGATTTTGGTACTTTTCGCGGTTATAGTGCTTTATATCATAAATCTTTACAACTCTTTGGTTGCTAAGCGAAATCAGGTCTCAAGCGTTGAAGCCAGTGTTGATGCGCAGCTAAAACGAAGGTATGATCTTTTACCGAATTTAGTCTCTTCGGTGATTCAGTACCTTACTCACGAACGAAGCGTTTTGGAAAAGATAACCGAGCTGAGAACACAGGCTCAAAATGCATCTTCAAAAGAGCAAAAATTTGAGCTAAACGGTCAAATTTCAAGCCTCTTGCCAAGTATTAAAGCGGCATTTGAGGCTTACCCCGATCTAAAAGCAAACCAAAACATCTTGCACCTACAAGAGAGTTTAAACGAGATCGAAGAGCAAATTTCAGCTGCAAGGCGGGCTTATAACTCGGCAGTTGAGAGATATAATAATGCTGTAGAGATGTTTCCTTCAAACATAATCGCAAATTCTATGAAATTTGAAAAGGCGGTGTTTTTTAATATCCCCGAGGAAGAGACGAAGGTTCATAATGTAGGCGAACTGTTTAAGCGCAGCTAAAAGGATATAAAATGCAAAATCAAGAAAATAAAAAGCCATCAGGCGGGCTTATCAAAAAATTGCTTAAGGGCGTAGGCATAGTTATAGGATCTTTTATACTTTTTTTAATTATTCTAAGCGTGCTACCAAAAACGATATTCGGATTTTCTTCGATGAGTATTGTCGCTTATCTTATCTTGGGGTTAATTCTATTTTTTATAGCCAAGCCGTTTTTCAAATACACTCCTAAAAGCCAAAAAGCGCAAAAAATTTGGAATATCGCAAGGATAGTTGTGCTTGCGGTGTTGGCTATCTCGCTTTCTTTCGGTATTGTAGGAGCGCTAGTTCCTGAGCAGTCTCAACACATGGTCGCTCAAATCATATCTTACGCTTTGGCGGGAGCGGGTCTGTTTTATGTATTAAAAAGAGCCGCAAAGTATAAGCAAAAGAGCGTTGCAAGCGAGGAGCTGGCTAAAAATTCCATAAACCAAGATGATCTAGCTAGGTTATCTCAAAGTAGAAATTTAGACCTTGTTAATGAGCTTGAAAATTTGGAAAAAGAGCGTTTGCAGCTTTTAGCTACCATGCAAAAGTCCAAAATCATCTCTATCGTTGTCGGCGTTGTTGCATTATTGATAACTTACTTTATAGATGAAAGCTATGCAGGTCCTGTGGGTGTAGTAGTGTATGCTCTTACGAATTTTATGCTTACCGAAACCAAGGAAAGAGAGTTTAAAGGGCGCTTTAAACAGCAGATTATAAGCGCTATAGTCCAAAGTTACGGACTTAGATATAGTCCTTCAGGCGGGGTCGGTCTTGATGATTTCTTGCAGATGTATAAAATTAATGTAAATAAACATGAAGTAGAGGACTTCATTCACGGCGAAATAGACGGAGTAAGCGTCAAATTTAGCGACTTTGTCGCCTATGAAGATATGAACAAAATGACACTTCTTAGAGTGGAAGGAGACGAGGAATTTACAGTAAGGTTTAAGGGTGTTATCTTTGTAGCCGACTTTAATAAGCAATTTAGCGACGTAACGGTCGTAAACCATAAAGAAGAGTTTATGCTGAATTTGTACGGACATAAGGTTTATATGGATAACGTAAAATTTGAGAAGATGTTTAATACATACTCAACCGATGAAGTAGGCGCCAGATATGTTCTTAGTCCGCTTTTGATGGAGAGACTAGAGGAGCTTGGAGCTAAATTTAACGCTCCGCTAAGCGCTTTGTTTAAGGACAATAAGCTTTATATAGCGGCTAATACCGGGCGAGATCATTTTGAAGCTAGCTATCATCACTCTTTTGCAAACAGCACTACCATAATGCTTTATGAAAACGAGATAAGGTTATTTGCCGATATCGTAAAAGAGCTTAAATTAAATAGAAAAATTTGGACTAACTAGGCTAAATTTCATAATACAAGAGGCAGATTGCAAATTTGCCTCTCATGCTTTTAAGGGGTTATTTTTAATAATAATTAATTATAATTTTTAACTCTATTTTTGATATACTTTATTGAAAATTTTAAACAAAAAGGATGAGAGATGTATTATGCTTTAGGGGCTTTTGTTGCCCTTGTTTTGGCTTTTGTGCTTATATACAACTCGCTTGTAATGAAGCGAAATCAAGTTTCAAATATCGAATCGGGAGTTGATACTCAGCTTAAGCGTCGCTATGATCTCATACCAAATTTAGTAGCTTCCGTAAAAGAGTATCTGGTGCATGAAAAATCCCTTTTAGAGCGCATTACCGCACTTAGATCAAGCGCGCAAGGAGCTATGACAAGCGAGCAAAAATTTGATCTAAACAGCCAAATTTCAGGGCTTATGCCGAATTTAAAAGTTGCGGTCGAGAACTATCCTGAGCTAAAAGCAAATGAAAATATATTAACTTTACAAAAGAGCCTAAACGAGGTCGAAGAGCAAATTTCAGCAGCCAGAAGGGCTTATAACGCCGCAGTTACGCAGTATAACAATGCCGTTGAGATGTTTCCTTCAAATATCGTTGCAAATTTGATGAATTTCAAAAAGGCGGCGTTTTTCAAAGCTCCTGAAAATGAACGCGCAAACCATAATGTAAGCGAGCTTTTTAAACGTGACTGATTTGGCTCTTTTGGAGCTTGAGCGCAAAAAAATTAACGCCAAACTTACTCGTATGAGGATACTGATAGCTTCTATCAGCCTCTTTGCCGGCGGGGTTTTGTATAACCTTACGAGCGATATATCTCAAAGTGTGTTAGTTTGTGTCGTCTGTTTTTTTGGTTTGCTTGGATTTTTTAAAAATATGCTTACCGAGGATTTTACGAAGAAATTTAAGCAGCAAGTGATACAAAAGATAGTTGAAAATTTAGGGCTTAATTACAGTAGAACGGAATTTGTGCATATGGGGCATTTTGAGGTGCTTTACGATACTTCTGATATCGATAAATACACTGGCAACGACTTGATATTTGGCCATGTGGATGGCGTAAATATCAAATTTAGCGATGTGCGAGCGTCAAAAATTATCGAAACTAAAAACGGCAAAAGACAAAGCGTGCAGTTTTTGGGCGTAGTTTTTGTAGCGGATTTTCATAAGAAATTAAGCTCTGTAACGCAAATTAGGCACAAGGATTTTTCTACCAAATTTAAAAGATACGGGCATAAAGCTCATATGGACGATGTGGAATTTGAAGAGATATTTGATGTCTATACGACCGATCAGATTGGCGCTAGATATGCTCTAACTCCTTATCTTATGCAGCAGTTTAAGTATCTTGAGCGCAGGTTTAACTGCCCTATGAACGTCGTTTTGATAGCCGATAAAATTTATATGGCAATTGATATGGACAAGGATAGTTTTGAGCCTGATATGTCGCAGATGTTAGTCGGCAAAAGCAAAGCGATCGCGGGATATGAAAACGAGATAAAAAGCTTCATAAGTATCGTCCGCGATCTAAATTTAAACCGTAAAATTTGGATGAGTTAGCGTAAAATTTGTATTTATTACGAAGACCGTTTATGCTACTGAATTATTGCTTAGATGTATAAATTAGCTTAAATTTATTAAGTTTGCTATAATTGGCTTGTTTGTCAAGTAAAATCGTTCTTGCAAGGAGGATTTATGAAAGCAACGGTCATAGATAACGATACTATTGTTACTGATGACGGTAAATACTACAAATTCAGTGAATATGATTGCAAAAACGCCATAGCCGCTATCGGCGATAGGGTTCGCTTTAAGCCCGAAGGCACTCAAGCTAAAAATATATTTATTATACAGCTTGAAGATGAAAGCAAGCCGGCTGAAAATGATCCTCAAAAAGAGCCCCAAAGAAGCGAGCAGACGATAAAAGCGGCAAGAGATTACGAATTGCTGTCAGTTGCTAAATGGCAAGGAATTTTATCCGCGCTCTTGCCTGCTTTGATCAAAATATATATAGTGTTTTTTGATGTTTTTGGCAAAAAGCAAGAGGTCCTTGAAGTCGTTGCGATTACGTCGGGGATGATACTAACTTATTGCGCGTTAAAAAATATCGCCACGATCTCGCAAAGCCCCGATATACACACTAATTACGCTAAATCTATGTTTATTTTGATCGGTTTGTCGGTGGTTATGATTATAGCGTCAAGCTTGATGCTTGAATTTGCAAATTTGATAGTAGCGGTTAAGCTTGCGGCTTTAGCTTTGCTTATATATGTGTTCATGATTCAGTTTAACGTATTTTCCGAGCTTGCACGTCTTACTCGCAACGGGCTTTTTAGGAAATATATCGTGTTTTACTTTGCCGGCTTTGTGATGGTCGTGTTGGATTTTTTAAGCTTTTTTGGCGGAATTTTTCTGCTTGTTAGCTTTTTTATCTATATTTTTGCATGGAAAGGCACTTTTGAGGTAGTGGATTTTAAAAGCGACGATCATTTTGTTTATAGATAAATTTGAAAATGACTGCAAATTTATGGCTTTAGACTTGATGTGCGAGTGATAAATCGCCAAGTTTTTACCGCTCGTAACGTTTTAAAGATGTTTTATAAATTTTAGCCTCTTTATCGTTGCTTGCGATAAAATTTTCAAAACTCTCGCTTGTAAATCTTAAAGGCTTTTTATCTATCTCTCTTCTTATCCTTTGGCTTCTAGAGCCAAAATTTTCTTGATCTTCGGAGATTTTAAGTGTGAAATTTAGCTCGTTGATGGCTGAGTTTAAAATTTTACTCATGCACCGTCTTGGTCCGAGGATAAATTCGCTCTTGTTTTCAGGATAAATTTGTCTTAAAGATCGGATAAGCACTCCGCCAAATTTGCCATCTTTAGTTGCAAAGCAGATATCAAAGCCAAAGTTGTGAAAGAAAATTTCACCCGCTTTTGTGCTTCTTTTATAGACGTTTTTATCTTTGCTTGATAGATAAATTTCAATCTCTGCGAAGGCAAATTCAAGCTCGGAAATTACAAGAGTGCGGTTTATTATAAGATCTTTCATGAATTGCTCTAAAAATTTGTCTGAAATTTCACCGCTTAAGTCCAATTTTGAAAAGTAGTTTTTTAAATTCTCATCGCCTTTCAAATTTGCCTCCGAATGATAAATTTAAACTAATTATACTGCAAATCAGTAATATGAGATTAATATATTTTTGA
>NZ_LIWP01000007.1:0-102195 GCF_012978775.1 Campylobacter sp. RM15925
AAATTTTTACAAAAATCAAACCTAGGTTTTTCTAAATAAGAATTTAAAAGAGTTAGTATATGTAAAACCGCTTTTCAAATCAAAGTGAATTTACGCTTAAAATCAAAGTGAATTAAATTTGCTTGATTTTTACTTTGATTTCTAACGTTAATTTTATCGTTTTAAATTGTGTTTAAAAGTGTATTAAAACAGTTTAAAATTCCTAAATACTCTTCTGCTATTTTTATGAGTTAGGGTTCTTAAATCCTCATCGCTCTATTTCTCCACCCTCTAGCGTATATCTTATAGCTTGGATTTCTTTCAATCAGTCTATCGTAGTAAGCTATCTCCAGCCTGTCATACTCTTTATCAAATATCTCTTCATCTATTCTATTGATAGCCGTGATGCTTTTTTCTCCCATGTGTCCGTCATCTACTACGCCGGCTACTCTTTGAGCCGTTTTTATAGCCACCCTACATCCGACATTCACCCCAAAGATGAATATCTCATCGGCTTTTTTCTGAGAATTTAGCTCACTTAGTCTCATCCTATCCCAAAAATGCTCTTTGTAAAACTCGGCTACCAGTTCTTGTATATTTGGATCATTATATAGCTTTGTAGAGGCTTCTTTTAAGTCTTTGCTATATCTAACTACACTATACACCTCATTCCAACCTTGCCAATTCGGATTAGCTTTAGCGTATATGCCCATAAAGGTGAGCTCAGGCTCTGTTGGATTTTTATGTAGGGCGTTGCTAGGATTATTAAATTCTAACTCGTATAAAATATCTAGCGATCTACTGAAATTTGGTATCATTCTAACTCCTTGTATGTTTTATTCATGTCTTCATTTCTCGGTATAGGCGGCATATAGTCATGGTCCGAATATCTATCGCTATACCAATCATCTCGCTTTTTTAGTCTGCTGTCTATCACTTTATCAAGTAGGACATTGATCCACTCGGCACCTTTCCATGCAAAAAAGCCACAAGCCGCTAGAGCTACCTTCTGGCTTTGATAGATATGATCTACTATTTCAAAGCTAATCCAGCCAAGAAACATAGAGCTAGCTGTTCCTACTATAAGATTTGCCGCCTTGTGTCCGGTGCTTTTTGAAGGACAAGTTCCTATATTCAAAAGACCGCCTATAAGTCCTATGACTAAAACCCAAAAATATATACCCATCTCTTTTACTATATTAAAGTCATTTGTCATTTAGGCTCTCCTACGCACTCTTTGAGCAGTCTTTCAGTCTCTTCATAATATTTTGCTATGGCTTTGGCGCTCTCTAAATTGTTTTCATCAAATTTTGGCTTATCCGGGATCTTTGCTTCACACTTAATAGGCAGATAGAATCCTGATATACGGTTCTTGTGATGATTTCTGGCTTTTGGCTACATCCCGCTAAAAATACCGCAAAGCTAAGCAGTATGATAAATATGATCTTTCTGATAGTTCTTTCGGTCATATTTTCAAATTTAATCAATGCTTGTATGATCTTCCAGCGTCGCTTTGCTCGCGTAGAAATGCTACTGCGCTCTGCTTTGGTCGCTTTACTCGTTTTCATCTTCCTAACTCCCTAAAAAGGTTCTCGTAATACTTTAGCTTTGCTTGGCACTTGCTTGAAGTATCCGGAGGTTTGATTTTTATACGTATATCCTGCGCTTGATAGATAGCTTGATAAATATCCTGCCGGAGCTGTAGTGAAATTTGATACTAAGCCAGAATACCCGCCGCTAAAGATAGAGTAGATACTCTTTAAATTTGAGACTGCACTTAGTATATTTCCTGCTCCGCCAAACGCGCTATTACCGCTTAAAATTTCACCTGTGCCCGATATTACTACATCTGTGCCATTTACTTGACCGCTAAACCCGCCTTCGGTATTCTTGGTTAATCCGTAAAAAGAAGCGATAGATGCTAAATTTGATCCACCGCCAAGCAATGCACCAAAACCGCCCGATAAGCCTTGCGATAGACTTCTGGCATAAGGGCTAATCATATCTCTAAATAGCCCTTGTCCTATGTCTTTTAACGCGCCTTTTAACGATTTAGTTTTTTGCATAAAGAAATCAAAAAAGCCTTCTTCTACGGTCTTGCTCATGGTAGAGACTGTATCAGCCCAGCTTCCTTTTATATCTTTGAATGAATTTTTAGCTATTTTTGAGCCTTGCAAAAACGCCTTTTCTTCCATTTTTAGCAGCTTATTTAGCTGTTCTTTTGTGATCTTTTCGCCGTTTTCGAATGTAAGCTTCTCATACTTCTCTATGATTTTTGCTTTTTCTATCTGCCAAGCTCTCTCGTATTCGCCTATGGTTTTATAATATTGGGCTCTTAAGTCAAGCTGCTTGGCTACCATCTCGGCTTCACTCTTTTCTACAGCTTTTATGTTTTCATTTGCTATGGCTTCTAGTTTTGAATTTAGGAAGTGTTTTGCTTTGCCTTTGTCTATGCCAAGACTTAGCATTTCATTGTATTTATTAAATACCCCTTGTGTCTTGATTTCAATATCGCTAAAATCAATTTCAGCTATCTCTTTTAGGGCGGATTTTAGAGCTTGTGCGTTTTGAGTGCCCTTGCGTGCAAGATCGTTAAGCTGATTTACAACCTTTTCTCTCTCTATTCTAGCAGCCTCTAACATTTTTGTGCCGCCATTGCCTTCGGATATGTATTTATCAAGCTCAGCTAGTCTCTCTTTTAGTTTAGTAGGAGTTAATACGCCCTCTAAGCTCTTTTCAAGTTCGGCTTAGCTACTTGTAATAACATCTTTGGTTGTATTTTTTAGTCCGTCGGCAATAGAGTTAGCTCCCTCGTATAAGGCTTGCGTGTAGTCGCTAATAGTCTTAGATAGGTCTTGTTGTTCAATCCTTAAATCCTCAATATCCGCCCTTAGAGTTGTTATCTTTTCATTGTATTTGGTAGTAAGAGGAATGCTCCCATCTGGTCGCACTGGTGCTTTTTGAAGGCGATACTCGGTCTTTTCAAGCTCGCGCTCCATTTGTAAAATTTCCTTAGCTATCTCGCTATGACGCTTAGATGCCTTCATTAGTCCAAGCTGTTGCTGGGCTTTGGTTAAATTTATTATCTCTTCAGTCGTTTTTATCAAAGATGCAGTTAGCTTATCGGCTTCACTCTTGCCGTCACTAAAATATCTGATCAATAGTTCAAGGGAGCCAAATACTATAGCCGTCGGTAAAAATGTTTTAAATGTTCTCTTGAGGGTAGTCAAAGTAGTATTAAAGGCATTGGCTGAAAGCGTAGCTAGTTTTATTTGTCCGGCAAATATCGGAAGTATATATTTAACTCCGTCTATCGCCTTACTAAAAGCGAACATCCCGACCTTGGCGGTAGTAATAGAGCCTGCAAGCAACAGCAAGTGTTTAGATGCTTCTGCTAAATAACCGCCGTATTTTACAAGATCCTCTTTGTTTTCGCGAAGTAGATTTGAAAAAGTGACCATGCCTGTGGTTAATGCGCCAAATATAGGTTTTGAAAGCTCTTTATTTAGCTCCGTTAGCTCATTTTTTAAAGATCCAAGCGCTACTTCATATCCATTAGCCGCCTCACCGCTAAGCTCTTTAAATTTAGCCAGCTTTTCAATAAGATAGTCATATACGTTACCGCTTTGGTTTGCCTTTTTAAGCTCCTCATTGGTAAGCCCCACTATCTTCATAAACGAACCCATTTCGCTAGCCGCTATTACGGTGCCGGTAGATAAAGAGTCCATCATAGGCGTTAAATCGCGTATGTTTTTGCCTAGAGCCTGAGCGGCAAGAGCTATACTATCCATTGCCTGTACAGCTTTATCCCTACTTCCTTGTCCTGCTGAAGTGGCATAAAACATATTAAATGCACCGGCTATCTCTTCAAGCGTAAATTTTGTTTTTGCATTAGTCTCGTTGAGCTTTTTTAAGATTTTCTCACTCTCGACCATTCCTAAATTCCATTTAGAGTGAGCGTCAAGAGTCTTGCCAAGAAGACTTACGTTTGATGAGTTTGCAGATATTAGTCCGGTTAGTTGAATTTTAAGATTTTCAAATGAGCGGTTTGCCTCAATACCTGAAGTAGCAACATTTTTAACCGCAACTCCAAGAGCCGTAACTCCGCCTAAAGATAATGCGATTTTGCCAAAAGTTCCTTTTAGGGCATTTGCTACGGTATCGGTATTGGCAAGGCTTTTGCCAAGCTCGTTTACATCTTTTCTGGCAGCATTCAGGCTGTGTGTATGACCGTCAATTATTACTTTAATTTTTACTTCATTACTTGCCATTAGCTACCCCTTTATGGTAAAATATAAGTGTAAAAGGAGCAAAAATGCTGTTTATAGTTAAGAATTTTCTACTTGGCTTTTGGTGGTTTTTTCTAGCAGCTATTGTGGTTGTTGGTGTTTTTGCGATTGCGACATCAGGCTTGGATAAAATTCTAATAATAAGCCTTGTCTCTTTACTTTTTGCAATAGCCAAATATATAGACGATACTCGTGCCAATAAAGCCAAAGATCTATCTATATAATTTACACCCGTACACACTTTAATCCCTTTTATTCATTATTACAATAAAGCTTTTTGAAATTTCGATCATCCATATAAAATCTATTTTAAACCGTTTGCAAAAAGCCTTTAAAATCAAGCTATCGCACTCTATATATCCGCCGCTATATCCCTGCTTGGCTACGCAAGCCATGTTTTGACCACGAAACATCAAAGTTTCGTAGTAATCAAGCCCGAACTCTTTCGGGCTCATTCTGGCTTCTACGCAAGCAAGCAGGCGATCTACTTTTTTGCTCGCTCTTTTTCTATTGCACCATCAACGGCGCTCATAACTGCCGTGTAGCTTAAGCCTTTATCTTCAATCTCAGCCTTGAAAGCTTCAAACTCCTCTCCACTCAAACAAAGATCAAATCTTCTCTTTGCGGTATCATCTACGCTTACCCTCTGTTTTTCAGCCTCTTTAAGTTCTTTTTTCTTCTCTTCTATTTGATCTATGAGCTCAAGAACTTCTTGCATGGCACTTGCTTTAGCTTCGCCTTTTAAGGATGAAGCTATATCTTTTTTGATCTGCTTTTTCTCTTCAAGAGTAGAGATTTCAGCTCCAATTTCTCTTGCGCGACCGACTTTTGAGACAAAATCCTCATAGCTTTTTATGACATCTGTTGCAAAGGCTAGATACGAAAGCCAAATGAACTCGCATGCGCAGTATTTTAGATATGTAGCCATACTTGACTCAAGAGTTCGCCCTAACCACAAAAAACTACATGGACTCATACTTCCTAAAACTGATAAATTTTGGGACAAAAACTATCCGCCTAACGACTGGGGATGTAGGTGCAAGGTTCAAGTATTAACAGAGGATGAGCTTAAAAGCGAAGGCTGGCAAGTGTCTAAAAGCACTCCTTTAAATATAGCCGATAAAGACTGGGCTTATAATGTAGGCAAAGCGGATAACAAGGATAAAATTTTAAAAGAAAAAATCAAAAAAATAGATAAAGACTCCGCCCTTGCAAAAGCTGCACTATCGGAGCTTAAAACCCTAGAGCAAGATCGAAAGCTTTATGTTTGGCAGCAAGGGCTTAATGATATGTTAAAAGTCCTGATTAGCGGCTCAATCATTAAAGATAAAGCCTTTCAAGTAGTTCAAGTGGGCGAGTTAAAACCAAACATAAAAAAGCCCTAAATAATCAAGGTATAACACCAAAGGCTAAAAGTATAGCCATATATCAAAATACGATTTCGCATATCAATAGAGATAGCAAACCGAAAGCAAAAAAGCCGAATATCGATGAAATAAAGGCTATCGTAAGTGTCTTTGATAGAGCTAAACATGTATATTATGATAGTCAAGAAAACGTGTTATTATATTTTTACTCAAGCCTACAGCAAGATAAAATGGTAAATTATGCTGTTGTTAGACTTGACTATGTTTTGAAAAAATTTAAAAGTGACAACTTTATAGCAACAATTAGCAAGATGCCTGATATAAACTATAAAGGCTTTTTAAGGGACAAGAAACGATACAAGAGAATTCGGTAAAGCAAGGCCGGGCATCGAACCCAAGTCATTTATACCCGCAAAGCGGCTATCCCTCTGCCAAATCTGAGGGCATCTCTTGCTTTACCTTTATGTTATTATACCAAAATCACCAAAATTTGACTAATGCTATTTAAACTCGCTCGTTAGCTTCTTGTCTAAAAATTTAAGTATATTTTCTTTTAGATTGGGCTCTAGCTCCCCGTTACTATCTATTGGTAAAAACGGTCTAGCTGGTATATTTAGCTTAGAGCTTCCGAATTGATGAGTAAGTCCGTATGCAAAGCCATTGTTTGAGCTATTATTTGATACGGTTACGCTGTTTTTAGTTGATTTTATATGCCAGTTGTCAGCTAGATCTCCGCTTAGCCTTAGTATTTTCTTTGATCCGCCGGCACCAAATTTATCTAAAAATCCCTTTTTCTGTCTTTTTCCACTCTTCGTATACGCCCTTTTTCTTCCGCCTGCATATCTTAAGGCGGTTTTTGAACTTATGGGTTTCCATCTTTCGCCAAAAGGGCTAGTTTCTGTTTCAAAGGCTCTTTCTATCTTGCTACGGATTATATTGCCCATGGTATCAAAATCGCTTTTATCTAGGTTTTTCAGCTCCTCAAGCCTTTTTAATTTATCTTCAATCTCATCAAACCCCTTTATTTCTATACTCATCTCTTGCTCTTATGAATTTTTCAAGGTATTCGTCGTTTTGTTTAACGGTTTCTATGGTAGTCCACGTCCTACCGCAGCTATCGCATTTTCTAAAGCGAGTTGTTTCAAGACCCTTTACCGTAGCGCTTACTCTGGTCTTTTCATATCCACAAATAAGATCGATGGTTTATAGTAAAGCTTGAAGGAGTACCATTTTAAGCAAGGATGTTTTAATTGTTTGCTGGAGTATTTCTTGTGTCAACTTGACTATTTAACGTTATTGTGTAAGATTATTATGCCTTGCTTGTGTTATATAGCTTTCCAATATAAGCAATTTACAAATAGATAAAACGTTAAGTACGCTAAGTCTCTGCTTGTGGAGTTTATAATAGCAGATTGCATCTCTTTGTTGAAAATATGTCTTTTAAAATTTTATGAATTTTGATTGCAAAATTTAAATAATCATATCTTGCTTTATAGTGTTTGTGGTAATTTTATATAGAAGATTTAGATGGTGACCCATACGAGACTCGAACTCGTGTTACCAACGTGAGAGGCTGGTGTCCTAACCGCTAGACGAATGGGCCAACAAATATAAAAAGATAAAATGGTGCCCCGTGTAGGGCTCGAACCTACGACCCCATCATTAAGAGTGATATGCTCTACCAGCTGAGCTAACGAGGCACACACTAGAATTTTAAAATGGCGCGGCGGACGGGGCTCGAACCCGCGACCTCCGGCGTGACAGGCCGATATTCTAACCAACTGAACTACCGCCGCAACCAAGATAAATGGTGGTCGCTATAAGACTCGAACTTATGACATCCACCTTGTAAGGGTGGCGCTCTACCAACTGAGCTAAGCGACCTAAACTAAATAACAAAAAGCTCAAATTTTAGCTTTTTAATGGCGACCCTTAGAGGATTTGAACCTCTGTTGCTACACTGAGAGAGTAGAGTCCTGGGCCACTAGACGAAAGGGTCACAACCCTAATAAAATAATGGTGTCCTGTGCTGGACTCGAACCAGCGACCCCTTCATTAAAAGTGAAATGCTCTACCGACTGAGCTAACAAGACAAAGTAAAATTTAAAATGGCGCGGCGGACGGGGCTCGAACCCGCGACCTCCGGCGTGACAGGCCGATATTCTAACCAACTGAACTACCGCCGCAACCAAGATAAATGGTGGTCGCTATAAGACTCGAACTTATGACATCCACCTTGTAAGGGTGGCGCTCTACCAACTGAGCTAAGCGACCGAAAATGGTGTCCTGTGCTGGACTCGAACCAGCGACCCCTTCATTAAAAGTGAAATGCTCTACCGACTGAGCTAACAAGACACGATTTCAAAAATTGAAGTTGTGATTATACGCAAAAAGAACTTATTTGTCAAGCTTTTAAGCAGTCTTTGGCTAGATAAATTTAGCTAAACACGTCTATTTTGTAAGTGCCAGCTTAAATTTTAAACTATTGCGTGCTTGAGATTTTCTATGAAATTAAAACAAAAAACAAGTATTAATAATTTTTAGATACATGAATAAAGCTTGCTAGATGAAAATTTAGTTAGTTTTTTAAGCTTAAGCAGAAAGATTTTTGATAGAAAAAAGAGGAGGGTAAAATCTTGGAATTTTTATTGATTTTACCCTTTTTATGTTGCTTTTAAAAATTTAAGCCAATCAAATTAAGGCTAGCAAACTGTATGAAAGCGAGCTTAGTCAACTAGCACGAGTAGCAGGTTTTAAACTCATAAGCCGTAGGACGAGCCTCGTAAGGCCAAACTTGAGTTTCAAATTTATAGTGCTGAAACGCGTCTATAAAGAGCTCGCTCATTATCGGGCTTAGGTATTCGTTATCGCGAATAAGTGCTTCAAGGCTACCGCGCAAAGTGTGCGGCAATTGCTCTATGCCTCTTTCGCGAATTTCATCAAGGTGCAGTTTGAATAAATTCTCATCCATCGGACCGACCGGTTCGATTTGCTTTTTAACTCCGTCAAGTCCTGCCATAAGCATAGCTGAAAACGCCAAATACGGGCAAGCTGTGCTATCAGGGAAGCGAATTTCTGCTCTTACTGATTTTTCGCCCGAGCCGTAAGGAATTCTGATTGAAGCCGAGCGGTTTTGGCTTGAGTATGTTAATATTGAAGGCGCTTCAAATCCCGGAATTAAGCGCTTATAGCTGTTTGTGCTCGGGTTTGTAAATGCCGCCACGCTTCTAGCGTGATGCAAAATTCCCCCGATATACCAGCGTGCAAAATCGCTTAAATTTGCGTAGTTTCCTTTGCCGTAGAATAAGTTTTTGCCATCCTTCCAGACTGATTGGTGTACGTGCATGCCGCTTCCGTTGTCTCCGTAAAGCGGTTTTGGCATAAACGTAGCCGTTTTTCCGTTTAGGTGAGCCACCATTTTAACCACGTATTTGTAAATTTGCACGTTGTCGGCAGCCTCAACCAAAGTGCCAAATTTGACGCCTATCTCGCCTTGTCCTTGAGCTACTTCGTGATGCACGACAAAGGTTTCAAGACCAACTTGCTCAAGCACCTGAACCATCTCCGCGCGCAGATCGACCATGCTATCTGTCGGCTGAGTGGCTAGATATCCGCCCTTTGTGCGCGGTCTATGACCCGTATTGTAGCTATCTGCAAAGTCTCTTGCATCGTTCCATTCGCCCTCTTCGGTATCAACCTCATACATCGCGCAGTTTGCTCTGTCTATGATTTTTACGTTGTCAAATACGAAAAATTCATTTTCCGGACCAAAATACGCCACGTCTCCCATGCCGCTTTCTTTTACGTAAGCCATGGCTTTTTTGGCTATTGAGCGCGGGCATTTCTCATACATTTGATTTTTATATATATCAAATACATCGCAAAAGACAACCGCGGTCATATCGGCTGTAAACGGATCTAAAAACGCGCTTTCGGCTTCAGGTTTAAGTAGCATGTCGGACTTATCTATAGGCTGCCAACCTCCCGTAGAGCTTGCGTCAAAAGGTATCCCGTACTCAAAAGCGTCTTTTTCTATAACTTTAGCATTGTATGTAAGAGAGTGCCATCCGCCGTTCATATCGGTGTATCTAAAATCTATAAATTTAACCTCGTTTTCTTTGCAAAATTCAAAAAAGTGATCGACACTCCTCACAAATTTTCCCATTGTCTTATATCTCCTTGGATTTAAATCTCGTAATTTTACCACATTTTTTAATGTTTAAGTTTGTTTTTATATTTATATTTTACCCGTTTTAAAATTCAACCATAAATTTATCTCTGTTTTTAAAGCAAGCGCATTTGCTAAAGCCGAATTTCTTAGCGATATCTTCGCATTTTTGCCCGTTTAGCCCGACTTGATCTTTTGCGTGCGCGTCAGAGCCAAAAGTTATGGCGATATCTAAATTTGCAAGCTCTTCAAGAAGCAGATTTGACGGATACTGTTCGGTTATCGGCTTTCTAAACCCTGCGGCGTTAATTTCAACTACCAAATTTGCCTTTTTAATGGCGCTTAGAGCGTCTTTAGCTATAATTCTTACATCTTTTTTTGGCAAAAATTTAAACACTTTTATAAGATCAAGATGTCCCACGATGTCAAATTTACCGCTTCTTGCAAGCGCGTTTATGCAGTAAAAATAATCTTCCCAAATTTTATCTATGTCTTTATTTTTGTATTCGCCTATGAATTCGGGATTGTCAAAGCCCCAGCCGTTTATAAAGTGCACCGAGCCGATTAGATAATCAACCTTTCTGCTAAGCACTCGCTCGTCCATAAAGCCATCTAAAAAATCAACCTCATATCCGAGCAAAATTTCGATTTTGTCTTTGAATTCATCTTGCAAATTAAGAATTTCTCTCTCGTAAATTTCCATCTCGTTAAAGCTCATTCTATAAGCTTCGTCAAATTTCATCGGAGCGTGATCTGAAAATCCAAAATAAGAAGCTCCTGAATCAATCGCCGCCAAAACATACTCTCGCGGCTCATCTACTGCGTGTTTGCAAAGCGGAGTGTGGTTATGTAGATCAACCTTCATTAAATTTCCTTTTACTTTATAAATAGCAATCAAAATGCTATCAAAAGTTTATTAAATTTAAAGGCAATTTTTTTTGTTTAAACTAATATTTCGTTAAATTTTAATATAATCTTGCGAAATTTGGATTAGGAGTTGTTATGACGCAAGAAGAGTTAGACGCCCTTATGGCAGGCGGACTTGACGGACTTGATGAAGAAGAGGCGGATAGCGAAAAAAATCCACTTCAAGAAGAGGATAAAAAGATTGAAAATATAAACGAAACAAGTGAGCTTAAAGACGCTGACATTTATGCTGATTACCGAGTATCGGCTAGTGTAGCTTGGCCTCCGCCTCCGCCGACTGACGATCACAAGATGGTTCATCAGCTTGATGATGTGACTAAGGATAGCGAAGAAAAAGCCACTCAGATGTTTGACAAGCTTGATGCGATCAATAACTTTTTTATGGATGCCGAAAGCGGTTGCAACGCTATCATTAAAGGGCTTGAAAGCAACATAGAAATTTTTACGAAGCTAAATGATAAATTCCCTAACGTAGCCGCATTTAAAGACGCTCTTGATAAAAACAACGAGCTTAAAAATAGCGCCGAGGACGTACTTGGAAATATCCAAATGGGTGAAGATGAAGTGATGATGACTATGGACATGATGCAGTATCAAGATATCCACCGCCAAAAGATAGAGCGCGTTATAAACGTTATGCGTGCGCTTAGCAAATATATGAGCAGTCTGTTTGAGGGCAAGATCGATGATGAAAAGCGCGTAGGATCTGCGGTACATATTGCAGGCGATACGACTACTGAAAATTTGGTAAGTAATGATGATATCGAAGCCTTGATCGAAAGTTTGGGTAAGAAGTGAAAAGACCTGAGCTACTAAGTCCTGCAGGAAATTTAACCAAACTAAAAATCGCGCTTGAATACGGAGCGGACGCCGTATATGCAAGTGTAGCAAGTTTCTCGCTTAGAACCCGCTCGGCTAGAGAATTTAACTTGCAAACCTTTGAAGAGGCGATAGATTATACTCATTCAAAGGGCAAGAAATTTTACGCTACGGTTAATGCCTTTCCTTTTAACTCGCAAATAGAGCCTTTAAAGCGCCATTTAAAGACGATTTCGGCGATGAAGCCTGATGCTTTTATCATCGCAACCCCCGGCGTTATGAGCCTAGCTAAAGAGATAGCGCCCGACATAGAGGTTCATCTCTCCACACAAGCAAACGTACTAAATTTCTTGGACGCTAAAATTTATCACGACATGGGCGCAAAGCGTATAGTAGTAGCGCGCGAGATGAATTTAAAGGACGTAATCAAGATAAAAGAGGCAATCCCTACTCTTGATATCGAAATTTTCGTACACGGCTCGATGTGTTTTGCGTATTCGGGGCGCTGTTTGGTAAGCTCCGTGCAAAGCGGTCGTATGGCAAATCGCGGAAGCTGCGCGAATGACTGTCGCTTTAAATACGAGCTTTACGCCAAAAACGATGAGAGCGGAGTGCTATTTCGCCTTGAAGAGGATGAAAACGGCACTCATATCATGAATTCAAAGGATTTAAAGCTCGCTGCTCACGTAGAAGATATCATAAAATCAGGCGTTGTCGATAGCTTTAAGATAGAAGGTCGCACCAAAAGCGAATACTACGCGGCTTGTACCGCAAGAGCATATAAAATGGCGATAGATGACGCTATGGCGGGTAAATTTGACGCGCAAATTTATGACGCGGAGCTAAATACGCTTAAAAATCGTGGCTTTACCGATGGATACTTGGTGCATAGACCCTTTGAAAGACCGAGCACGCAAAATCACTTCAGTAGCCTAGAAGAGGGCACTCATCAGGTAAATGCCATAAGCGAGGACGGGGAGTTCTTTAAGTGCAAATTTAAGATAGTTTTAAACAGACCTTACGAGCTTGTAATGCCAATCGGCAAAGACGCAAGCGAAACTGAAAATGAAATTTGTAAAATTTACTCCAAAGATGGCAAGAAATTTATAGAGTTTAAGAAGCTCATCACTAAAAAAGGCAAAGAGATGAGCGAAATTCACAGCGGAAATGAAAATGAGGTGAATTTAGGCGTGAAGTTGCCTGAATTTAGCTTTTTAAGAGAGGAGATAAGATGAAATTTGTTTCGATTATAATGGGAAGCAAGAGCGATTACGAGATAGTAAATGAAGCGGCGAAAGTTTTAGAAAAATTTGAAGTAAGCTACGAGCTTATCATCTCTTCGGCTCACAGAAGTCCAAAAAGAACTAGTGAATATGTATCAAGCGCGGAAAGCAGGGGAGCTCAAGTATTTATCGCAGCAGCGGGTATGGCGGCTCACTTAGCAGGAGCGATCGCTGCAAATACAACTCGCCCCGTTATCGGCATACCGATGGGCGGAAGCTCATTAAGTGGCGTTGATGCACTTTATTCTACGGTGCAAATGCCTGCAGGCATGCCTGTAGGAACAGTCGCTATCGGCAAGGCCGGAGCGGTGAATGCGGCCTATCTTGCACTTCAAATTTTAGCGCTTAACGATAGCTCGCTTGATGAGAGCTTAAGAGCCGATAGAGAAGCTAAAGCAAAAGCGGTCGAGGAAGACTCGAAAAAAGTGGAGGTCTTACTCGCGTAAAAGGAGCAAAAATGCAGACTTATTTAAGCATCGATGAATTTTGCAAGCTCGTGCATTTGGATCGTGAAGTGATAGAAGGCATGATAAAGCGCGGAGTGCTAAATACAAAAGAGCAAGACGGCAAAATTTACATAGAGGCAAATGAAGGCACGATGAGCGTAGTTCCAAGCGTAAGTGCGAATTTAAGCATAACAAGCAAACCAAGCGAGGGATTTAGCTTCGTTGAAAAGACGATAGGCACTATCTTAAATTTGCACGAAAAAGTGCTTGACGCTAAAGACGAAACGCTTGAGGCTTTAAGAAATGAGAATAAATTTTTAAAAGAGGCGCTTTATTCGATGCAAGAGCTTTACGATGAAGATAGAAAGACGATAGATACGCTTAACGAGCAGCTTAAAAAGGCCAATGAGGAGATTGAGTTCTTAAAGCGTAAATATAAGCTCATGTGGAACAAGGCTGTAGAAAACTTCAAGGATAGTTAGTGCAAATAGTAGAGTTAAAAGAAAACTTTGAAGTTTTTGGACTAAAAATTCGCACGGATAACGCTAGCGAGATGAACGGCGAGGGTAGAATAGCTGATCTATGGAGAGAGTTTTTAAACTCCAGCTATAACGGAACGGATGAAATTTGCGCTGTTTATCATGAGTATGAAAGCGATCTAAACGGCTCTTACTCTTTGCTTGTAGGCACTAAAGGCTCACCGCGCGGAGTTTATGAAAAAGTGACTGTAAAAGCGGGCAAATATGCCGTATTTGGTAAAGAGAGCACCGACAAAAAATCCGTGATAGAGCTTTGGCGTGAAATTTGGGAGTTTTTTGAAAGCTCAAATTTAAAAAGAGCCTACGTGACAGACTTTGAAAAGTATTTAAAAGACAAAATAGAAATTTATGTATCTATAAAGTAAGGATAAAAATGACATTTTCACAAATTATTTTAACACTGCAAAACTACTGGCAAGAGCTTGGCTGTGTGATACTTCAGCCATACGATATGCCCGCAGGCGCAGGAACATACCATCAAGCGACATTTTTAAGAAGCCTCGGCAAGAAGCCTTGGGCGACAGCTTATGTAGCGCCGTCTCGCCGTCCGACCGACGGCAGATACGGAGAAAATCCAAACCGCTTGGGGGCGTATTATCAGTTTCAAGTGCTAATAAAACCGAGCCCTGAAAACATCCAAGAGCTTTATCTAAAAAGCCTTGAAAAACTTGGTTTTGATCTTAAAAAGCACGATATCCGCTTCGTCGAGGATAACTGGGAGAGCCCAACACTTGGCGCATGGGGACTTGGTTGGGAAGTTTGGCTTGACGGTATGGAAGTAACGCAATTTACGTATTTTCAGCAGGTTGGTGGCATCACTTGCGATCTAGTAAGTGCCGAGATAACCTACGGGCTTGAACGCCTTGCGATGTATCTGCAAGATGTTGATAGCGTATATGACATCGTTTGGGACGATAATGGCGGCAATGTCGTAACTTACGGCGATGTGCATAAGCAAGGCGAGTATGAGTGGAGTAAATATAACTTCGAAGTTGCCGATACGAAGATGCTTTTTAATCAGTTTGAAAACGCCTTTAACGAGTGCAAAAACTGCCTGGAGGCTAAAATCTCGCTTCCTGCTTATGATTATTGTATGCTTGCGGCGCATACTTTTAATGTGCTTGACGCGCGTGGAGCGATTTCAGTAACTCAAAGACAAGATTATATCCTGAAAATTCGCGAGCTGGCTAAAGAGTGTGCTCTAACTTACAAGGCTAGCATAGATGAGCAAGAGGCAAATTTGTAAATGAAAATAGCTGAAATTTATAAATTTTTAAATGAGCTAAGCCCGTTTGAAAACCAAGAAAGCTGGGATAATAGCGGACTTATAATCGGCTCGCCTTATGATGAAGTGAATCAAATTTATCTAAGCCTTGATATTGATTTTGAGCTTTTGAGCGAAGTTAAACCAAATTCGCTTATTATTACACATCATCCGCTGATATTTAAAGGGCTAAAAAGCATAAATTCAAGCCTTTATCCAAGCTCGCTCATAACGCAAATGATAAAAAAAGAAATTTCATTAATAAGCCTTCATACGAATTACGATTTAAGCCATCTAAACGAATATGTAGCAAGCGAAATTTTGGGCTTTAAAGAGTATGAAAAAGATGAATTTTTGCTTTATATGGATGTGAATTTCAGCTTTGATGAGCTTTGTGATTTTATAAAGGATAAATTTAGCCTGCAAACTTTAAGAGTTGCAAAAACTACTAACGAAAATAGAATTCGCCGTCTTGCACTTTGCACTGGAAGCGGCGGAGATCTGATATCAAAAGTTAAAGCCGACGTATTTTTGAGCGGGGACTTTAAATATCATCAAGCGCTTGAAGCCAAGATGAACGGACTAAATTTGATAGACATAGGGCATTTTGAAACAGAGCGCTATTTTGGGGAATCCTTGGCAAAATATTTGCAAAATTTGGGAGTTTTCATTATAATAACTAACTCAAAAAACCCATTTGTATACCGCTAAACAAAAAGGAAAGTTATGAATAAATATTTAGAGCAGCTTGTCGATCTTGCCCAAATCGATAAAGAGATTGATGGATTTGGACCTAGACTTGAAAAAGTCGAGCGTGTTTTAAGAGCGACAAAAGACGAGCAAGCAGGCATTGCCGAGCAAATTTCAAATATTGATGAAGCCGTAGCCGAGTTAAAATCTCAAAAATCGCAAACCAACGCTCATATCGCTGAATTTTCTGCCAAGATTAAAGATGTCTCAAAGAAAAGCTCGGCAGCAAAAACCGAAAAAGAGATCAAGGCTCTTCAGCTTGAAGATGAGCTTGCCAGAGAGCAACTTGAGGCTGCGAATGAGGAGATTGAAAGGCTTGAAAAGATAATCGCAAATAAAAACGATCTAAAAACCGAGCTTGAAGCCAAAAGCGCCGAGCTTACAACAAGCCTGCAAAAAATTGAAGCCGACATCGCTCAAGAGGTAAGTGCGATAGAAAAAGAAAGAGCTGAAATTTATGCAAAAAAAGATAAATTAATCGGCGATATGAGTCAAAAAATTCTTACATTTTACGAGAAAATTCGCAAATGGGCTCACAACACCGCCGTAGTACCTGTAAAAAAACAAGCATGCTATGGCTGCTTCATGCAGATAAATGATAAAACTTATTCTGCGGTTATAAAGGGCGAAGATGTCGTTACTTGCCCGCATTGCGGAAGAATTTTATATAAAGAGACGGCTGAATAGCCCTAAAATTTGGTATTAATATATTATATTTTAGCTCTGATTGCGTTTGTGATCGGGGCTTTACCGCTTCTTTTTATCGCCTTTAAAACAAAATATCACCGTTCGATTCCCGCTAGATTTTTTCTTTTCAACAATCCCAAATTTGATGAATCAGACATTCATTTTCATGCTTGCTCGTTTGGTGAAATTCGCTCTATTGCGCCACTTTTAAAAAAATTTAAAAGCATTGCCGTAAGCGTGATAACAAAAACAGGATTTGACGAAGCTAAAAAGATAACGCCAAACACAAGATTTTTGCCGTTTGAAATTTTTATCCCTTTTTGGCTTAAAAGATCTAAAATTTTAGTTATCTTTGAAGCCGAGCTTTGGCTTATGCTTGTATTTTGGGCTAAATTTAAAGGCTCAAGAGTTATTTTGATAAATGCCAGAATTTCAGATAGAAGCTATAAAAGATACTTGAAATTTAGGTTTTTTTATAATGAAATTTTTAAATTTATAGATAAAATTTATGCGCAAAGCGAGCTTGATAAACAAAGACTAATCAGTCTTGGTGCAAAAAACGTAGTCGTAAGCGGAAATATCAAATCGGCTTTTTTACCTAGTATTAGTAAAGCTTACGATAAGCCAAAAGAGCGCGTTATCGTGCTTGCAAGCACGCACAAAGGCGAAGAAGAGCTACTGCTAAATCATATAAATTTAAGTGAAAATGATAAGCTTATTTTGGTTCCGCGCCATCCTGAGAGATTTGATGAAGCAGGTGAAATTTTGGCTAAATTTGCCCGCAATCACGGCTTTGGTTTTGAGAGATTTTCAAAATCTCAAAATTTTAGCGCCAAATGCGTTCTTGTTGATACTATGGGTGAGCTTGTAAATATCTATGCGATATCAGACATCGTGATTTTGGGCGGCAGCTTTGTGCCAAATGTCGGCGGACACAATCCGATTGAGGCGGCTCAGTTTGAAAATAGTATAATTACGGGCGAGTTTATATTTAACCAAAAGGCTCTTTTTGAACAGGTTGATGACGTGGTGTTTGCTAAAGCCGAATATGTCGGCGATTTGCTTAAAAAAGAGCTAAAAAAGAGTAAAATCCGTTCGCTTGGAAGTGCGGATGAGATCATAAAAGACATTAAGGATAGTTGTGAAAGAGGAAAAAGCTTATAAACTCCTTGCTTTGCAAGAGGGGATTTCAAACAACGAAGCAAAGGAGCTTATAGATAGCGGATTAGTAAGCGCAAGGGGACAAAAAATCGTAGTTGCAAGAGCTATGATGAGTGTTACTACTAAATTTAGCGTGCAAAAGATGCCAAAGCCTAGCGTGATATTTGAAGATGAAAATTTAATCGCTATCAATAAGCCTGCGTTTTTGACATCGGAAAAAGTAAGTCAAATTTACAAATTTCCGCTTTTGCACCGTCTTGATAAAGAGACTAGCGGAGTGCTTTTGCTCGTTAAAAATGAGGAATTTCAAAAAAAAGCCATTGAGGAATTTAAACATCACCGAGTGAAAAAAGAGTATATCGCGATAGTTAAAGGAATTTTAAGCGAAGATGTAAGAGTTGATGAACCTATAATCACTCTTAAAAATAAAGGCGGAGCGTATTCGAAAATTTCAAAAGACGGGAAAGAGGCTATTTCTATAATCTCACCTATCATGGTGGCAGGCAAAAAAAGCTTGGTGAAAGTTGAAATCCCAACAGGCAGAACTCATCAGATAAGAGTGCACCTAAATCATATCGGATTTGGTATAGTCGGCGATGAAAAATATGCTAAAAACAGATCAAAGCGAATGTATTTGCATGCGTGTAAGATAGAAATTTTAGGATATAAATTCAGGGCTAATTTGGGAAGTGATTTTAATGATTTTGGCTTTGAGATAGGCAAGAATTTTGAAGTTTAAAGAGTGATAAAGCTAAAATTTAGTAAAATGCGTCCCTTATGTGTTTAAATTAATTATAAATAGGCAAAATTTTAGGCATTTTAAAGTGCTTAGGATAAGCCAAAAGCCATATTTGGCTAGCAAATAAAATTAAAAAAGGTAAAGTTGTGTTTGAACAAATCAGTGAATCTTTTCGTTTGGCCGTTAGTAAAATCAGATTTGTTGATGATGAAAAAGCGTTAAAAAACGCTCTTGATGTTCTTAAAAAGGCTCTTTTAAAAGCCGACGTTCATCACAAAGTTACTAAAGATTTGCTGGCGCTAATTGAAGCTGATTTGAAACAAAGCAGTATAGGGCAAAAGCAGTTTTTAGACTCTATAAAATCAAATTTGACTAAAATTTTAACGGCTCCCGGAAATCAAGGCTTTGTCTATGCGCCTGTCGCCCCAACTGTTGTTTTGATGGCGGGACTTCAAGGTAGCGGTAAGACAACCACGACCGTAAAGCTTGCAAGCTATCTAAAGCTTAGAAAAAAGAAAGTTTTAGTGGCGGCCTGCGACCTTCAAAGACTTGCAGCCGTTGAGCAGCTTCGCCAACTTTGCGAGGCTAACGAGATAGAGCTTTTTAGTATAGAAAACGAAACAAACCCTATAAAAGTTGCTAAAGCGGCACTTGAAAAGGCAAAAAGCGGACTTTATGACGTACTTTTGGTTGATACTGCAGGACGTCTGGCTATAGATGAAGCTTTGATGAGCGAGATAAAAAGCATAAAAGCAGAGCTTAATCCGCATGAAATTTTCTATGTAGCTGATGCGATGAGCGGGCAGGACGGCATAAAATCCGCAGCAGGATTTAATGATGCTTTAACGATAACAGGTGTAGTGCTATCTAAATTTGACTCAGACAGCAAAGGCGGTGTCGCTATAGGAATAGCAAAGCAGCTAAATATACCGCTTAGATTCGTTGGGATTGGCGAAAAAACCGCTGATTTGGAGAGCTTTATACCCGATCGCATAGTAAGCAGGATTATGGGTGAGGGCGACTTGGCCACTTTGGCTGAAAAAACAAGCACTATTATGGATGAAAAAGAGGCAAAAAGACTTAATAAAAAGATAAAAAAAGGTCAGTTTAATTTTAACGACTTTTTAGAGCAGATGGAAAGCGTTAAAAAACTTGGAAATATGAAATCGCTCATAGGTATGATCCCTGGTCTTTCAGGCGTAGCAAATCAGATAAAAGATATAGATTTGGATAACTCAAAAGAGATAATTCATATAAGAGCCATGATAAATTCCATGACTTTAAAAGAGCGTGAAAATCCCGATCTTTTAAACAATAGCAGAAAAAGACGTTTGGCACAAGGCGCGGGTCTCAGTCAGGTAGAAGTTAATAGATTTCTTAAGCAATTTACAAACGCTTCAAAAATCGCTAAGAAATTTTCAGGAAAAGACGGCATGAGAGGACTTGGAAATTTACTCTCTCAAGCCAAGATAAATCGCCCTAGTTAAAAATGGGCTTAAATTTGGGTATAATTGTGCCTAAATTTAAGCCTTATTTAAAAATTTAGAAGGAGAAACAAGATATGGCAACAGTAGTAAGACTAACAAGAATGGGACGCAAAAAAAGACCATTTTATCGTATAGTTGTAACAGACAGCAGAAAAAGAAGAGACGGTGGCTGGATAGAGTCTATAGGATACTATAATCCAATGGTTGAGCCTGAAGTTGTTAAATTTGATGCTGAGCGCCTTGCTTACTGGAAGGGTGTGGGTGCACAACTTAGCGATAGAGTTGCAAAAATAACTAGCAAATAATAACAATGGTTGAAGATTTTTTACGCGAATACGCAAAACTTATAGCAGATTTTCCGGGCAAAGTAAAAGTCGAAAGAGTAGAGTTAGGAGAGAATTTCGCCGAAGCGATAGTCTATGCCGATAAGGTGGATACCGGCAAACTCATAGGAAAAGACGGTAGAATGATAAATGCTATAAAAACTGTAATAATAGGTTGCAAGGCAAAAGATGCGACCTCATATAGGGTTACGGTAAAGCCACTTGAAGAGTGATCTGGTAGAAGTCGGCATACTTGGTAAAAGTGTTGGCTTAAAGGGCTTTGTTAGGCTTCATGACAAAAGTGACTTTCCTAAACAATTTAAAAAAGACGCAAAATTTATAGATAAAGACGGTAATGAGCTAGTTGTAAAAAGCTTTAATAATGCAAATAGCTCTATCCTTTTTTATGATTTTGAAGATATTGATTTGGCTAAAACTCTTACAAATCGCACTATATATACCACTCAAGAACTTACTCGTCAAACTTGCAATCTAAAAAAAGATGAGTTTTTTTATTTTGACATTTTGGGATGTAAAATTTATGAAAATGATCAAAATTTAGGAGTAGTTGAGGATATAGAAGACGGCAGTGCAAATCATCTTTTTTATATCAAGACTGATGAAGAGCTTGTGCAAAAAGGACTTGCTAAGAATTTTTACATACCATATGTAAACGCCTACGTAGAAAAAATAGATATACAAAACAAGATAATTTATACAAAAAACGCTTTTTTGATCTTAGAAAATTCATGATTAAATTCACTTTTATCACGCTTTTTGAAAATTTAATCAAGCCTTATTTTACGGACTCTATTTTAGGTCGTGCAACTAACAAAGGACTAATAAAGCTTGAGTTTGTAAATCCAAGAAATTTTAGTAAAGATAAGCATAAAAAAGTTGATGATTATATGATAGGAGGTGGAGCGGGACTTCTTATGAGCGCTCAACCTCTTGAAGATGCGATAAAATCTGTAAAAGCAAAAAACTCAAATACTCATATTGTTTTTTTAACTCCTGCTGCAAAGAAATTTGAACAAGAAGATGCAAAAAGGTTGTCTAAAAAAGAACATATCTGCTTTATTTGCGGAAGATACGAGGGGATTGATGAGAGAATTGTCGAAAGATACGTGAATGAAGTTTTTTGCATAGGCGATTTTGTGCTTACCGGCGGAGAGTTGCCCGCTCTTTGCATGAGTGATGCGATATCTAGGAATATAAGCGGAGTTTTGGGCAATGATGAGAGTTTAAGTGAAGAGAGTTTTGAACAAGGACTTTTAGAATTTCCGGCTTTTACCAAGCCAAATATATATGAAAATTTAAATGTTGTTTCAGACTTTTTAAAGGGAAATCATGCTAAAATCAGGGCTTTAAAAAATGATATGGCGTGCTTCAAAACTAGGTTTTTCCGTCCTGATTTATACCGAAAATACAAGCCGCTGATGAAGGATAAAAGATGAGAAATAAGTATATTGAAGCATTTGAAAATGCTCAAATCGCAAGTAAGTCTGTGCCTGAATTTCGTGCCGGCGACACACTTCGTGTAGCCATTCGCATTAAAGAGGGCGATAAAACTAGAGTTCAAAACTTTGAAGGTATTTGTATAGCTAGACGCGGAAGCGGAACAGGCGAAACATTTATGATCAGAAAGATCGGCGCAAACAGCGTTGGTGTTGAGAGAATTTTCCCTATTTATAGCGATAGCCTTGAGAGTATAACTGTATTAAGACGCGGTCGTGTAAGACGTGCGAAACTATTTTATCTACGCGATAGACGCGGTAAATCTGCACGTATTAGAGAGCTTAAAAAATAATTTTATACTTGCCAAAAGAGATTTTTTCTTTTGGCTTTTTAACTTTTTCTAATAACTTAGAACTTTGATTTTATATTAAATAATTTTTAATTTAATATCTGCAAGAGGCTATATAGCACCTCTCTTTTTTTATTATTGTAACTTTTAAAGCTGCATTAGCTTGAATTAAACTTTTTATTTTTTAGTTAAAAGCAAGGAGTAAAAATAAAAAGAGCTTTTGTTGATTGTCGGAATTTATTTGTCTAGCTATAATATTAAATTTTTATTACAATTAAGTTTTTGTTTTCTAGAGCAATAACATTATAGTAAAAATATAGAAAGATATGAATCCGAATTTGATTTTGGGCTTGTAATATATGCAATTATATTGTTTATCTTTGGGTTTTAGTTGGACTCATGGAATATGAATTTAATCGGTTTTTATACCTAAAAATGATTTTTACCTAAAGTCTTTTATAAAATTCAAAAAATATAAAAATACTCTTAATTTGAATCAATAAAAAATTAATATCCAAAAGTTAAAATTACCGCATATTTTTAAAAGGATGCAAATGCAAAAGATTGTTTGGAAAGACGAGAATTTTAACGGTATAAAGGTAGTAAAACTATTTGAAGGCTCAGGCAGTAAAGAGATACGCATAAATTTGCAAAAAGGGCATGAAATGAAAGAGCATCAAGCGCCTGGAGCTATAATGGTTCAAGTGCTTAGTGGAAAAATCGAATTTAGCGTAGGAAGCGATGTGCAAATTTTAAATTCTCTTGATATGATCGCACTTGATGCCAATATCCCGCATGCATTAAATGCACTTGAAGATAGTATCGTTAGACTAAGCTTAAGTAAAAACGACGATGTAAGTCGAGTTTTTAAAGTTTTAAACGCTTAAAATCTTAATTTAAAAAATTAAAATTTATATTTTATAAAATACCTCATTCTTTTGTGTAGTTGATAGAATATATTAACTACATATTTACATTTTCTTTATTTAAAACCACATGCTTTAATATAAATTTTATTTTACACTAAAGATAGTATGATCTGTATATTATTTTTTGATAAATATTTCATCTTGACCTTGAAATTTCGCGTATACCAAACATCGAAATTTTTTCAATAATATTTTTTACATATAAAAATAAAAACAATCCTTAATCTAAATATAATTTAAGCAAAGTCTAAAATTATAAATAAAAAATAAATTTAAATATGCAAAAAACCTCTTAAAAATTAATTTTTTAATTTAAAAATTATAAAAGTTGTAGTATAGTTTCAATAATTAAATTTTTTCAAAGGAGAATCCATTATGGGAACTAGAAAAGAACACGATTTTATAGGTGAGCTTGAAATTTCTGATGACGTTTATTACGGCGTTCAGACTTTTAGGGCTCTTGAAAATTTCCACATGACAGGAAGAAAGCTAAGCGAGTATCCTTATTTTATAAAAGCATTTGCTCAAATCAAAAAAGCGGCAGCTCTGGCAAATAAGCAAGTGGGAGTGCTTGATGCCACAAAGGCCGATGCTATCGCTAAAGCTTGCGATAGATTGATCGCGGGAGAATTCCAAGATCAATTTGTAGTCGATATGATCCAAGGCGGTGCAGGAACTTCTACAAATATGAACTCAAATGAGGTTATCACAAACGTTGCTCTTGAGAGCATGGGTCACAAAAAAGGCGAATACCAATACCTTCATCCAAACGATCATACAAATTTGGGTCAAAGTACTAATGACACATATCCAAGCTCTATTAAAGTGGCAGCTTACGCGAAGCTAACAGACCTGCTAAAAGCTATGGAAAATTTGAAAAACGAACTTGAAATTAAAGCAAAAGAGTTTAAAGATATAATAAAAATGGGTAGAACAGAGCTTGAAGATGCGGTTCCTACAACACTTGGAAATACTTTTAACGCATTTGCAAGCTACATAAAAAGCGATATAGAAAAGATTAAAGCAGCTAGAGAGAGCATGACATATCTAAATATGGGCGCTACTGCGATAGGTACAGGTATAAATTGCCATCCTGACTATAAAGCGGCAGTTCATAAAATTTTAAGCGAAATTACGGGTGTTGATTTTAAACCTGCTGAGGATTTTATCGCAGCTACTCAAGATACCGGTGATTTTGTTCATGTAAGTGGCGCTTTAAAAACAGCTGCGGTTCGCCTAAGCAAAATCGCAAACGATCTTCGTCTTATGAACTCAGGTCCAAGATGCGGTCTTGGCGAGATAAATTTACCTCAAATGCAACCAGGTAGCTCAATCATGCCTGGTAAAGTAAATCCTGTTATCGCTGAAGTTGTAGGCGAGGCTTGCTATGAAGTTATCGGCAACGACGTAACTATAATGCTTTGCTCTGAAAGAGGCGAATTTGAACTAAACGCATTTGAACCGGGAATTGCTTATGGGCTATTTAACTCTTTGGTAATTCTTGAAAATGCTATGAATACGCTAGCTGAAAAAGCTATCAAAAAACTAACTGCAAATCCTGAAGCTTGCTTAAAATCAGTTCTAGGATCAGTCGGTATAGTTACTGCATTTAACCCTTATATAGGTTATGAAAAATCAGCAAGCATCGCTAAAGAAGCACTTGCAACAGGTAAAGCGGTCGGCGACATCTGCCTAGAAAGAGGTTATTTAACTAAAGAAGAGATAGATAAAATTTTAGAGCCTAAAAATATGCTAAACCCACACATGGGCGAGTAAAATTAGGTTGAATTAATAGTCGGTGCGTCAAATTTGGTCGGCGCACCAAAATTTGATTAGAAGTGAAAAATAAATTTCATAAAGGAGATTCTTATGGATATAATGCTGATTTTACAGATTATAGTCCTATTTGGGGGTATCTACCTAGGTGTTAAACTAGGAGGTATGGGAGTTGGTTACGCAGGTGGTCTTGGTGTTGTCGTTTTAGCAATGCTTGGCATGAAAGTCGAGATGAAGGGTATTCCTATGGACGTTATCCTCATCATCGCATCAGTTATCTCTGCAATTACTGCTATGCAGGTTGCCGGAGGACTTGATTATCTTGTTCAGGTTGCGTCTAAAATTTTACGCAAAAATCCAAAACAAATTAACTTTTTAGCTCCTATTGTTACTTATCTTTTAACGATATTTGCGGGTACCGGACATACGGCTTTTTCAATGCTTCCTGTTATTACCGAAGTTGCTAAAGGACAAAACATCAAGCCTAGCGCACCTCTTGCGCTTGCCGTCGTTTCATCTCAGGTTGCAATTACCGCAAGCCCGATTTCAGCGGCTTTTGTTGCGATGACAGGCGTTGTAGAGCCTCTTGGCGTTAGCTATCCGATGCTTTTATTTATCTGCATCTCTACGACATTTGTAGCTATGATTGCAACATCGTTTTTCGTAAATAAATTTTACGATCTTGATCTTTCAAAAGATCCTATTTATCAAGAAAGACTCGCAAAAGGTCTTGTTGAAGAGGTTAAAGATGCCGAGTATAAAGAGCTTAAACCTTATGCGAAAAGATCGGTTGCGATATTTGGTATAGGTGTTTTGATTATCGTAGCTTATGCGCTTATGATTTCAAAGAGCGTAGGACTTATCGAAAATCCTATCCTAACAAGAGATAACGCAATTATCAGCTTTATGCTAACTATCGGTTTTGTTATCGTAGTGCTTTGCAAGGTCGATACAGGCAAATTGCTTTCAACCAGCACTTTCCAAAGCGGTATGAATGCGTGCATCTGCGTTATCGGTATTGCATGGCTTGGAACTACATTTGTAAACGGACATATTGAGAGTATCAAAGACATAGCTCAAGCGGTTGTTACCAAGTATCCGTTTATATTGGCCGTAGCGCTTTATTTCTTAAGCTGCTTGCTCTATTCACAAGCTGCAACAACTCGCGTTATGATGCCTGCTGTTGCCGTTGCTCTTGGTATGACAAGCCCTGAAAACGCACAACACGTTTGGATCTTAGTTGCATCATTTGCGGCTGTTTCAGGACTATTTGTTCTTCCTACATATCCGACAACGCTTGGAGCTATCGCAATGGATGATACCGGAACTACGAAAGTGGGCAAATTCGTATTTAACCACTCGTTCTTTATCCCTGGTACTATAATGGTTGCGATATCTGTTGCACTTGGATTTTTAATAGCTCCTGTATTGATATAAGAGCTTTATATAGAAATTAAGCCAAGAGAATTTCTCTTGGCTTTTAAATTTAAGGAAATTAAATGAAACGAATCGGAATTATGGGCGGAATGGGACCTCTTGCGACTATCGATCTTTATGCAAAGATAGTTGAGCTAACGGACGCAAAAAAAGATCAAGACAACATACCTATCATCATAGATAACTACCCTCAAATTCCCGATAGAACGGCTTATATACTTCACGGTGGCGAAGATCCGTTTCCTTTTATGAAAGAAGCAGCACTTAGGCTTAAAAACACAGGATGTGAGGCTGTTTGCATATCTTGCAATACCGCTCACTATTTTGCTCCTAGGCTTGAAGAGGAGTGTGGTATAAACATCCTTCATATAGCAAAAATAGCCACTAAGGCGATAAGCACAAATTTCCCAAATGCTAAAAAAATAGCCGTCATAGCGACTACCGGGACTACAAAAGCTAAAATTTATGAAGATGAGCTGGTTGCAAACGGATTTGAGTGTGTCCAAATTCCTGAAAATTTACTTTCAAATATCATGGACTGCATCTATAAAGGCGCTAAAGCAAACAACTTGGAAGCTTATGTTTCGCTTTTTAACGAAACGATAGAGCGTATAGAGGCTGATGCTTATATAGCGGCTTGTACCGAAATTCCTCTGTTTTTACCTTACGCAGATAAAAAAGATAAATTTGTAGATGCGACTCTTGAGCTTGCAAAAGCGGCTGTGAAATTCGGACTTCAAAAGTAAAATTTAAGCGCAAATTTGAAGCCGATCAGTCAAATTTGCGCTTAAATTCTCAAATTTAACTCTCAATTAAAATAAATTTTTATAAAATCTTTGTTAATTATAAAATTTCAAAGGTTTTTCGTGTCACACTCCGAAACTAGCGGTTTATATTTCGGCGCTTTTGTCATACTTTTTTTAGCGACTTTCGTTTTTAGCTTGATTGTCTTTTTATCAAGCAAGATAGGCGCAAAATTAGCAAATAAAAACTCCGAGCGTCTAAAACTTGCTATATACGAGTGCGGACCTGAAACGATAAAGCAGCCAAACCGCATAAATACTCACTATTTTACATACGCGATACTTTTTATCCTTTTTGACGTTGAGGTTATATTTATGTTTCCGTGGGCGGTTGATTTTAAAATTTTAGGAGTTTTCGGATTTGTTGAGATGCTGCTTTTTATCACGCTTTTATCGGTCGGATTCATCTATGCTTGGGGGAAAGGAGCGTTTGAGTGGCAGGGCGTGAAATGAATTATGCCGCAAACGGCGGTTTGCCGGTAGTTTTAACGACAGTCGATAAGCTTGTGCAGTGGGGTCGTAGTAACTCGCTTTGGGCGCTTAGCTACGGGCTTGCGTGCTGCGCGATAGAGATGATGGCAAGCGGGGCTAGCAGATATGACTTTGACCGTTTTGGAACTATTTTTAGAGCCTCGCCAAGACACTCTGAAGTAATGATAATCGCAGGCACCCTTACAAAAAAGCACGCCGAATTTACAAGAAGACTATATGATCAAATGGCTGAGCCAAAGTGGGTCATATCCATGGGAAGTTGTGCAAACACGGGCGGTATGTTTAACACCTATTCAACGGTGCAAGGAGTTGATAGGATAATACCTGTTGATATCTACTTGCCGGGTTGTGCTCCGCGCCCGGAAACTCTTCAATACGCACTCATGATACTTCAAAAGAAAATTCGCAAGCAAAGTGCCTTTAGAGCTGCAAAACCAAAGAGGCTGATATGATGAGAGAGTATAAAGATAGAAATAACGCTCAGAAAAAGCACTACTATAAAGACAGCTTTTACATACCTGAAAAGACGCAGAAATTTGACATTTACAAGAGTAAATTTGAAGAAGATATAGAGGCTTTGGCTATTGCGGGAGTTCAAATTTTAGACTCATATATAGAGCTTGATCAACTTGTGGTGTATGTAAATAGCGAGGAAAATTTAAAAGCGCTTGAAATTTTAAGAGAGATCGGATATGAAATTTTATGTGAAATTTCGGCTGTTGATTTTATCGCCGGTAAGGGCGGTTTTGAAGTCTTTTATCAGCTTTTATCCGTATCAAAAACAAAGCGCGCAAGGCTAAAGTGCTTCGTAAAAGAGCGCGAAATGCTTGCAAGCGTGACATCACTGTATAAAAGCGCAAATTGGTCCGAGCGAGAGATGTATGATATGTTTGGAATTTTAATCAAAAATCATCCGAATTTAAAGCGTCTTATAATGCCTGATGATTGGCACTCGCACCCGCTTTTAAAGAGCTATCCGCTTCACGGTGACGAGCAGGCGCAGTGGTATGAGGTCGATAAAATTTTCGGACGCGAATATCGAGAGGTCATAGGTCCTGAAAATCGCGACAGCGCAAGGGTTGATAGCAAAGATACGTTTAATTTTTCAAGAATTTATCATGAGGTTGGCAAGGGCGAGCCTCCAAGAGATGACAGAGTACTACAAGAGTATCAAGAGGATGAGGGCGTGGCGTTTGTAAAAAAAGTAAAGCGCGACAAAGCTAAAATTTTAAAGAAAAGACCGTAAATGCAAAATCCAAGCAGACTTAAGCCGTTTTTTGAAAATATCGAATTTGAAGAAAATGACGGCAAGATGATACTAAATTTCGGTCCTCAGCACCCTTCGGCTCACGGGCAGCTTAAGCTCGTGCTTGAGCTTGACGGCGAAAAGGTCGTGCGCGCCATGCCTGAAGTAGGCTTTATGCATAGAGGCGTTGAAAAGATGGCCGAAAACATGACCTTTCAGGAGTTTTTGCCGGTAACGGATAGAGTTGATTATATAGCCTCAAGTGCGAACAACTACGCACTTTGCGCGGCGGTTGAGAAGCTTTGTGATATAGAAGTGCCAAGAAGGGCACAGATAATTAGAACGATGATATTAGAGCTTAATCGCATAAGCTCGCACCTGCTTTTTTTGGCTACTCACGCACTTGATGTTGGCGCTATGAGCGTGTTTTTGTATGCTTTTAGAGAGCGTGAATACGTGCTTGATCTGATGGAGGCTTATTGTGGCGCTAGGCTAACTCATTCAAGCGTTCGCATAGGCGGCATGCCGCTTGATTTGCCAAACGGTTGGCTTGCGCAGATGACTGAGTTTTGCGATAAATTTCCAAACGATATCAAAACTTACGAAACGCTTTTAAGCGATAATAGAATTTGGCGTATGAGACTTGAAGGAGTTGGTGTTTTAAGTAAAGAAGACGCTCTTAGTATGGGCTGCTCGGGCGTTATGCTAAGAGCAAGCGGAGTGCCTTGGGATATCAGAAAGGCAGAACCTTATCTCATCTATGATGAGCTTGAATTTGATGTTCCTTACACTACTAGCGGGGACTGCTATGCAAGATACAAGCTTTATATGGAGGAGATGAGGCAAAGCGTTAGGATTTTGCTTCAATGCGCAAAGCTTTATCATACTACTAGCCCTGAAATTTTAGCCAATTCGCCGCAGTTCGTAAGCGCAAGCAAAGAGCAGATCATGACTCAAAACTACTCTTTGATGCAGCATTTTGTGCTTGTTACTCAAGGACTAAGAGCAAAGCAGGGAGAAGTTTATCACGCTACCGAGTCGCCAAAGGGCGAGCTTGGATTTTATATATATTCAACCGGCGAAGCAAGCCCTTACAGGCTTAAAATTCGCGCTCCTAGCTTCTTTCACTGCGCGCTTTACGAGCATCTTTTAGTGGGGCAATATATCGCCGATGTCGTTACCATAATCGGTAGTTCAAATATCATTTTAGGCGAGATAGACAGATGAAAAGGGTTGATTTAAGGCATTTAAAAGCCAAATTTGAACGCGAATTTGAACGATGTGTTTTGAAGCTAAGAAGCGGTGAGGTCTGTATCTATCTTTTTGAGATCGGGGATTTTGAGTGTATAGAAAGGTGTGCGAATTTGGCTGTTAGAAACGGGTGTGAGATAATGAATTCGCTTAAATTTAACCAAGTTGATTGGATGATGGCGATAAAGAAGAATTAAAAGGCGGGATATGAAATTTAGTGAATTTAACGGCGGCAAGACTTTAAGTATGGCAAGTTTGCTTAGCGTGCAAAATTCAAATTTGGCTGAGAGGTTAAAACAAAACGAGTTTTTGTATATCTCATGCTTTGAGGATCAAAATTTAGGCAACGAAAATCTAATAAGATGCGAGATAGGAGCTGTTAGCTATGTGCTTGCTCTTATTTGTAAATACTGCGTGGAGGGATTAAATTTAACTCCTAAGGCGCGCGAATATCTAAGCGAGCTTGATGAGGGATTTTTAAGCGGCGAGAGTAGCGTAGGAGAAGAGGAATTTGAAGATATTGCCCAGTTTTTAGGTGACGCTAAAAATATCATCATCGACAGCACGTTTTTTACTCATCCTGATTCAAAGCTTATCTTTGAGTTTTTAAATTTGCTTGATTTAAACATCGTGCTAGCAGACGGCGAAGCTAAAGAGGTTGAGACTAGCGGAAATTTAACCGAACTAAAAGAGCTTGAAAGCTTTGATGGAAGCGTTGTTTTTGGGCTTGTCGGAGAGAGTGGCGAACTTGTAGGTTCTGCTTCATTTGCGGCGGCTGCCAAGATAAAAGACGGCGATGAGGTGAGTATAAAAGCGCGCGATCTTGACATAACGCGTAAATTTAGGCTTGATGGCTTGATGAAAGGAACGGTTGGAATTTTTAACGATATAAAGGTTGACGGCTATAACTTTAAGGTTGCAAAAATTTCAAAAATAGGCTAAAGATGAGCGAGCAAATAAGCGTTTTTATCGACGGTATCCACTGCAAGGCGGATGAAAGCGAGAGCATACTAAATATCGCAAGACGCAACGGTATCTATATCCCTGCGATTTGCTATCTTAGCGGCTGTTCGCCTACGCTTGCTTGCAGGCTTTGCATGGTCGAAGCCGAAGGAAAGCGAGTATATAGCTGTAACGCCAAGGCAAAAGACGGCATGGCAGTGGTTACAAATTCGCCCGAGATAATATCCGAGCGAAACGCCATTATGCAAACTTACTGCATAAATCACCCTTTAGAATGCGGAGTATGTGATAAAAGCGGCGAGTGTGAATTGCAAAATTTAACCGCTCTTATGCAGGTTACCGCTCAAAATTACGCGATAAAAGACACTCATAAACCACACGTAAAATGGGGCAAGATAAGCTATGACCCCGCTCTTTGCATAGTTTGCGAGCGATGCATAACGGTTTGTAAGGATAAAATAGGCGAGGGCGCCTTAAGAACCACTGCGCGCGGAGGCGATCAGGTCGCAAAAGAGATGAAAGATCTCATGCCAAAAGACGCCTTTGCCGTGTGGAGTAAATTTCAAAAGAGCCTTATCGCGCCAAGTGCTGGCGAGGCACTGGACTGCTCTTTTTGCGGGGAGTGCACAAGCGTATGTCCCGTAGGAGCGCTTGTGGGAAGTGAATTTAAATACAGCTCAAACGTATGGGAGCTAGAAAAAATCCCTGCTGCAAATCCTCATTCAAGCGACTGCGAGCTGATTTATTATGATGTCAAAACCACGGGCATAAGCGAGCGAAAAAGGAAAATTTATAGAGTTAGCAACGATTTTCACTTCGCTACACTAAATCCCGCTGCAAGATACGGATATGACTTTGCCAATGAAAACGCCTTAAAAGATGAGGCGAATTTTAAGAATATAGCCCGGAAATTTCGCCTAGGAGAGGTTAAAAATATCATATTTAACAGCTTCATAACAAATGAAGAGGCTCTAATTCTAGAAGTTTTAAGAGAGAAATTTGGCTTAAATTTGGTAAATAACGAGGCAAAAAAATATCAGGAATTTTTAAACGAGTATGCTAAATTTAGCGGCGAGAGCTTGTATAACGGCGACGTGGCAAGCCTAAGTAAAACTGACTTCATTATAACCGCGGGAAGCTTCTTAAGATACGATGCGCCAAACGCTAGTTATGCCTTAAACAACGCGCTTAAGATAAACAAATCATCGGCGATCTATTTTCATACGGTTGCTGATGAGGTTGTGAAATCCTACTCTAAAAATTTGCTTTTCATAGAGCATAAAGCGGGCGTTGAGGCTAAAATTTTGCTATGGATATTGCATGAATTTGGCGAGAATTTAGATGGGGATATAAAGGCCTTTTTGGATAAAAATTTAATTGATGTTGAAGTTTTTAAAGATGAAGAGCTTAAAAGCCAAAAATGGCTAAAATTTGCCGCCGAACTTGGGCTTGATGAAGCTAAAATAGCCGAGCTTAGAGCTAAAAAAGAGAGCTTTGCTCTTGTTGTCGGAGAGGATTTTATCTATCATAAAGAGGCGCTAAATTTGGCTTCGCTTTTAGGAATGATCGCTAAATTCAGCAAATTTAAGGTTGTTATATTGCCGCCTTGCACAAACTCGCTAGGAGTTGCTAAAATTTGCTCTTTGAGTGAGCGCGAAATCGGCTTTAGCTTCGGCTACAACGAAAAAGCCGACTTTAGTATGAGCGTATATGGAGGTGATCTTTGTGCGCCTGCACTAACGCAGCAAGAGGGCACATTTGTAAGTTACGACAAGCGCGTAGTGCCTACAAATGCGGCTTTGCCATATCTTGGCTATACGCTAAACGATCTTGCAAACGAGCTTGGGCTTAAGTCTTGCTGCACCATAGACTACACGCCAAAGCTTGCTAGAGTTGGTGAATTTAGCGAAGTGAAATTTGATGATTTGCAAAACTATTACGATAATGCGGGAAATTCCCACCGCGGCTATCTTTTAAATGCCATAGATATAGAGGCGCAGGCTAAATTTGAGTTTGATAAGCTGAAATTTGATGAGCAGGAATTTAACGTTTATAGAGCAAATCCTATTCATCAGTTTTCAAAATTTACAAACAGAGCTTCGCAGTTAAACGAAGCGGGAGCTCTTTATGCTTCGCAGGCTTTTTTGGATAAATTTGAGCTCTGCGAAAATGAGGCGGTAAAGATAAAGTTGGGCGATAAAATTTTAGCCCTCCACGTTAAACTTGATAAAAATTTAAGCTCATGCGTGGCATATATCGGTGAATTTGACGAAAAGATAGATATAGACGCATTTTTCGAGAGCAGATATGCAAATTTAGAGATTTTAAAGGGTGATAGATGAGCGGATTTTATATCGTAGAAACCATCGTAAAAGCTCTTATCATCATCTCGGTTTTTGCTACCCTTGCGGGACTTGGAACCTATGCGGAGCGAAAGGTGCTAGCTTATATGCAAAGGCGCGTTGGACCTAGTATGGTAGGGCCTGCCGGCATACTTCAACTTGTCGCCGACATGATCAAGCTCTTTACCAAAGAGGATATCGTGCCGCAATTTGCCAATAAAAAAGTATTTTTAATAGCGCCTTTAATCTCGGCCATAGGGGCTTTTGCAGCGCTTGCTACGGTGCCGTTTTTGCCCGAATTTGAGCTGTTTGGGTATACGGTTAGGCCAATACTTGCCGATGTGGGAGTCGGAGTGCTTTATGTGCTTGGAGTAAGTGCTGTTTGCGTATTTTCCCCGCTTCTTGCAGGGCTTGCAAGCCATAACAAATACTCTCTTATCGCGGCTGCTCGTGCGGGTATGCAGCTGGTTAGCTTTGAAGTCGTTACGGGACTTTCGCTTTTAAGCGTCATTATGATGGTAGGCTCGCTTTCGCTAATAGACATAAACAACTACCAAGACGCGGGACTTGGCGGTTGGCTTATCTTTAGGCAGCCGCTTGCGTTTGGACTTTTTTTGATCGCGGCATTTGTGGAGACTAATCGAACACCGTTTTGTCTAACGGAAAATGAAACCGAGCTTGTAGCAGGATATGGCACGGAGTATTCGGGCATGCGCTGGGGTATGTTTTTTATCGGCGAATATACTAATATGATAACCGCGTCGTTTCTTGTTAGTCTTATATTTTTAGGCGGATTTAATCCCGTCTGGTTCGTGCCAGGTGCTATTATGATCATTTTAAAAACGGCATTTATATTTTTCTTTTTTCTTTGGACGAGAGCGGCTTGGCCTCACGTAAGAGCCGATCAACTAATGGGTCTGTGCTGGAAGGTTTTGATGCCTTTGGCCGTGGCTAATATCTTGATAACGGGGCTGGTGTTGGTATGAGCGAATATGTTTTGATAGATACTCCGACTCAGCCGAGCGGTAAATTTGAGAAATTTAAAAGATTTGCCTCTCGCGCGATAAAATTTGAGCTATTTGCGGGGCTTTGGGTCGTTTTACGCGAGATGATATGGGGTAAGTCTCATACCGTTTTATATCCGCTTGAAAAGATCGAGCTAAGCCCAAGATATCGCTCGGTGCATAGACTTATGAGGTTTATCGAGAGCGAAAATGAGCGGTGCATAGGGTGCGGGCTGTGCGAGAAAATTTGCGTAAGCAACTGTATCGCCATGCAGACTAAAGAGGGCGAAGATGGACGCAAGAAGGTACTTGAATACTCCATAAACTACGGCAGGTGCGTTTATTGCGGGCTTTGTGCTGAAGTTTGTCCCGAGCTTGCTATCGTGCACGGAAGCGAATACGAAAACGCAAGCGAACAAAGAGCTTATTTTGGGCTTAAAGAAGATCTTTTAACTCCAATTAGCGAGCTTAAAAGCCAAGTCGAATTTAGCGGATTTGGTTCGCTTGGCGAAGATGCAGATAGGTTTGTGAAAAAAACGCCTACTGCTTATAAAAATTTAGATGAAATTTTACGTGAAGAGGTTTATGAGGAAATTTCAAGAGAGGAAGCTTTGAAAGAAAAAGAGCGCAAAGAGCTAAATTCGGATGAAAATTTAAATGCCGAGCAAGCGGTTAAAGAAAGCGTAAAAGATACAAAGGACGGAAGCGATGCTTGAGGCTGTTGCGTTTTATATCTTTGCCGCATTTACTCTTGCTTGTTTTGCTATAAGCGTGTTTAGCAAAAATGTCCTTTACGCGATGACTTCGCTTGCCGGAGGCATGATATTTGTTTCGGGATTTTTCTTTTTGCTTGATGCGGAGTTTTTAGGAGTGGTGCAGATTATCGTATATACGGGTGCCGTTATGGTGCTATACGCTTTTTCGATGATGTTTTTTGATCTTAGTAAAGATGTAAACGAAAGCAGAAGCAAAGCCGCTTCAAGGCTCATATATACGCTTGGCATACTTAGCGCGCTTATACTTGTGCTTATATTTGCAGCTCCGATAGCTTCTGCGAATTTAGAGGCTAGATATCCTATCGTTGAAACTATGGGCAATATAGAGATGATTGGAATTTTGCTCTTTACCAAGTATCTTGTCGTCTTTGAGCTGGCTGCTGTTATGTTGCTTGTCGCTATGGTAGGAGCTATTGCGCTTGTGCATAAGGATATGGATAAAGGAGTGAGCGATGATAACGCTTAGCCACTATCTTATCGTCGCTGCGCTGATGTTTGCGCTCGGGCTTGTGGGTATAATAAAACGAGGAAATCTTATAATGCTCTTTTTTTCAACCGAAATTTTACTAAATTCGGCAAACGTAGCTCTTGCCGCGATATCAAAATTTAACGGCGACATGATAGGACAAATTTTTGCGTTTTTTATTATCGCTGTTGCCGCAAGTGAAGTAGCCATAGGTCTTGGCTTGCTTGTGCTTTGGTATAAAAAGACGGGCTCGATCGAAATTTCAAGCTTAAAAAGCATGAGGAGCGAGTGATGAGTATAATGACTCTTTTTGCCGTGGCTTTATTTGCTCCGCTTTTTGCAAGCATTTTGGCAGGTGCGTTTTCGCATACTGCAAGGTCAGCCTTTGTGGGCATAGCTTGCTCGTTTTTGATAGTTGCAAGCGCGCTTGCATCCATAGCCTTGCTTACTTTAGTAAGCGTTGCGGGTGCGATAGAAGTTTATATTATGGATTTTATTATAGCGGGTGGGTTTGAGAGCGATTTTAGCTTTATGCTTGATGACGTAAGCGTGATTATGATGTGCGTAGTGGGCGTAGTAGCGAGTGTCGTGCATATCTACTCGATCAGCTATATGGCTAATGATATCGGATTTAACAGATACTTTAGTTATCTTGGACTCTTTGTCTTTTCTATGCTCGTTTTGGTTTCAAGCGATAATTTTATAGGGCTATTTATCGGCTGGGAAGGTGTAGGACTTTGCTCGTGGTTGCTTATCGGGTTTTGGTATAAAAAGCCTCGTGCAAGCTGGGCTGCAAACGAAGCCTTTATCATGAACCGAATCGCGGATCTTGGTATGCTTGTGGCGATATTTTTGATATACCGCGAATTTGCAAGCGTGAGATATGTAGACGTGTTTAGGATGGTGCCAAATTCAGACGGCGCCTTGCTTGCTTTGATCGCTTCGTTTTTATTTGTAGGCGCGATGGGCAAGAGTGCGCAGTTTCCGTTTCACACTTGGCTTGCCGACGCTATGGAGGGACCTACGCCCGTTTCGGCGCTTATACACGCAGCTACTATGGTAACGGCAGGAGTTTATCTGGTAATTAGAGCAAATTCCATCTTCGGCGCCGTGCCTGAAATTTCAAACTTCATAGCGTATCTTGGAGTATTTGTAGCGGTTTTTGCAGCCTCTATGGCGGTTGTAAATAACGACTTGAAAAAGATAATTGCCTACTCGACGCTATCTCAGCTTGGATATATGTTCGTAGCTGCAGGGCTTGGAGCGTATTGGGTGGCGCTTTTTCACCTTGCTACGCATGCGTTTTTTAAATCGCTTCTGTTTTTGTGCGCGGGCAACGTAATGCACGCTATGAACGATGAGCTTGATATAAAAAAGATGGGCGGGCTTTATAAATTTATGAAAATAACCGCGATATTTATGATAATAGGCTCGGTGGCACTTGCGGGATTTTATCCGTTTGCCGGCTTTTTCTCAAAGGATAAAATTTTAGAAGCGGCTTTTAGTGGCGATAAATTTGTTATCTATGCTTTGCTTTTAGCCGGTGCTGCTATGACGGCATTTTACAGTTTTAGACTGATTATGCTTGTATTTTTTGGCAAAGCTAAATTTGAGCATGAACCACATGAAGCAAGCAGACCCGCTCTCATATCGCTTATGCCGCTTGTGATTTTGGCTCTGTTTGCAGGGTTTTTTGAGCATAAATTCGAGCTTCTAACGGAAAATATTTTGCCTAAATTCGAATTTGATATACCAAGCGGCACGAGTTTAATCATGATATTTGCCACGCTTGCGTTTGTTTTGATCTCTACGATTTTTGCGGTATTTGCTTACAAAAAAGAGATTTTTAAAAGTAGTTTAGAGGAGCTTAAAATTTACAAGCTGCTAAAAAACGAGTATTTTATCCCGCAAATTTATAGGAGAGTTTTTATAAGCGGATACTTTAATTTGGCTAAAATTTGTAAGAAATTAGACGAAGCGGTGATAGATAAGAGTGTCGATTTGGTCGCGGTTGTGATATATAAATTTGCAAATTTTTCAAACAGCATGCAAAGCGGAAATCTATCTCTTATGTTGCGCCTTATGGTTATAGGCTTTGTTATACTGCTTACTTTGGCGTTTTTTATTAAGGTTGTTTATGCTTAGTTTGGTTATATTTTTCCCTGCGCTTGCTGCGATGCTTGGGTTTTTGATAGAGGAAAAAAGTATCAAGGTCTATGGGGTTTGTATAGCGTTTATAGAGCTTTTGCTTACTCTTTTCATATGGCTTGGCTTTGACTCGGCTAATAGCGGATACAGCTTCGTAAATCAAATTTCGCTCATTGAATTTCTAAACATAAACTACCTTGTGGGTATCGACGGAATTTCTTTGTTTTTGGTTGTTTTAAGTGCGTTTATGACTCTTGTATCTTTAATCGCTCTTACTATAAAAGAAAATTTAAAGCATCTTATCATCTCGATTTTGTTTTTAGAGATGACTATGATGGGCGTATTTTTAGCGCTTGATGCGATTTTGTTTTATATATTTTGGGAGCTTAGTCTGCTTCCTATGCTTTATATTATCGGCGCATGGGGAAGCGGCAAGCGAATTTACGCTGCGGTTAAGTTTTTTATATACACGTTTTTTGGCTCTGTTTTTATGCTTGTTGCGATCTTGGTGATGGCTTATTATCACTACGATATGAACGGAGTTTGGAGCTTTTCGCTTCTTGATTGGCGGGGGTTAAATTTGCCCGAAAATACTCAAATTTGGCTCTTTTTGGCATTTTTTATAGCGTTTGCGATAAAAACGCCGATGTTTCCGTTTCACACATGGCTTCCATACGCTCACGGACAAGCCCCTACCATAGGCTCTACGCTGCTTGCCGCGGTGCTTCTTAAGATGGGCACTTACGGCATGGTGAGATTTTTACTGCCGTTATTTACCGACGCAAGCGTGATGATGTTTGATATAGTAGCGATACTAGCCGTTATAATGGTGATTTATACAGCGTTTATAGCTTACGCTCAAGATGATATGAAGCAAGTAATCGCCTATAGTTCGATATCTCATATGGGTATCGTGGTGCTTGGTATATTTTCTATGAACATAGAAGGCGTTAGCGGGGCGGTGTTTTTAATGATAAGCCATGGCGTAACTAGCGGCGCTCTGTTTTTACTTGTAGGCGTGATATATGAGCGAAGACATACCAAGATGATAGCCGAATTTGGTGGGCTTGCCGCGGTAATGCCTCGTTTTGCCCTTGCTTTTGGCGTAGTGATGTTTGGTAGCATAGGACTTCCTCTTACGATAGGATTTGTAGGAGAATTTTTAAGTCTGCTTGGAATTTTTAAGGCAAATTTCATATATGGAATTTTAGGCACGGTGGGCGTCATAGTGGGCGCTGTTTATATGCTTCATCTTTTTGCTAGGGTATTTTACGGAGAATGCAAAGAAGAAAATTTAAAGCTTGCGGATCTAAATTTAAACGAATTAGTCGCTCTTGTGCCGCTTTGCTTGCTTGTTATTTATCTCGGCGTTAGACCCAATGCGGTTTTAGCGCCTATTGATCTAAGCGTGAAAACCATGGTTGAGAAGATGCATGTAAATGCAAAAACCAAAAAAGCAAAGGAATTTATAGAGTATTCAAACAAGCTAGGAGGGAGCGATGAGTAATCTTACTCTTTTAAATTTACAAGAGCTAAATTTAGCCTCCATAGCGCCTATGCTTTCGCTTATAGTTTTTGGGCTGTTTATACTATGCATCGGCACTTTTAAAAAGGATCTTTCGCGCACTTTTTATACTGTTTTTTGCCTTATCGCCATAATGCTAAATATAGGCATAGTTATTGATTCAAACCGCATGATGAGCGGATTTTTCGGTCTCATGGTGATAGACGGCATATCCATCATCTCTCAGCTTGTCATACTTACGGCTTCTGCGCTGTTTATACCGCTTGCGCTTAGTACAAAGCGGTTTTTTGAATACGAGATGAGCGAGTATTATGCGCTATTTTTGTTTATGATAGCCGGATTTGAATTTATGGCTAGCAGTAATAACCTTATCTTGATATTTATCGGGCTTGAGACCTCATCTTTAGCGCTTTATACGCTTATCGCGCTTCATAACAAACTAAAATCAATAGAAGCTGCGATTAAATATTTTACTATGGGTGCTTTGGGTGCCGGATTTTTCGTATTTGGTGCGGCGATGTTTTATCTTGCAAGCGGAAGTTTGGAGATAAATTTCACCGGAGAGGTTATCAGGGATTTAAATTTGCAAGATAGCATGGTGGTTATATTAGGGTGCGTTTTTATGTTTAGTGCGATTGGATTTAAACTATCTTTGATACCTTTTCATACATGGGTGCCCGATGTCTATGAGGGCACAAACGCCCCTCTTGCAGGATATATGTCGGTTGTGCCTAAAGTCGCGGGATTTATAGTGGCGATGAGGCTTTTTGAAAGTCTTGCAAATTCCGGTATCCAGTGGGTGCACGATATGCTTTATATAAGTGCGGTTTTAACGATGACTATAGCAAATTCGATGGCTCTTGTGCAGCGCGACGTCAAGCGAATGCTTGCTCTTAGCTCCATAGCTCACGCGGGCTTTGTGCTTTGTGCGATAGTTGTCGGCACAAGCGGTGCTAATACGGCGCTGTTTTTGTATTGGATTATGTTTTTGTTTGCGAATTTGGGCGCATTTTCGATGCTTTGGGTTGCACGCTGTGATGATACGGTGTGTTGGGACAGGAGATTTAAGCACCCTTACGAGAAATTTGCAGGACTTGTAAAGACTTTGCCAAGCTATGCCGTGATAATGGCTATTTTTATGGTTGCACTTGCGGGGATTCCTCCTTTTAGCGTCTTTTGGGGCAAAATTTATCTCATCTTTGCAGCCGTTGCAACCGACCACATCGTCTTAGCCGTGATTATGGTTTTAAACAGCGCTTTGGCGATTTATTATTATTTAAAGCTTGTTGTTTATATGTTTTTAAAAGAGCCTGTGGTTAAAGATAAAAACCTCTATATCGCAAATACTTCAAACGCTCTTAAGGTTATCGTCGGCTTTGCGGTCATTACTACTTTAACGGCGATGCTTATGATAAATCCGCTGCTTGAGTTTATCGCCAAATTTGTAGTTGCAAGTGGTTTTTAAAATTAAACATCATATAATATCAATATGAAAAAATTAGCCATTTTATCTATTTTTCTTCTTGCTCCGCTTCTTGCGTTTGGCTTTTCTTTGACCTTAAATTCAGGCAAAGAGGCAAATAGAACTTATAGTGTCCTTCATCTAAAAGACGAGAAGGAATTTAGCTGCAAGGAGCAAATTTTAGCTTACGATAAAAAGCTTTATGTATGCGAAATTTCTAGTAGTTCAATACCTAAAATAGATGACAAGATACTCTCTTTGGTTAAGATAAATTTCACTCAAGATGAAAATACGACCAAGATAACCATAACTCCGCACGCAAATTCAAAGCTGATAAGCTATAAAAGCCCGCTTTTTGGAAGTAGCGACGTAAAAGAAAGCAAAGATGAATTTGCTCTTCATCATACGATACTCATAGATCCTGCTTTGAGCGAATTTGATAAGCCAAAACGAGACGGCATAAATTTCGCTCCCAGCTTTAATGATATGAAACTTCCAAGCGTGGGAGCTCTTGATCTGAACAAAGCTCCGATAGAAAACCCGGACAGCCACGATATAAATTTATATCTTGAAATCAAAAAAGACTATGATGCTAGGCGCTACGAAGCCGTTTTAGTTTCAACTCAAACGGCTTTAAAAAGATATGCAAACAGTATATTTGCAAGCGAGTTTATGCTTTATCGCTTGCGAGCTCTTGATAAAATTTTAGAAAAAGAAGAGAGTTATAATGAAATTTTGCCTATGGATATCGCAAACGAAGGCAAAGCATGGATGAGACGATTTGCCTCTGACGAAAATTACTCCGAAGTGCTTTATCTCGTTACTAAATCATACATCAGGCAGGATATGATGAGCGATGCGAACTACACTCTTGATATACTGATGAACGAGCATTCAAGCTCGCTTTGGACGAAGATGGCGATACTTGAATTTGCAGATAAAATTTACAAAACGGGCAAAGCCGCGGACGCTATAAAAATGTATGAAAAGGTTCTTTACTCAACTAGTAGTGTAGATGTGGCAAGCAGAGCCGCTTTAGCTCTAGCGCAAACCAGTATAAATGCGGCGAAATTTGAGCAAGCTAAAGATTATATACTAAAAATTCTAAACGCAAATGAGAGCTATCTGCTAAACGATATATCTCAAGCCATGGAGCTTGCTGCCGTGTTTCACGAGCGTAAAATGGACGATGTGGCTTCAAGAATTTATGAGATCATAACCCAAAACTCTAACAGAAACGATGATCACTATGAAATAGTGCTTAAAAATTTAGCCCTTAGCTTAAGTAATACAAAAGATGTAAATAAGGCGTACGACTACTTAAAACGCTATAAAGATGAGTTTAAGGAGGGCGAATTTATCTCGCAAGTTCAAATGGGGCTTGATAGACTGTTTTTTGAACTTAACGAAAATAATGCAACCAAACTTCACGAATATTACGATACTCTTATGGATAAATACGGTAAAAACGAAATAGCCCAAAGAGCTCTTAAAGAGCAGACCGGCTTATATCTAAAAGAGGGAAAATTCAGCGATGTGCTTCGCTATACAAACACGGCTCGCGATATGAACGATACTGAGGCGATCATTAGCGTAAATGATGCGGCTTTGGCGCTTGCTAATGAGATGATTCGCCAAGATAACTGCAAAACGGTGGTTTCGCTAGTGGAAAACTATGAGATAGGCGGTCGTATAGAGGCGAAATTTAAGTTGTTTAATTGCTATATGAGGCTTTTGAGGTTTGAAAGCGCTTATGAGCTAGCACGTGTTAATATAAATTCGCAAGATATGCTTGATCGTATCGAGTGGCTCATAAATTTAAGCTCCGCACTTATCAAAGTAGAAAAGTATACCGAGGCTTTGCGCGTGGCTGATGAGGCGCTTGCTATCGCGACTAAAGAGGAATATGCGGACGTTTCACCTGTGCTTTTTTATCGCTTTGAAGCTTTGCTTAAACTTAACCGAATAAGCGACGCGGTAGCTACTATAAGCGCGATAGAGACGCTTAGAGAAGATGACTTTAAGGTTATTGAAACCTATGACAAAATTTCAAGCGCAACTTATGCAAGTAGCGATTTTGTAAAATCCGCCGTCTATGCTAAAAAGGCCATTGATCTACAAAAAAGGCTAAATATCACTACTTTTAGCCCGAAAATAAATTTTGAATACATTGATTCTTTAAATAGGCTTGATAGGCTTGATGAAGCAGTGCAAGCATCAAGAGAGCTTGTAGGTTCGCGACTTTTGCCAAGCGATAGAGCCAGAGCACTTGCTCAAATTTCAGAGATTTATATCAAGCGTAAGCAACCAAGCGAGGCGAAGCCTTATATAAAAGAGTGCTTAGAGCTAAATTTTGAAAGTTCGTGGAAGAGTATCTGCGAGCAACAATTAAGGCTCGTGGAGTAGGGCGCAAGGAAGCCGTTCTTGAATTTGGACGAGAAATTTAGCCTGATACCGGGATATCTAAAGCTAAAATTTAATAAGCTAAGAAAAATTAGAGCTTACGTTTTAGCTCCTTTTTACGCGTGGATTTGCGTATTTGCCTTGTTTATCCTGCTTATGCCTTTTGAATTTGCTTTAAAATCTATCGCAAGCTTGCTTCAAACTCCTGAGCATACTGTTTATTGGGCTTCATGTATCGGTGTTTTTATTTTTTCTCTTGCTTTTTTCTTGCGTAGAGCAAGGAGAGATAAGAGCCTAAAATTTAGCCTTTTGTTTGTAAATAACCCTAGATTTAGCCTTAGAATTTTTAAACTTGAAATGGCTATGTTGTTTTTTATGTTTATTGGAAATTTACTGATTTTGTTTATTATGTTGTTTTTTATTGATTACTTGGATGTTGGGATTGTGGAAAATTTTCTTGCATTTTCATATCCTATCTGTTTTTTGGTTTTTATAGCTTGCGTTTGGGCGAATAAAATTGAATTTGAGCCAAAAAGTGAAGTTTAACAAGAGCTGAAATATACCGCTCTTATTTCTTCTTATCGAAATTTTGAAATTATCTTTTAAACAAATATATTAAGCAAGAGGATGATTAAAATATCATCCCTTCGTTATCTTGCTTGATTAGATTATCCTGAGCGTCTTGCTTTGGAAGCGGTGAAATTTTCGTATAAAGTTCGTCTTTGCCTTCATATATCGTGTGAAAAACACCCTCTGGTTCGGTAAAATTTTTCTTTGAATTTGGAAATTCCTTCATATAGCTTTGCACAAATTTTTTAAAGACAGGCGCGGCTGTTCGTCCGCCACCCTCGATTTTTCTCATCGGAGTGTTGTTATCGTTGCCGTACCATAAAATCACTTGAATTTCAGGAGTATAACCGCAAAACCATGCGTCTATGTTGTTGTTTGTGGTTCCCGTTTTGCCCGCAACCTGTACGCCCGCGATTTTGGCGTTTTGTCCGGTGCCGCTGTTTACGACGGTTTTTAGCATATCGTTCATCAGATATGCCTGCTCAGGCTCGGTTACTCTTGTGCGTTTTGGCTCGAAGATAGTTTCTATGTTTTGCGCGCTCATAACCCTGCGAATGAGCGTTGGCTCAACCATCTCGCCCTGATTTGAAAATATAGAGTAGAATTTAGAAAACTCAAGCGGAGAGATCCCAAGGCTTCCGAGTGCTACGGACAGATCTTTTGGCACGTTTTTAAAGCCAAGCTCGCTTAAGCGTTTATAAACAGTATCAAGTCCTATTTCACTAAGTAAATTTATAGTAGCTAGGTTTCTTGACTGACGAAGCGCGTCTTTAAGTGTGATATAGCCTTGAAAACCGCCGCTATAGTTCTTAGGCTTCCACGCCTCTTGATTTTTACCCGTATCAAACACGCGCGAGATATCAGCAGCTTTGCTCATCGGCGAGTAGCCCAGATCAAGCGCTATCTGGTAGATAAATGGCTTAAAGCTAGAGCCCGGTTGCCTCATACTCTGCGTAGCGCGGTTGTAGTTGCTTTTGGAGTAATCAACCCCTCCGACAAGCGCCAAGATACCCCCGTCTTTGGGTGATGTTACTACGATAGCTCCGTTTAGCACCGAAGCGTTTGCGTCCTTATCTCGCTTTAAAATTTCATTATGCCCGAATTTAAGCGCCTCTATCGCCATATCCTGAATCTTTAGATCAACGCTTGTTTCGATGATATATCCGCCCGTTTTTATGTCGTTAAAGTGTTTTGAAGCCTCTTTTATAACCTCATCTACGATATAAGGAGCTTTGTTTTGCGTAAGGGTATCATCATATACGACAGGCGTTTCCATGAGAGATTTTTCATACTCTTCTTTGTTTATCCAGCCAAGTATATTCAGCCTCCAAAGAACGTTGTTTGCGCGACTTAGCGACAAGTCAAGATGTCTGGTAGGATCGTATGTACTTGGGGCTTTTGGAAGACCCACGAGTATGGCTATCTCTTTTAGGCTAAGTTCGTTTAGCTCCTTTCTAAAATACCCCTTTGCGGCTGTTTTTATACCGTGATAACCATGTCCGAAATATACGTGATTTAGGTATCGCTCTAAAATTTCTTCTTTGCTAAGCTCGTTTTCAAGCTTCATGGCTAACACCATCTCTTTTATTTTTCTTGTAAATTTCTTCTCGCGGGTTAAGACCATATTTTTTACGAGCTGCTGAGTGATGGTGCTAGCACCCTCTACAAGCTTTCTGGCCTTGATGTCTTTTATGATCGCTCTTGTGATGGCTTCGGGATTTACTCCGCCATGCTCAAAAAAGCTAGTATCTTCGATCGCCACAAGAGCTTCTATAAGGCGCGGAGGTATCTCGTCGTATCTTGCGTAAATTCTATTTTCTTCATCAAAGATATTAGCGATTAGCTCGCCGTTTCTATCGTAAATTTGAGTCGTTAGCTTTGGCTTAAATTCAATGATGTTTGTCGCATCAAATCGAATTTGCGAGTAAAGATAGATAATTGCCGCGCACGCGGAAACAAATACGATAAAAAGAAACGAAACTATATATCTCATAAAAATGCCTTTAATTGTTCGTAGTTTAACCCTCTGGCGGTGCTTTCGTTGCCTGTTTGTTTTAGGATGTATTTTTTGTTAAAGCCCTCTATCATCATGGCTCCCGCTTTGCCTTGCCACTCGTTACTTTTGATGTAGGCTTCAAGCTCTTTTTCGTCAAATTTGCCAAACTCATAGTCCGCCACGCTTACGTTTATAAGCTCGAAATTTTCGCCTAAAAATATCATTGCGGTTATTATCTTGGTCGTGCTTTCGCTTTGTAAATTTAGCATTCTGATAGCGTCTTTGGCGTCTTTTGCCTTGCCTAAAATTTCATTCCCACACACGACTGCGCTATCTGCAAGAAGTATGTTTTTTAGATTCGGATGAGATTTTAAAAACTGCTCTTTTTTGCTTTGAACAATTTTTAGGACATAGCTTGCAGGAGGTAGTTTTTTACTTATACCGCTTTCGTCAAATTCAAAGGAAACTTGCTTGAAAGCTACTCCGTTCTCTTCTAAAATTTTAGCTCTAGTAACCGAACTTGAAGCTAAAATTATCATTAAAACCCCCTATATGCGACACCAAGATAGGTCGCAAATAAAGCCGCAACAACGTTAAGCGGTATGAAATAATAAATTATTACGATTAAATTTTCGTGAAGCTCGATATACTCGCTGTCATCGATTGATTTGATAGCTTTTTTTAGCCTATATGTTACGTAAAGGACGTTTATGAGCAAGAAGGCAAATATCGTCCATTTTGTCGCTATTATCGTGTTTGACATAGGATCTGCGATCTTTGAATAGTCGCTATCCTTGATAAGAATGCCCGTTACCGCCATCACTGATAAAGCCGCATAAACCGCGTATCCAAGGCGCTTAAGAGCCTCTATAACCATCAGGTATCTTTTGTGGTTGTTTGCTATGCCTTGCATGAAAAATTTACACATAAACCAAAAGCAAGCCTGAAATCCTATAAATACTATAGTAGCGCTTATGTGCAAAAACGGAATGATGTGGCTTAACTTTGCAAATGCGATGTTAAATTCGGGCATTTTTATCCTTTTAAAAATAATACGGCAAAGGATGCAAGCTATCTTTGCTCATTATACTAGTTTTTCTTTTGCGAATTTCACCGCCGCCTCTTTTGCTTCGTTCATTTTGCCGATGTCTTTTCCGCCTGCGGTAGCAAAATCATCTCTTCCTCCGCCGTTGCCGCCTAAAATTTGAGCTATAAATTTAACCCATTCTCCGGCTTTTAAATTTGCGTTTTTGACTCCTGCGGCGATTATTGCTTTGCCTTCTTTTTCTTGCATAAACAGCACTGCAACGCGTTCGTTCGCATTTTTTATCTCATCAATTGCGGTTTTGATATCTCCGCCCTGAAGGATCTCGACTCCAAATTTTACGCCGTTTAGCTCGCTTAAATTTATGGCTTTTGACCCGCCTGCGTTTTTAAGCTCGTCTTTTAGCGCCTTTATCTCATTTTTTAGTTTTTTAACCGCATTTATAGGCTCGACGCTTTTTAGCTCGGATTTTAGCTCGTCAAGTTCGGCTCTAAATTCTCTTGCCAAATTTAGCGCAGCCTTAGAGCAAACCGCCTCTATTCTTCTTACGCCCGCACTTACTCCGCTTTCTTTAACGATAAAAAAGGCTCCGATCTCGCTTATATCTTTTACGTGCGTTCCTCCGCAAAGCTCTTTACTCACATCGCCAAAGCTTAGCACGCGCACTTTTTCGCCGTATTTTTCGCCAAACAAAGCTATCGCTCCGCTATTTTTGGCTTCATCTAAGTCCATTATTTCTATTTTGGCTTGCGCTCCCTTGGCTATCGCGTTATTTACGAAGTTTTCTATCTTTTCAAGCTCTTCGCTGGTTAGTGCTTTAGGATGCGAGAAGTCAAACCTAAGCTTATTTGCTTCTACGCTTGAGCCGGCTTGGGCTATATGACTGCCTAAAATTTTAATCAAAGCCGAGTGCAAAAGGTGAGTTGCGCTGTGGTGGCGCGCTATCTCGCTTCTTTCGTTAGAAACTTCCGCCTCAACTTCATCTCCTGCTTTTAACTCTTTAGTAACTGAAATTTGAGATAAATTTAGCCCGAAGAATTTTTGCGTATCAAGCACTTTGGCAAAATTCTTTATCTCGCCTTCATCCGCACACTGACCGCCGCTTTGAGCATAAAACGGCGTTACATCAAGCATGATCCAGCCGACTTCGCCTGCTTTTAAGCTTGAAACGCGTTTGAAATCATCATCAAGTAGGGCTAAAATTTTGCTCTTTTGCTCTAGAGTCTCATATCCGCTAAATTTATTTTCGCCAAATTCCTCTAAAAGCTCTTTAAAATCGCCTTTTGCGCTTTTATCTCCGCTTCCTTTCCATGCGGCTTTTGCGCGAGTTTTTTGCTCGTTCATAAGCTCATCAAACCTTGCTTCATCGACTTTTAATCCCTTATCTCTAAGCATATCGGCTGTTAGATCAAGCGGGAAGCCGAAAGTGTCATAAAGCTTAAACGCCGCATCTCCGCTAAAAATTTCTTTTGTTTTTGTCAGTTCATCGTTAAATAGCTCAAGACCCGAAGCGATAGTAGTTAAAAATCTCTCCTCTTCAAGGCGAATTTGCTCTTTAACCGTATCTTTTTTCTCGTTTAGATAAGTGTAGTGAGAGCCCATCAACTCGCATACTTGATCAACTAGCCTATACATAAACGGCTCTTTAATACCAAGCAGGTATCCGTGGCGAATCGCGCGACGTAAAATTCTTCTTAGGACGTATCCGCGCCCCTCTTTGTCAAAGCCTACGCCTTGAGCAAGCAGGAATGTAACCGAGCGTATATGATCGCTAATGACACGGTAACTAGCACCGCTTTCGTATTCGTAAGGTTTGCCGCAAATTTTAGCCACTTCATTTATAATCGGCATAAAAAGCGAGCTGTCGTAGTTGCTAAATTTGCCTTCCATTATCGCAGTTACGCGCTCTAAACCCATACCTGTATCAATTGACGGTTTTGGAAGCGGAGTTAGCTTTCCGTCTGCGCTTCTTTCGTATTGCATAAAGACAAGGTTCCAAATTTCAAGAAACCTATCTCCGTCACCGCCCATATAGTCCTCGTCTGAGTTAAAGTGCTCCGCTCCTTGATCGTAAAAAATCTCCGAACAAGGACCGCAAGGACCCGTATCGCCCATCTGCCAGAAGTTGTCTTTGTCGCCAAATTTGTAAATTCTCTTTTTTGATATATGCTCTTGCCACATCGCGTAAGCCTCGTCGTCGCTTTCATGAACCGTGACATAGAGGCGATCTTTAGGCAGTTTTAGCACATCTGTAACAAATTCCCAAGCGTAAGCGATCGCGTCTTTTTTAAAGTATTCGCCAAAACTGAAATTTCCAAGCATTTCAAAAAACGTGTGGTGGCGCGCAGTATAGCCCACATTATCAAGATCGTTATGCTTACCGCCCGCTCTTATGCAGGTTTGGCAACTAGTGCGGATAGGCGGAGTAGGGCGTGGAACTTCGCCTGTGAATATGCTTTTAAAGGGCACCATTCCCGCGTTTGTAAAAAGCAACGTCGCATCGTTTGGTACAAGCGGCGATGAAGGTATGATCTCGTGACCTTTGCTTGCAAAATAATCCAAATAAGCCTGTCTGATATCCATAATTTTTCCTATCAAATTTTATAAAATAGTGCTGATTTTACCATATTTTTCATTAAATTTTTAAAGGCTTGGTTTTAAAGTTAGAGGTAAGAGGGTTTGAAATTTGTTACATTGTAAAATATATTTTACGAAATTTAAAGTGGATTAAACATATAATTACCAAAATAAAATATAATGTCTATCAAAAAACGGATGAGATTATGAAAAAACGCCTTGCGATCATAGGCTTTGAAGATATCGGCAAGATGCACTATAACGAGCTTAGAAGGTCTGATGATTTTGAACTAGTGGGAATTTATAGTAATAAATGCGGCGATAATCATGCCAGAGTTGAAATTTATGATGATATAAACGAGCTTTTTGAGATAACAAATCCCGAAGCGCTTATAATAACTGACGGAATAGAGTATTTTGATCTGTTTTCAAAGTGTGTAAAAGCATCTAAATTTATCTTTATAAATGCACCTTTGGCTAAAAGCAGTAGCGCTATTCAGGAGATGAAATACTGCTCGAATTTAAGCGGAGCTGTAAGCGCTATGTGCCTTTGCGATAGATTTAACCCCGTGATAGCCTCTTTAAAAAAATCTCTTGAAAAAGAGGAGAAAATTTACTCTATAAATATTACTTGCGGTATTTGCAAGGATGAAAATTTGTCTATGCAAATGCTTTATAATATCGATTTGGCAAGGTATTTAACAAGCAGTGAAGTGGGGGGATTTTTTAAATTTGAATCCAAAAACGACAACAAAAAAGAGGCTCTTAGTATGCTTTATGAGCTAAAGATGAAAAATCAAGCTTTGGTTAGTATTCACGGCTCAAAAGAGTATCCTATCAACCGTTTTATAGTGGAAGTAGCGGCAAAGAGCGGAATTTATTTTGGCGATTTGCTTGGACTCAAACTTAATAAATATACTGCCGAAGGACAGCAAAATTTGAAAGTAAATTGTGATATATCGCCTGCAAGAATGGCTCAGATAGAATTTGGTAAGCTTTGCGAATTGGGAAAATTCGAAAATTTGGCAAGCTTTGACGAGGTGCTTAAGGTTTATGGAGTGTGCGCATGAAAAGGCTTTTGCTGCTTTTAAATATGGGCGGACCAAATAATCTGAGCGAGGTTGAGGTATTTTTAAAAAATATGTTTAACGACCCTTGTATATTAGGGATTAAAAATAAATTTTTGCGTAAATTTATAGCCTTTATGATAACTCGCTCTAGACTTAAAGAGGCTACGCATAACTACGAACAAATCGGAGGCAAGTCGCCTATTTGCGAGATAACCCAAAGGCTATGCGGTAAAATTTCAAGCTTAAGCGATGAATTTGATGCGGTTGATTTTGCTATGAACTACACTCCGCCTTTTGCAAAAGAGGTGCTTAAAAAGTATGAAAATTTTGATGAGATTATAGTTTTGCCTTTATATCCTCATCACTCTATAACAACCGTGGTTTCAAGCTTAAATGATTTTAACAAAGCGTTTGAAGAGCTAAATTTAAAGGCTAAAGTGAAAATCATAGAGCCGTTTTATAAAGATGAGCTTTATAATCAGGTCATAGTAAATTCTATAAAAAATATGGTAAAGGATTTAAAAACAGAGGAGATAACGCTTATATTTTCTGCTCACTCTTTGCCTCAAAAGATTATAGATAATGGCGATGTTTATGAAAAACACACTTTAGAGCATGTTGAAATTCTTTCTGCTTTAATCAATAAAGAGATGAAATTTAAAGAAATTCGCGTTGCTTATCAGTCGCGTTTAGGACCGGTAAAATGGCTTGAGCCGGCGCTTGGAGACGAACTGGCAAAACTTGAAAATAAAAAAGCGCTAATCTATCCTATATCTTTTTGTATAGATAATTCAGAGAGCGTTTTTGAGCTGGCAAAAGAGTATAAAGATGTAGCCGATGAGCTTAAATTTGAGTATTATGATGTTGTTGCTTGCCCTAACGATAGCGAAGAATTTGCTAAATTTTTAATTCAAATAGCCTTAAAATAAATTTATTATCATTAAAATCTTAACTGTATAAATTAAAAAATATATTTTATTATATGGTTAAGATTTAATATCTTATATTCTTATATTGTCTATTTTTATCAATAATTCTAAAATTTAAATACTTAATATAAAATTTTTAAATCCCTAAATATAGGCAATTAATACTAATTTGATTCAAATAATATTAAATAAATATTAAATTTATAAATTGATTTTTTTTCTTAATAAATTTATTTAAATTTAAGCAGATATATGCAAATATAGCATATCTAATATATGCCGTATTTGCATATATAAAAAGGGGAAAACATGACAAAAGAAGGAAAAGTAATCTGTCCGTATTGCGGAACAGGCTGTCAGATCAAGTTGCATGTTGAAAATAATGTTATCAAATATGCAACCGGAGTTGAAGAAAATCCCGTAAATCAAGGAAATCTTTGCTTAAAAGGATTTTACGGGTGGGATTATGTAGGGGCTCCCGATAGACTTACCACCCCGCTTATAAGAAAAAAAGACGGCGTCTTTAGCAAAGATGGAGACTTGGAGGAAGCGAGTTGGGATGAGGCGCTTGATCTGGTCGTTTCAAAGATAAAAGAAGTAAAGGAAAAATACGGTCCGGATGCGATCGTAGGAAATTTCTCTGCAAGATGTACGCTTGAAGATAACTATGTCGCTCAAAAGATCATGCGTGCAGTAATAGGAACAAATAACGTCGATCACTGCGCCAGAATTTGACATGCTCCGACTGTGGCAGGTCTTGCCAAAACAATCGGTAACGGAGCTGCGACAAATAGCTTCATAGAGATAGGTCCTTACAGCAACTGCATCATGATGATCGGATCAAATCCTGAAAACGGACATCCGATAGCTGCCATGCATATTCAAAGGGCTCTAAACAGAGGCGCAAAACTAATCGTAATCGATCCGATTAAGACGGAATTTGCCAGCCGTGCGGACGTGCATTTACAACTTGCGCCCGAACACAATATCGCTGTTATAAATGCGCTTTTATATGTTATTTTTGAAGAGGATTTGGTAAATTGGGATTTTGTAAATGAGTGCACGACCGGCGTAGAGTACGTGCGCGAAGCGGTTAAGGATTATTCGCCTGAAGCAGTTGCGAAGTATACAAATTTAAACCCCGAAGATATCAGAAAAGCCGCCAGAATGTATGCTACGATAAGACCTGCGGTTATTACTCACGGTATGGGTGTTACTCACTTTAACCACGGCGTCGGCGGAGTTTGTGATATATCAAATTTATTTTTGCTGACCGGTAATATCGGCGAGCTTGGAAGCGGCGATCTTCCTATACGTGGCCAAGTAAATGTGCAAGGGTGTTGCGATATGGGTGTTCTTCCAAACGTATTACCAAATTTGGGTTCGGTAACTGACCCTGAGCAGCTTGCTTGGTTTGAGAAGGTTTGGAATTTAGAGCCGGGATTTTTAAGCAACAAGATAGGTATCCATAAGACCGAAGTTCCTGACGCGATACTTGATGGCAGGGTGCATTTCTTCTGGACAATGGGTGAAAATCCCGTAATGACCGATCCAAACACAAACCACTTCTTAAAAGCGATATCAAAAGTGGATATGTATCTTGTGCAAGATATATTCTTAACTGAAACTTCGCGCAAGGCGGATGTTGTTTTGCCTAGTGTCGCAAGTAGTGAAAAGGAAGGTCTCTTTGCCAACGCGGAGCGCCGTGTACAGCACAATGAAGCCGTTATCACGCCTCCTGGAGACGCCAGACAAGATTGGTGGATCATCTGTGAGATAGCTAGAAGGCTTGGTGCCAAAGAGGGATTTAACTTCAAATCTCCTGAAGAAATTTGGGAAGAGGAACGCAAGTGCGATCCTTATAGATACGGCGGAATGAGCTATTATCGTATTAAGAAGTATTACGGGCTTCATTGGCCATGTCCGACAGAGGATGACATGGGCGGACAAAGCTTGTATCTGGACAGGAAATTTTTCACACCTGATGGCAAAGGCAAATTTGTGCCGTGTTTGCATGTAAAAAGTGTCGCCGATATAGAGCCTGCTAAAGCGGAATTTGCAAAACGAATGAATATGCCGGCTGATTATCCGATAATGGCAGGAAGTGTCGATGAACCTGTGGATGAGGAGTATCCTATCCAGCTACTTACTACTCGTAAGGTTTATCAGTATGCAGGCGGAGCGATGACTCGTCGTTCAAAGACGATAGAAGAAGGTGGCGATAGTATAGGCCCTATAGCCGAGATGGGCCCTGCGCTGGCGGATCGATACGGCATAAAACACGGTGATTTTATAAAGGCTTGGAGCAGATACGGCTACATCGTCGTTAAGGCTGATGTGACCGATATCGTGCCCGATGGAATAATACAGATGACTTATCATTACTGGGAGAGTTGCTGTAACGAGATAACAAGTAGCGGTTGGGACTTTATAAGTAAAACTCCTACATTTAAAGCGGCGATTCAGATTAAAAAGATAGACGAGGATGAATTTTTACGCGTTAGAGAGCTAAAACGCGAGAAATTTCAAACAAACAAAGTGATATACGACGACTATCATCACGCCTAAAAGCGCCTTTGGTGTCGCTGATTGATTTGGCGGCACCAAATTTTAAACGGAATAAAATTTGCTTTGTTTCTTTAATAACTATTTGCTCTAAGGAGAAAATTTGAAGATATCAAGCGAAAATTCCGCACTTAAATTTTTAGAGGATTTAAACAACCTTTACAAGACTCAAAAAATAATTCAAAACGACAAAAGCGAATTTCAAAAAGAGCTGGAAAGCATAAATTTAAAGGCTAAAAGCTCGCTAAAGAGCATGGATGTGGATAGCTTTAGGCAAAATTTAACCAAGATGGGGTCAATTAAATTTATAAGCTATCTAAACGAGCTAAAGATAGAAGAGAAGATCGAGGCAAAGCGAGCAGAGCTCATCAAAACTCTTGGACTTGATGAAGAGAGCGCAAAAAGCAAAAGCGTAAATGAGATCAAAGAGCTTCTTGGTGTGCTTGAGGATATGCTTGAAAAATTTAGAAAAGATTTGCTTGCCAAAGCTCAGGATAACTCGCTTCTTGAAAGGCAACAAAAGCTTGCCAGACAAGCATCGCCTTTGAATTTGGCTTTGAATATAATTTAAATTATGCTAATATTTCAGCCTTAAATTTTTATTTATAATATATTTGAGCTTGCTTTTGGTTTTAAATTTGCGTTTAGATAAGCTCTGTTGTTATTTATATGGATTAAGAAATTTATAAAAGAGTAGTTTTAGGTTGAATTTAAAAGAATTTATAAGAAATAGCGATCTTAAGCCCTACGGAGTGCTTGAAACTTTCTGGGCGGTGCTTTTAGCGCTGATCGTCTCTTCGGTTATTACTTTTATCGTTTTGGTTGTATCTATGCTTTTTATAGCCATAGTTTATAACATAATGATGGAGCTTGATCTGCTTACAAGCGGAATCACCGTCTTATACGATATGGCGGTTGATTTTATGAAAAACTATATAATCATAGCCATTACTTTTATATTTTTTTGCTCAAGAGCTTTGAAATCATACATGAAAGATCACGCGGGCTTCATATCCTACGGAGTTTCATTTACTATAGCCGTTATCTGTGCCGTGATATCTATCTCTTTTAACGCTCTTGTGTTGCTTCACTCTTTTAGTCTTGACGGACTTAGTTGGTTTGTTTATTATTTTAGCTCGATTGTCGTGATATGCGTAACGGCTTATAATTTAAGAGATATAGTAAGCGGAAATTTTATAAAAGATAGGCTTTTGATAGCAGGGCTTTTGATGGTTTTTATGGCTTGCTCGTCTATACTTCTCATGAATAGTTTGGATATCAAAATTTAAAGTTAGTTTTGAGCTTTTTATTCTTCCACTAAAGCTAATAAAGCATTTTGTTTTAGAATTTTTATTAGACTAAGATTTATTTAGCGTTTTTATCTTCGGTTAAATTCTCATCGCTTGGTTTTAAAAATCCCTCTTCGATCATCAGATCAACTGTCTTTTTAAATACAGGTAGGGCACTTTGAGCCCCAAAGTGATAGTATGGTTTCTTTGGCTCTCTTGCTAAAACCCCGATAGTATAGCTGTTACCTTCGCTGTCATTTACAAATCCAAAAAACGAACCGTTATATTTGTTTGAATAACCACCTGCAGATGCGATGTGAGCCGTGCCTGTCTTGCCCCCTATTTCAAGTCCTGGAGTTTTTGTTTTTTTGCCTGTTCCGCTCTCAACGGCTTTGATGAGTATTCGCTTCATGCGTTTTGCTACATCTTGAGTAAGTACTTGCGTAGGCTCAGGATTGTTTACTACATAAAATTTACCGTTTTTGTAAAGAGAGCTCACAACTTTTGGCGTTATCATAACTCCTTTGTTGTTAAAGACGTTATACGCTTTTAAAAGCTGTATAAAAGTCGCCTGAAGCCCGTATCCGTAGCTGATAGTTGCCTTATAAATTTGTGAGTTTAGCTTTGCTACGGGAGGCATATTGCCCACTTGTTCGTACGGCATATCGATACCCGTTTTTTGCGTGAAGCCGAAATTTAAAAGCCCCGAGTAAATTTGCGAGCCTTCAAGACGCTGGGCTATCTGTATCATGCCTATATTTGATGAGTGCGCAAGCACGTCTTCTGCGGTCATAAAGGGCTGCGGATGAGTATCTCTTATTATACGTTTGCCAAGCTGATATTTGCCGTTATAGGTGTTTATGCGCTCAAAGGGATTTAGCTTATCTTCGGCAAGCAAAAGTGCAAAAATAAACGGCTTAAATACCGAGCCCACCTCGTAAGCATATTCGGTTGCCGATGAATTTAAGGATTTATAATCTTGCTTTTTTATATTTGAAGGATTGTATCTTGAAGTAGTTGCAAGTGCCAGTAGTTCGCCGGTTTTAGACTCCATAACGCCTACGATTATCTCTTTTGCATTTAGAAATTCTTTTCTTTCGTCTATGATTTGCTCTAACGCGCTTTGAAATTTAAGAGAAACGGTTAAGATGGTATCATACCCGTCTACACGGTTGGCTAAATTTGAATCGCTTGTTAAGATGATGTTGTTTCCGATATCCTTGGGTCCTAAAATTTTAGCATCTTGAATAGCCGAAATGTAGTATTCGTATGACTTCTCAACTCCTTTTACGCCGGTAACTTTGGTGATATTTTCCTTTTCTATTTTTTTTACGTAGCCTATAAGCGGAGTTAAGGCATCTTTTGCCATATACTGCCTGCTTTCGCCGCTTTCGACTATACTCATGCCGCGAAGCGAAGCTATACCGCTATTAGGATCTTCGTAAGGGACAAAAATTTTCTTTCTGTATAGCTTTCTTGCAAGCTCTTGAAGGTAAGCGGCGCCTTTAGAGTCGATCTTGTAAGAGAGAGTTACAAGCCCTTTTGTGCTGTTTATGCTTTTTTTAACCTTTTTTGGATCATCTCCGCTGTAAAGTGAATAAAGCTTAATAAAGAGATCTTTTTTGTTTGGATCGATATTTCTCGTATCGATCATTACTTTATAAAGTTTTTGGCTACTTGCGACGCTAAATCCGTCTTTTGTGACTATATTGCCGCGAAGTGCGGTATTTACTTCGCTTGTTTCAAGCTTTGGCAAGCGTCTTTCGATGTTTGCCCTATAAAAGATAACCGCTAAAAATATGGATATCCCTATTAAGATCAGTGAAAATAAAATTAAAATTTTTGATTTTCTAGAGTTCATTTAAGGCTAAATTTGTGTCCTTGATATCTCTTTGTATGCGCTTATCGCCTTGTTGCGGATTTCAAGCATTAGCTTCATGCTGGTTTCCGCCTTGCCTATGGCGATTGCGGCTTGATGAAGGTCTTTTACTTCGCCTGTTGCTAGATCGGCGATTGCTTTATCGGCATTTACTTGTACTTCGTTTAGCTCTTTAAACGAATTATCAAGCATGGTTGCAAATTCATTTTGGCTTTTTTGAGTCAAATTTGCATTTTCTTTTTTAAATGGCGAAGCAACAGAGCTGATTTTATCGATATTTGTCATTTTTATTAACCTCTTAATAGTTCTATCGCACTTTGAGCGATTGTCTTTGCGCTTTGAAATGCAGAGACGTTTGCCTGATAGGCTCTTGTGGCCTCGATCAGATCAGCCATTTCGATGACCGGATTTATATTTGGATATGCGACGTATCCTTTGGCATTAGCATCAGGGTGGCTTGGATCATATTTTAGTTTAAAATCCTTATCGTCGCGCACCACTTTATCAACTACGACGCTCATTATAGCAGGTTTTGCGTCTTTTTGCCAAAAGCTATCATCAAGCGGGTTTTCATACTCAAGCATATTTGTTTTTTTTGCGATTTGCTCATTTAGCGTGCTATCGAAATCAACCGCTTTAAATATCACTTCGCGTCGGCGATAAGGTCCGCCTTCAGCCGTTCTTGTAGTGTTTGCATTAGCTATGTTTGAGCTAATTACGTTCATTCTAAATCTCTGTGCGCTTAGTCCGTAACCGCTTATATCAAAATCGCTTAAATAACTCATCTTAATTTCCTTTAAATCTTGCTACTTGCTTCAATCACGCTTTTAAAGTTCGCGCTATCGCGCTTCATTGCGTTATCAAGTGCAGTTATCATGATCGCATTTTTACTAAGCTCTGTTGTCTCCACATCAAGATCGACCGTGTTGCCGTCATTTCTAGCCATGTGTCCGTCACGAAGAAAGATCGTAGCTAGCTTTGAGTCGGGAAATTTTACCTTTGGCAAATGAGCCTCGTCAGTATTGGCAAGCTCAAGCTCTTTGCTTTCTTTTTTGCCGTAAATTTCAGCTGCTCTTTCGCTTAGAGCTCTTTCAAATGCAATATCGCGTGATTTATAAAACGGCGTATTGATGTTTGCTATATTGCTTGATATGAGCTGCTGGCGCAAATTTCTGCTAGCCAGTGCGCTTTCTACTAGCTGTTTTGATTTTGAACTTGATATTCCTGCAAACATCTTTAGCCTTTTTGATTAAATTTCACTAGATTTACAAGCAAGTTTTGTTCCTAAAATTCTAAATTTTAAACCAAATTTTCCAAATCTTTGAAATTTTCAAATCCGCTTGTCTCTTTTTTTAAAATTTCAAATCTTTTTAAAAACTCATCGCGCTTCATAGCTTTTGCGCCCATAAATTTAAGGTGGTCATTCATCACTTGGCAATCAATCATAAAATCAAATTTGCCTAAAGCCTCGCAAAGCTTTATGAGAGCGACTTTTGAAGCGCCTGTTTTTAGGCTTATCATACTCTCTCCGCAAAAGACTTTGCCAAAAACTAGCCCATAAAGTCCGCCGATTAGTTTTTCATCCTCATAAACTTCCACGCTATGAGCATATCCGGCTTTAAACATGGCAGTATAGGCTTCTGCGATGTTATCGCTTAGCCAAGTGTCTTCCTTTGCGGCGCGTTCGTTTTTGCAAATTTGTAAAAAACTTGCAAAGTCGTGATCAAATTTGACGTTAAATTTTTTAAGTGCAGATTTTATGCTTTTTTGGATTCTGATATCTTTTGGAAACAGCACTGCTCGTGGATCTGGACACCACCAGCATATCGGCTCGTGCGGTAAAAACCAAGGAAAGATTCCTTTGTCGTAAGCTTGCAAAAGCGCTTCGACACTTAAGTCTCCGCCTATGCAAAGCGGAGCATGTGAAGGAGCAAGGCTTGGATCGGGGAAGTTGTAAATTCTTGTAAATTCCACTTCCAAGCTCGCTCTTATCTGTTTTATTTTGCTAATTTATCAAATTTAAAATCTAATTTGCCGTCTTTTACACCGATATTTAAAACACCGCCGTTTTTAAGCTTGCCAAATAAAATTTCCTCGCTAAGCTTGGTTGAAATTTCATCTTGAACTACGCGTTTTAGATTTCTAGCGCCAAATTCCTTGCTGTATCCCTTTTCCCAAAGGTATTTTTTGGCTTTCATGTCGGCTTTGATGACCACTTTTTTATCTTGCAAGCTTGCGCTTATCTCATCTAGTATCTTTTGAGTTATGAGGGCTAGCACATCTTCGTTTAGGTCATTAAAATGCACTATCGCATCGATTCTGTTTCTAAATTCCGGGCTAAAGAAATTTTTAACCGCACTGTCTGCTTTGCCGCTTTCATCCTTGCTAAAGCCCATTTTAGGAGCTTCTTTTGAGCCTAAATTTGATGTTATTATGATGATAGTATTTCTAAAATCGCTCTTTGCGCCGGTATTGTCGGTTAGGCTTGCACTATCAAAAATTTGTAAAAATACGTTCACAAGCTCGTCGTTTGCCTTTTCGATCTCGTCAAATAAGATCACGCTGTAAGGATGCTTTTTGATAGCGTTTGTAAGCATGCCTCCGCCTTCAAAGCCGACATACCCCGGAGGCGCTCCGATGAGTCTTGAAACGCTATGTTTTTCCATGTATTCGCTCATGTCAAAGCGCTCGAAATTTATACCTAAATTTCTAGCCAGCGATATCGCCAGCTCGCTTTTGCCGACTCCGCTTGAGCCTGTAAATAAAAACACTCCGATGGGAGAGGTTGGGTTTTTAAGCCCTGCGTATGAGCGTTTGATCGCATCGGCTAGAGTTTTAACCGCGCTATCCTGACCGAAAATTTCAGATTTCAGCTTGTTTTCTAAGTTTTTAAGGAATGAGATATTGTCAGTCTTTAAATTTGTATCCGGGATATTTGCTATCTTGCTTACGACCGCGGTTATATCGCTTTGTTTGACCTTGGTATTTTTGGCTTGTTTTAGCGACAAGCTGGCTCCGACTTCATCTACTAGATCAATTGCGCTATCGGGCAAAAATCTATCGTTTATATATTTTTTAGCTAACTCCACGCTTAGTTTTAAAATTTCATCGCCATATTTTACACCGTGAAATTTCTCGTATTTACTTCTAAGCCCTTTTAAAATTTCAAAGCTCTCATCTATACTAGGCTCTTCCACGTCAAGCTTTGCAAAGCGTCTTGAAAGCGCCTTTTCCTTCTCAAAAAAGCTTCTGTATTCCGCATAAGTAGTAGCGCCGATGCAGCGAAGAGCACCGCTTGCAAGGGCGGGTTTTAGCAAATTTGACATATCAAGGCTTCCGCCGCTTGTAGAGCCTGCGCCTATGATCGTGTGAATTTCGTCTATAAAGATTATCGCATTTTCTTGCTCGCTTGCCTCATCTATCACGTCTTTTAGGCGTTTTTCAAAGTCGCCTCTATATTTTGTGCCTGCTATCATAGCGCCCAAGTCAAGAGCGAAAATTTGCACATCCTGAAGCTTATCGGGCACTTCTTTATTTGCAATCTTAAGCGCTAAGCCCTCAACTATGGCAGTTTTTCCGACACCCGCTTCTCCTACAAGCAGGGGATTGTTTTTCTTTCTGCGGCTTAAGGTTTGCATCATGCGTTCAAGTTCAACTTCTCTTCCGATAAGCGGATCTATCTTGCCTTCTCTTGCAAGATCGGTTAAATTTATAGAGAATTTTGATAAATTTTGAGCTTTGTCACCTTTTTCTTCTTTTTCTTGTTTTAGCTTGTCCGCTTCAACTCCATAAAATTCAAGCGCTTTTGCACAAAAGCTATCCTTGCTTGTGGCGATTTTATAGAGCAGATCTTTTATTCCGATATTTTTATTTTGAGTTTTTACCTCATCGCCAAGCTCTTTGAAAATTTGCTCCAGCAAAAGGGTCATGCGAGGATGCTTAACCGGCGTTATGCGCTCGTTATTTTGCGAAAGATATTTTTTTAAGTCGTTTTTAAGAGACTCCATATCGTTAAGACCAGCTGCTATGAGTATATCTCTGCTCTCTTCGTTTAGATTTATAAGCACGAAGAGTATGTGCTCGCTAGTTAAGTATTCGTGAGAATTCGAGTAAGCAAACTGCTCCGCTTTTTCTAAAAAATAGCTTAAATTTGAATCCAGCATTACTCCTCCTCAACCTTTACTTTTAAAGGATACCCCGCGCCAATCGCGGCTTTGCGCACGTCTTCTTGCTTGCTGAGTGCAATTTCCTTAGGGTACACTCCGCAAATCGCACTTCCTTCATTGTGCACTTTAAGCATTATCGTTATAGCATTTTGGGCGCTATGATGAAAAATTTGCGTTAATACATCAACTACAAAATCCATACTCGTAACATCATCGTTTAGCAAGATGACTTTAAATTTCTTCGGAAACTCCAACTTCTCTTTTAGGCTTGTAAATTCGTGTTCTTGCTTGCCTGTTTTAGTTGGCATTTCTAATGCGCTCCATGTCCTTTTCAAGCTTGCCCATGTGAATTCCGCCAAGATAGTAAGGCACTCCGAAATTCCCGCTTCCGATATCGGTCAGTGTTTGATAAATGCCGTTTTTAAGCACCATTTTAATCGGCACCGATTCAAGACGCGGATATTTGATGTCTTCAAGCAGTTGCGCGCTTATCTTGTCATTTACAGGCATATCGTTTGATATAAAATAGTAAGCGTTGTATTTTTGTGCGAAATTTTCGATTACGTACTCGTTTGTTACGTTTTCAAAATGAGTAAGTCCGATAAGTATGAAATCTTTGTCGTTTTTAAGCTGATAATCCATAAGTTCAGGCGCTTCTTTTTGGCATGGCGGACAAAAAGTTCCAAAAATATCAAACATAATAATTTTGCTTTCATCGCCCTTTATCACGAAGCCCCCATCCGTTCTAAGCAGAGTGAGGTCTTTGCCAAATACGCTTGTAAGCTTAATCTCTTCGCCTGTTTTGTATCCTTCTATCTTTTTAGGAGCTTTTGCGCTCTCATCCTCTTTGCCGCAACCTACTAAAAATAGCGCACATAAAAGCGCTACAAATATCTTTTTCATCTCTTTCCTTTTTTTAGTTTTTGTAGATTTTACGAAAAAACGCTCAAATTTGCAAGGCTAGATATATCTTTTTATGGCGGCACGAGCCTCTTTATCGGCTTCGCGTTTTTTGAGACTTTCGCGCTTATCGTGCAAATTTTTACCTTTTGCAAGAGCAACTTTTACTTTAACTATATTTTTATCGTTTAGATAAAGTACCAGCGCAACCAGCGTTAGCCCCTCTTGCGTAACCGCACCAAACAGCTTATCTATCTGCTTTTTGTGCATTAAAAGCTTCCTTGGCGCTCTTTCATCGGGTCTAAAGTGCGAATGCGTCGTATCCAAGTGGCTGATGTGAGCGTTTAGCAGAAACATCTCGCCTTTTATCACACGCACGAAGCTGTCTTTTAGATTTGCCCTTCCTGCGCGCAAAGCCTTTACTTCGCTACCTTTTAGTACGATACCCGCTTCAAAAGTTTCAAGTATAGTAAAATCATGAAGCGCTTTTTTATTTTTTGCTAAGTCCTTGCCCATTTTTCTCTCATTTCAAACAAAACACGCTGCTTCCGCTTCCGCTTAAAAACATATCTTTGTATTTTTGCATTTGCGGATAAAGCTTAAAGCATGGCGCATAAAGATCGTTTAGTTCGCTGTTTTTATAGCTTGCAAGCAGTTGCTCGCTAGTCAAATTTGACATTTTGTTTGCTAAATTTGCGTCTATCTTGTTTATAAAATTTGTTCTAAATTCGCTATAAACCGCAGGTGTTGAAGCGAAAATTTCAGGAGTAAATAGCTCTAAGCTTGGAATTTCATCTTTAAATTCCTCTATCACTTCGCCTATACCGCTTACGTTTGCAGCCTCAAAGTCGCTTACGAAAAACGCTACGTCAGCTCCGATTTGCTCGGCTATCTTGTAAAGTTTTTCGCGAGGAATTTTTAAATTTAGCTCCTCGTTTGTCATCTTTAAAAATGTCGCTGCGTTACTGCTTCCGCCGCCAAGTCCTGCGCCTATCGGGATGTTTTTATTGATGATTATTTTATGCGAGCTAAAGAATTCATTAAGCTCGTCTTTAAAGCCTGCGTTTTCAAGTGCTTCTTTTGCTTTTAAGACTATATTGTTTTTTATGTTTTGATTATTGCACTCTACACTAAATTTGTCCGAGCGAACGAAATTTATCTCGTCAAAAAGCCTGCGCCAAAGCACAAACCTAGAAACTATCTCATGATAGTTTCCTCTGGTTCCGACAACTTTTAAAAAGATATTTATCTTTGCAAAGCTTTTCATTTTTGTATTTTTTTACTAAGCTCGCTTAGACTTGCATCATCGGCTAAATTTATAGCCTCTTTATTTTTGTTTGCAACCTCCTGAGCAAGCTCGGAGCGTAGTATAATCATATTTTTAGGAGCCTCTATACCAAGCTTAACGCCGCTTTTTGATATGCCAACGACCGTGATCTTGATATCCTTACCAAGAAGTATGCTCTCATCTTCTTTCCTTGAAAGTATTAGCATAGTGTAGCCTTGTTTAATCGGTACGTAACCGTTTGATCTTTTATCTCAATGATGCTTAAAAATTTATCAAAAGATATTAAATATATTTTATTTTCTCTCTCTTTGAAATCTGCCACGCTTAGCTTCTTGCCGTCCATTAAGTCTCTTGTATCGCCTAGGTATTCGTTGCGCGGTAGGTTTAAAATTTCAAGAGGATTGAGGAATTTTTCGTTTTCAAATTTTAGCCCACCTTCGCTTACTCTATGAAGCGCGCTAAGTGTAGCTACTTCGCCTAGTTTTGAGGCCAAAATTTGCGCGTAAGAGCGGATGTATGAGCCCTCATTTACACTTAGCTTTACTGTTAAAAACGGATGCATATAGCTTAAAATTTGAGCTTCATATACTCTCATGATCTGCTCTTTAAGCTTAAATTCCACTCCTTCGCGAGCTAGTTTATAGGCTCTTGTGCCATTTATATGTTTTGCGCTAAATTTTGGAGGAGTGTAAGCTATCTCTCCCGTTAAATCGCTTAAAATTCGCTTTATATCGCTTAAATTTAGCTCTTTTACGTTTTTTACTTCGCTTATATTTTCATTATCCAGACTCTCGCTTTGCGCTCCAAACCAAATGGTAGCTATGTAAACTTTTGGCGTTTTATTTATGTAGTTAAAAAATCTAGTATAGCTTCCGAGCGCTACTAAAAGACACCCGCTTGCAAAAGGATCAAGAGTACCTGAAAACCCTGCCTTTTTCACGCCGTATTTACGCTTTAAGCGTGTTAAAAAGCGGTTGGAACTAACTCCTATGGGTTTATTTGCAACAAAAATCGCGTTCATACGACTTTTTCAACGAAGCTTGACATTATATCACGCTCTATGCCGCCGAAATTTATGCTGAGTTTGAGCTCTTTTTTGACTTTACTAACGCCGGTAACACGACCTATACCGAAAATTTTATGTTTTACCAAATCGCCTTTTTTGTATTCGTTTGAAGTTTGCGTTTGGATTATAATGCTTCCGGAGCATACACCCGCTTCGTTTAAAAACCTGCTTCTTTCAAGCCTTGTGCGCTGCCCTTTGTAAAATCTTGAATTTACGCAGCTTAGCGTGAGCGTTTTTTTGGCTCTTGTTATGGCTACATAAGCCAGTCTTCGCTCCTCTTCTATGTCGCTTCCTTCGCCGATTAGCGGGAAAAATCCCTCCTCGAGACCGATTACGAAAAGATGATCAAATTCAAGCCCTTTGCTTGCGTGTATGCTCATGATTGATATGGCGTCTTCGCTTATGCCGTCTTGCTCGCTTTGAAGAGTTAGTTCGTTTAAAAACTCTTCAAGCTCGAAATTTGGATTTTGCTTTATCTGATCTTTTATCATCGCATAAAATTCATCGATGTTTGCTACTCTTTCAGCTCCGTCAGGCAGGCTTTCGTAGTATTTTTTGATACCGAATTTCGCCTCAAGCTTATCTATGAGCTCATATAAAGAGTCGCACTCTTTCAGATCTTTTAAATTTAGGACAAATTCGTTAAGTGAGGATATGATTTTTTTGCTAAACGCTTCATCTTTTTCATCTAAATTTAAAATCGCTTCAAAAATGGAAATTTTGTTTTCGTAGGCTATCTTTTCTATTTTGGCTAGACTTACTTTGCCAAGTCCTCGTTTAGGGCGATTTATGATACGCTTGATTGAAAAATCATCGTTTTCATTTGTGATAAGCCTTAGGTAGCTGATGACGTCTTTAACTTCGGCTCTTTCATAAAATTTCACTCCGCCGACCATTTTATAAGGGATTTTTTCTTTATTAAGACCCTCTTCAAGCGAGCGAGAAAGGGCGTTTATGCGGTATAAAACAGCTATATCGCTTGCATCTACGCCTTTATTTAAGAGATCTTTTATATGCTTTGCTATCTTGCTAGCTTCCATACTCTCATCGTTTGATTCCAGAAACACTATCTCTTCGCCTGCTTCTTTGGTGCTTACAAGCTTCTTGCCGAGGCGGTTTCTATTGTGATCTATGAGCTTGTTTGCAGCTTTTAAAATCGCACTTGTGGAGCGGTAGTTGTGCTCTAGTCTTACTATTTTCGTGTTTTTAAATTGATCTTTGAAATTTAAGATATTTTCTATCTTTGCGCCTCGCCAACCATAGATGCTTTGATCGTCATCGCCTACTACGCAGATATTCTCGTGAGTCTTGCACAACTTGCGAAGTAGCTTATACTGCAAATCGTTTGTATCTTGGTACTCATCTACCATTATATAGCGGTATCTTTTGGAAATTTCGTCAGCCAAGCCTTCGTTTTGATCTAAAATTTTATAAGTTAGGCAGAGCAAATCATCAAAATCAACAAGATTATTTGAGCTTAGATACTCTTCGTATTGTTTGTATGAATTTGCGATCTTAAGATAGTACCTGTCTTTGTTTTTGGACGTGTCGCTATAAAGGCTTAAATTTGCAAATACATCCTCAACGCTTAAAAGAGAGTTTTTAAAATTTGAAATTTCGCTTGATAGGGCAGGGGTTGGAATTTGGCTTTCAAAGCTTTTTAAAATTCTTTTTTTATCATCGGTATCAATTATTACGAAGCTATTTTTGCGGTTGAGATTGTCTATATAAAATTTTAAGAACAAAAGCCCGAATTTATGAAAGGTGCAAAGCAGGGGAGTTAAATTTTTACTGTTTTCGCCAAGCATATTTATGGCTCTTGTTCGCATTTCATTTGCGGCTTTGTTTGTAAAAGTAAGAGTAAGGGTATTTGCAGGATCTATACCCACTTCGCTTATAAGATAGGCAAGGCGAGTGGTTATCGTTTTTGTTTTGCCGCTTCCTGCGCCTGCAAGTATAAGCATGGCGCCGTCTAAATGAGTTGCCGCTTCTCTTTGTTTATCATTTAAAGATTTTAAAAATTTTTCCATTAAATTTCCAAGAAATATATTTAGTGTATTTAGATTGTAACACAACAACCTTAAAAATCAGCGTTTTTAATATCTATTTCAGTGTAATTTTAGTATTTATTACTATAATTATTCGATGCGTGATATTATAATTTTTCTTAATAATATTATGTTATCTTAAAAAAAGAAAAGAGAACAAGAGTATGATTAATGATTTTAGTAAAATTTACACTTTCATGGAGATAGTTAAAGAAAGAAGCTTTTCAAAAGCTTCAAAATCCCTTGGTATCTCTCAACCGGCAGTTACTTTACAGATCAAAAAGCTTGAGGAAATCTTAAAAGTAACTCTTATAATGCGTAAGAAAAACGGCATAATCTTAACCAGAGAGGGTGAGAAATTTTACAAACTCTGTCTTCGCTTTGAAAACGCAATGTTTAGGTTTAAGGATGAAATTTCTCATATCAAAAACGATAAAGCGCCTCTTGTTATCTCAACTACACAGCTCATAGGCGAGACTTTTATACCGCTTATGCTTGATAAAATTTCAGAAGTGATTGACGCCGAGCTTGATATAAGGATAAAAGAACAAAACGAACTGATCGCACATTTAAAAGACAGAAGAAGCGATATCTGTATCATCTTGGAGCAGTCGCTTGATGAGAATTTGATTACTAAAAAGCTCTTTGACTACGAAATTATCTTGGTTTCAAACAAAAAACTCGTAGATAGCGTTAAGCTTGAGGAGCTTTATAAATTTAAATTTATTAAAGATAGAACCAAGTCTTATCTAAACGACTTTTTTAGCAAATACGGTATTAATTACGCTGATTTGAAAAGCGCTTATTTGCTTGACGGCTCGATAATGGTTCAACGAGCGATACTAAACAACTTTGCAGATGACTATGTAACGTTTGTACCAAGATTTTTGGTTGAGGAGCATATTAAAAGCGGAAAGCTGTTTGAAATTAAAATGAATAAGATAAAGCTTGTAAGAACGGTTTATGCTGCTGCTCTTAAAGAAAATGAAGATGTCTTAAATAACTTTATAAAGATTAAAGATGGGTTTCAATTTTAAAATTTAATAATAAATCCGTTTTGCAACGGATTTATTTCTTGAAAAGCTCTCTATTTTTTGGATTTGACATGAACATTGACATGGATTTTTCCGTTTTGTTTTTGTTTTCTTTTTCTTTATGAATTGCAAAATTTATTAAAATCGGGCTGTTTTCAACCAAAATTTGAACTATCGCGCCAAGCGGAAAACTAACGAAAGAGGCGAAATTATCCGCCCCAAAACCAGCTTCAAAGCTAAGCTCATCCCCACTAAGTTTTGCACTTTGAAACGTATATCCGTCAAGTGTAAAAACTATCACCGGAGGCCTAAACGCAGAGCTTATCTCTGTGGGTAGCTCGGGATTAAATTTAACCAAATCCAAATTCGTCATCACGGAAAACGGCTGATCGTTTTGCAAAAGATAATCAATGCACTCATAAACGTGCATTTTCATAAGCAGTCCGAATTTCTCGTCGTCTAAGATATCCTCTAGCATTTTAACTCCTCAAATTCATCAACAAGCTTCTTAACCTCTTTTATACCGATATCCCAAAATTTCTCGCTCTCTATATCAAAGCCAAATTTTGCAACCATATCTTTTGGGCTCATACTTCCGCCAAGACTTAAAAATTCAGTATAAATTTCCACGAAATTTTTACATTTTCCGCTTTTGTAAAGCCCAAATATCGCAAGAACTAAAAGCTGCGCATAAGAGTAGGCATAGCAATAAAAAGGCGAGTGTATGAAGTGTGGTATATAGCTCCACCAAATTTTATAATAATCATTTAAGGTAACGCTTTTGCCAAACATCTTTTTGCTCTCTTCAAGCCAAATTTTGTTTAGCTCCTCAAGTGAAATTTCACCTTCATACGCATGAACTCTGCGCTCAAAGGTAGTAAAATTTATCTGGCGATAAAGCGTGGCAAATATATCTTCTATCTTTCCTGCCAGAAGTGAAATTTTGTCTTTATCGCTTAAATCTTTCTTGATGTAGTCAAACACAAGCATCTCGCAAAATACCGATGCGGTCTCAGCGGTAGTAAGCGGCGTATCCGAATTTAAGTAACCTACCTTGTAAGATAAATGCTGATGTATCGCATGGCCCAGCTCGTGAGCCAAGGTAAACAGATCTCTTCTGCCGTCCGTGTGGTTTAGCAACACATAAGGATGAGCGTCGCTTGAGCCCGAGTGGCTAAATGCTCCTCCGCGCTTGTTTGGCGTAGGATAGACATCGCACCAGCCTTCTTCAAACGCTCTTTTGGCTATATTTGCAAATTCGGGGCTGAAGTCGTTAAACGCTTTTAAAACTATCTGCTTGCATTTGTCGAATTTATACTCGCCGTCTCCTTCAAGAGGTGCGTATCTATCGTAATCATAAAGCTTTTTATAGCCTAAAATTTTACGCTTCTTCTCATAAAATTTACTAACTAAATTAAAATTTTTCTCAGCTGTTTTTATGAGCGCATCTACGCTTTGCTTTGTGATCTGGTTGCTTTCGTGCCTTGGCTCTTCGGCGCTTTTGTATTTGCGTAGTTCGCAGCTTGTTTTTAGGCTAGTTTTTATCATATTATATATGTATCCGAGCAAATGTTGATTTTTAGCTAGCGTATAGCTTAATGATTTTGCCGCAAGCTTTCGCACGCTTCTATCTTTATCGTGAAGCTTGCTTAAAATTTGCTCTTCGCTTAAAAGCTCATTTTTGAATTTAAATTTAAGATTACTCATTGTTTCGTCAAATAGCCTTGCAAACCCATCTCTTCCGGTATTTGCAGTGCGAAGCAAGACCTGCTCTTCTTTTAAGCTCAGCTGATGAGCCTTTGACTTAGCGAGATTGCTTAAATAGTATCCATGGGTTTTTGAAGCCTTTATGATCTCTTTTTGTTTTTCATCTTCAAATTCGTTAAATTTGATCTCAAAAAAGAGCAAATTTTCTTGAGCCTTTGTGGCAATCTCTTCAAATTTAGCGTAAAACGCTCCTTTTGAAGTGTCTTTAGCAAATACCAAAAAGGCATAAGTCATAACTTTTGAAATTTTAGCAAGCAGTTTTTCATACTCGCTAAACGCCTTTAAAAATTCATTTGTGTTTAAATTTGCAAATTTATCCGAATAAGTTTTTTCAAATTTTTCACACTCTTTTTTTAAGTTTAATGCTGATTTTTCAAGCTCTTTTTCATCCTTAAAAAGAGGTTTTAGATCCCAACTCGTCATATATTTTCCTTAAAATTTTTAGAGTATTTTACACAAAATTTGTCTTAAATTTATAAAAGTTATAGTTAAAAGAGGAAATTTAGCGCCAAAAAGACGCTAAATTTATTAAAGATTTATTCTGTAGTCTCTGAAGCGATAGCCGTAAATACAACGTCAGAAGAGCTATTTACCGCAGTTTCAACCGAGTCTTGTATAACTCCGATGATAAATCCTATAGCAACTACTTGCATCGCGATATCGTTTGAAATTCCAAAAAGTGCGCAAGCAAGAGGCACAAGAAGAAGCGATCCTCCTGCAACACCAGAAGCTCCGCAAGCTCCGATAGCCGAAATAAAGCTAAGAAGTAAGGCGTCTCCGAATGTTACCGTTATCTCAGGGATTGAATTAACGGCAGCAAGCGCAAGGATACTTATAGTAACGGCAGCTCCGGCCATATTTATAGTAGCTCCAAGCGGTATAGAGATAGAGTAAAGCTCCTCTTTAAGACCAAGCTTTTTGCAAAGTGCGATATTTACAGGGATGTTTGCAGCCGAGCTTCTTGTGAAAAACGCTGTTACGGCACTTTCTTTGATGCAAGTCATGATAAGAGGGAAAGGATTTTTCTTGATTACCACAAAAGCTATAATTGGATTAACGATAAACGCAACCACAAGCATTGCTCCTACTAGAACGGCGATTAGCTTGAAGTAGCCTTTAAGAGCCTCAAATCCTGTTTCGTGTATGCTGATAGCAACAAGTCCGAAGATTCCAAAAGGTGCTAGACGAATAACGAATCTTACTATCTTAGTAACCCCCTCGCTTACGTCTGAAAATACTTTTTTAGTCTCCGCCGAGCATCCTCTCATAGCTATACCGCCGCCAACAGCCCAAGCGATGATTCCTATATAGTTACCCGTAGCTATAGCTTGAAGAGGGTTTTGAACTATCTTAAACATAAGATCTTTTAAGACATCAACTACGTTTTGAGGTGCGCTCATGGCAGCACTCTCAACTCCTTTTAGCACAAGTTCAACAGGGAAAAGAAAACTAGCCGCAACCGCAACGCAAGCTGCTAAAAATGTACTAACAAGATATAAAACAACGACTTTTTGCATGCCTTTTGCATTGCCAAAGTCTTTGGTAATTATCGAAGTTGCAACAAGAACGAAGATCAAGATAGGAGCAACTGCTTTTAAAGCGCCGACAAACAAGTTTCCAAGTATCGAGATGGAATTTACGATTTTATTAGCAAGTTCGGCAGATTCACCGCCTGAAACAACTTGGGCATTACCCCAAAAGCCTATAACGGCGCCCAGAAGAATTCCGATTAGAATTTGAACGATTAGGTTTCCGTCGGCAAATTTTCTTGCCATATTGCAAACTGCACTCATGTATTTACCTTAAATTTAAATTTGAAAAAGCCTAGTATAGCAAACAAACCTGAAATTTTAAACAAATTCTAAGCGATTAATATGGATTTTATTTTGAAATGTTACAATTTCAAAGTTTTAAAAATACCCATTTTAAGGAAAAATATGTATCTATTTACATCTGAAGTCGTAAGCCCGGGGCATCCTGATAAATGCGCAGATATCATAGCAGATAGCATCGTGGATACCATCTTGACTCAAGATCCAAACGGAAGAGTCGCAAGCGAGGTTTTTGTAGCGGGCAAAAATGTAATAATCGGCGGAGAGATAAATTCGAAAGTAAAATTAAGTTTTAAGGATTATGAAGCCATAGTCAAACATGCGCTTGCTAAAATAGGGTATGACGGCAAGTCAAATTTCACTAAAGAGCAGTGTTTGCACCCTGATGATATCGAAGTTAAGGTTTGCATTAATCAGCAAAGTAGCGATATTAATCAAGGCGTAGATCAAGCTAGCGGCGAGATAGGGGCAGGCGATCAGGGCATAATGTTTGGTTTTGCAAGTTGCGAAGCGAGCGAATACATGCCTGCAGCTATTACTTACGCAAGAATGCTTTGCGATAAGGTGTATAAATTTGCCAAGGCAAATCCCGACAAGCTCGGAGTTGATATCAAAACTCAGGTTACTATTGATTACGGCACCAAGGATAACTTTGAAAATTGTAAGCCCGAAAGCATACATACCATAGTGGTTTCGGCTCCTTGCGTAGAGACAATGAAAATAGAAGAGCTTAGAGCTCTTGTACAAGAACTTATAGACGGCTCAAATTTACCAAAAGAGCTTTATAAAAAAGAAAAGACACTTATTTATATAAATCCTACAGGCAGATACGTAAATCACAGCTCGCTTCACGATAGCGGCTTAACAGGTAGAAAGCTTATCGTAGATAGCTTTGGCGGATACGCTCCGATAGGAGGCGGCGCTCAGAGCTCAAAAGACTATACGAAAGTTGATCGTAGCGGACTGTATGCCGCTAGATGGATAGCTAAAAATATCGTTGCTGCAGGACTTGCTAAAAAGTGCATAGTGCAGCTAAGCTACGCTATCGGAGTTGCTAAGCCTACTTCAGTTAGCGTAGATACTATGGGAACCCATATAGAAGGCGTAAATGACGATAAATTATCTGCTTTTGTAAGCGAAAATTTCTCTTTGACTCCACGCTGGATAAAGGATAAATTCGGACTTGACAAACCCGGCAAAGATACGTTTTTATACGCAAAGGTAGCTGCAAAAGGACAGGTCGGAAACGCTAAGTATCCTTGGGAGAAACTTGACGCGATAGATACGTTTAAGGCTTTGATTAAATAATTTTCGCAAGCCCGCTAAATTTAACGCGGGCTTAATTTGCTCTCAAAATTTAAGGCTTTGTATGAGAATTTGCCTAGCTTTGCATCTTAAATTTTACCTCAAAAACCACGCGGCAAAATTTAAAGAGATTTAAAAATGCAAACGGCGATAAATCAAAACGGCAAAAGCAAGACGCTTGGACTCGTTTTACTTGGACTTTGCATTTTTTATTTTCTTTTGGCGCTAGGCATTTTTATTCTGCCTTTTGACGTGCTGTCGCACTCGTCTCTTGCGTTTTGGTTTGTGGAGGCTATGCTTGAAATTTATCCCGCCGTCAAGCGCGCCTTTACTCATACTGATTTTACGCAAAAAGCTGCATTTTATATCGCTTATATGGGGATCGTGAAAGTTGTCACGCTTACGGGTTTCGTTGCGGCTTGTTTGCTGTGTGGCAGTAAAGAAAATAAAGCTTGCGCGATAAAAGAAGTAAGAAAAGAAAATCCCGTAGTAAGAGTTTTTATTTCATTTTTTTGTATTTTGTGGGTTTGTTTTTTGACAAATAGGGATTTTACGGGTTATGATATCGGATATCGTAAGCCAAGAAACTCGCCCGGATACGAATGGATTTTGAAGTTTCCCGGTGAGCTGTTTTGGCAGATGATGTTTGATCTTATATTTTTAGCTATTGTGGCAGCTTGTATACTTTACGTAGCATTGCAAATTCAGCTACTTTTTCACAAGAGTAATAACGCCTGAATTTAGTAAAAATTACTTAAAAAATTTATCGAACAAGCCGCGTTTTGGCGTGATTATCTCAGATGGCGAGCCATTTACGCTGTGATAAATCGTTTTGTTGTATTTGGTTGAGTAGTATTTAAGCAAAAGGCGTTGTAAATTTGGCTCCGTTGAAGGCACGAACCAGCCGTTGTTTGTGATAGCTATCATCACGTCAAATTCGCCCTTAAACAGTTCGTCTCGCGTAGCTTCATAGCAAATCGCGTTGCGAATTTTAACTCCGTCTATCTCATAATCGCTAACCGAATTTGCGGTTTTAAAATCCTTACTACCGTCAAAAAACAGCTTATTTATCAAATTTTTCATAAAATTTGGAAGCGGAATTTCTTCGCCGAAGGGTACTAGCACAAGCTTATCAAAGCGCTTCATTTCGCCTTTATCAAAGAAAAAAGTAGAGTTGTAGCTTTGAGAATTTTCGTAAGCAAGAGCGCCTGTGATGATAGCGATTTTTTGAGATTTCTCTTTAAGCTCGGCAGTTAAATTTCGCTCCTGCGTCATAAATGTCGGAAATACGCTTTCAGGCATGATTATGGCTCTTTTGCCCTCATTTATCGCCTCATCTATCATCTTTAAATTTTCATTTATAAACTCGTTTTTAAGTGATTTTTCCCATTTTAGAGCTTGAGGGACGCTTGTGGTTGTAAGAGCTACTTCAAAAGGTAAAATTTTAGCTTTAGCATCATCATACTGAACGGCAAAAAGTAAAAGCGTGATGAAAGCTAAAAATTTAAGCTTGGTTTTTATATAAAACAGCGATAAAATCGCAGCAAATACAAAAACAAACCCGTATAAATTCGGCTTAAAAATTCCAACAACAAATATCGCCTCAAAATTTAGCCAGTTAAAATTAAAAGGATGCAAATTTGAAATTAAAATAAGTAAGATCGCTTTAAGCCAAATTTGAGTAGGAATTCCTGCGATAAAAAACATAACTCCATATACGATGCCGATAAATAAAATTTCAATCGGGATTAGGTAGCCAAAGTCGTAATAAATAAGGCTAAAACTGATCCAATAAAACCACAAAATTCCTACGAAAAATCCTGTCGTAAAAAACTCATAGAGATTAAAGTTAAAAAGTAGGTAAAAGCCTAAAATAGCAAGAAACGGCGAGATGAAATTTAGCACTTCAGAATCAAAAAGCGAAAGAAATATAAAATTTGATATCAAAAATGCACTAAAAAAGGCTTTTCTTATAATTTTAGTGCTAAAATATTTGATTAAAAAATTTTTTACTAAGGAATACAATGCAAGAAGGCAATTTTTTAGCTTCATTACTACCTCTGATCGTGCTTTTCGCGATTTTTTACTTTTTGGTTATCAGACCGCAGCAAAAACAGCAAAAAGAGCATCAAAAGATGCTTGCAGCCCTAGAAAAGGGCGATAAGATCATCACTGCGGGCGGACTTTATTGCGAAGTCATAAAACCTGAAGACGATTTTATCAAAGTTAAACTTAATGACGATGTAATAGTGCGCATAGGACGCGAGTTTGTCGCTAGAAAAATCGAGACTAAAGTCAATGCGTAGCGCAAAGGTAACGTATAGGCTCGTTATATTTATCATCGCTTTGGTTTTAGGTATAGGCTTTTCCGCACCTTCGTTTTTTAAGGATATGGGCGGAGCTAAGATTAGCCTCGGGCTTGATCTTCAGGGCGGACTTCATATGCTACTTGGCGTAGAGACCGAGGAGGCGATACACTCTAAGGTAAAATCAATCGCTTCAAGCATTAACTACTACGCAGGCAAAGAAGATATCCTGATAGATAATTTTAAAATTCGTCAAGATTATGTAAATTTCGAGCTTTTAGATAGCGATGATCAGCGCAAGATAGATGACATGCTTAAGGAAATAAAAGGGCTTGATGTAACCAAAGAAGCCCTCAAATACACCATAAGGCTAAGTGATAGCGAAAAGGCTGAAACGATAGAGTATGCCATAAATCAAGCTGTTGAAACCATAAGAAACAGGCTTGATCAGTTTGGTTTGGCAGAACCTACCGTGGCAAGACAAGGCGAAGAAAAGATACTTGTAGAGCTTCCGGGCGTAAAAACACAAGCCGACGAGCAGCGCGCTAGAGAGCTAATCGCAAAAGCCGCGCATTTGCAACTGATGGCTCTTGATGAGAAAAGACAACCTCAAGCAAATACTCTAAGTGCTGTAGAGGCTGAAAGCTACGGCAGTATAGTTTATCCTGACGTTAAAAATGAGCAACAAAAATACGTAGTAAAAAATATCCCCGTTCTTGACGGTTCTATGCTAACTGACGCCAGAGTGACTTTTGATCAGCGCACTAACGCTCCCGTTATTAGCTTTACGCTAAATGCCGAAGGTGCTAGAATTTTTGGTGATTTTACGGGCGCAAATGTCGGCAAGCGTCTTGCTATAGTGCTTGACGGCAAGGTTTATTCCGCACCTGTCATAAATGAGCGCATAGGCGGTGGAAACGGACAGATAAGCGGCGGATTTAGCGTAGAAGAAGCTCATGACGTAGCTATCGCGCTTAGAAGCGGTGCGCTTTTAGCTCCCGTAAAGATGCTTGAAAAAAGGAGCATCGGGCCAAGTTTGGGCGCTGATAGTATAAACCAAAGTATGACGGCTCTTGCAAGCGCAGGAGTGCTTGTAGTGTTATTTATGATAGTTTATTACGGATTTGCGGGAATTTTGGCAAATTTTGCTCTTATTGCAAATATCTTGATACTTGTTGCTGTTATGGCGATGTTTGGTGCCACTTTAACTCTGCCTGGTATGGCGGGCGTGGTTTTAACCATAGGTATGGCGGTTGACGCAAACGTAATTATAAACGAGCGTATAAGGGAATTTTTACGAGACGGACACGGTATAGCGGCAAGCGTCAAAAAGGGCTATGAAAATGCCATGAGTGCGATAATAGACGCAAATTTAACCACCCTAATAACATCCGCAGTTCTTTACGCATACGGCACGGGTCCCGTTAAGGGGTTTGCCGTAACTATGAGTATAGGTATCCTAGCTTCCATGCTTACCGCCATACTCGGCACTCGCGGAATGTTTGACGCGCTTATGAACAGGATAGAAAAAAGCGGCAATACGCAAATTTGGTTTGGTTACAAGAGAGGATAATAATGCAAATTTTTTCAAAAGCACATGTATATGATTTTATGGGCAAGCGTTATATTGCTCTTGCGTTTTCCGCTATCTTGTTTTTTGGTTCGATTTTTTTGCTTGTTACCAAGGGGCTAAACTACGGTATTGATTTTTCCGGCGGAACGCTTATACAAGTAAAATATGAAGACAAAGCGCCTCTTGATAAGATTAGGGCGGCACTTGCTACCGATGAGACGTTTAAAAACGCTTCGGTTACCGAATTTGGCTCTGATAGCGAAGTTGTTATTAGATTTTCGTCTTCAAATTCAAGTATCGGAAGCGACGTGGGCGCTAGTGTAGGCGAGCTTATTAAAGATACGGGCAAGTTTGAAATTCGCCGTGTAGATGTCGTAGGACCAAAGGTAGGAAGCGAGCTTAGACAAAAGGGAATGATGGCTATCGGCATATCTCTTGTGGGAATTTTACTATATATAGCGTTTAGGTTTGAGTGGAGATTTGCCATGGCGGCTATCGCTTCTGAAATTCACGACGTTGTAATTACTCTTGGAGCCATTAGTCTTTTTGGCATAGATGTGAATTTAGACACTCTTGCGGCTATTCTTACGGTAGTCGGATATTCGCTAAATGATACTATTATCATATTTGACCGCATTAGAGAGGGTATTCAAACCAGCAAGAACTCCGATCTTGACGTTATCATCAACGAATCGGTTTCCGCAACTCTTTCAAGGACTATATTAACCTCAGGAACGACTTTGGTTGTCGTTGTTATATTATTCCTTTATGGCGGCGACATGATAAACGGCTTTGCCTTAGCGCTTATAGTGGGAATTTTAGCAGGTACTATCAGCTCTATTTACATCGCTTCTCCGATACTTCTTTGGTTTAAATTTAGCGTAGATAACTATAGAGCCAAAGAGGCTGAAAAGATGAAAGCAAGAAAAGAGCGAGAGCGACATAGGGCTATGTTTGAAAAAGGCGTTGTGTAAGGAGGATTTATGAACTGGGGAAAAGTTGTTTATATATTTTTCGCGCTGATGAGTCTAACGACTACGGCGGGCTTTTTGTATGATAAAAACGAGATAGCGCTATTTGTAGCGGCAAGCGTAAATTTAGTCTCTACACTGCTTAAAATTGGTGTAAAAAATGTCTTATCGGCCGAGCTGTTCGCTAGTTCGCTTGTGGCTGATTTGCACCTTATACCTGCGTTTGTAGTGCTTCAAACAACAGGAAATATGACCGTTGTTTATTCGCTTGCAATCGGCGCTGCTATCGCAAACTTTTTTTCACTTTCGCTTGTTTTGGTTGAAGCAAGTAAGACTCAAGAAGAATTTTAGGAGATAAAATGGCTGAAAATTTGAAGTATGACGCCTTAAAAATTGAGAAAAAATGGCAAGAAATTTGGTTAAAAGATGAAGAATTTGAGCCAAAAGATGATTATAGCTTGCCTAAAAAATATATATTAAGCATGTTTCCATACCCAAGCGGACGTATCCACATGGGGCACGTAAGAAACTACTCAATAGGCGATGTACTGGCAAGATATTACAGAAAGCAAGGCTATAACGTGCTTCATCCGATAGGATTTGACAGCTTTGGCATGCCTGCTGAAAATGCGGCTATACAGCATAAAATTCATCCTAAAATTTGGACTTATGAAAATATCGATTATATGAGAAAAGAGCTTCACTCTCTTGGATTTTCATTTTCTAAAAACCGTGAATTTGCCTCGTCTGATCCGCTTTACACCAAATACGAGCAGGAATTTTTCATCAAAATGTATGAAAAGGGACTTGTTTACCGCAAGAATGCCGTGGTGAATTGGTGCGAGCACGATCAAACCGTTCTTGCAAACGAGCAGGTTGAGGATGGCTGCTGCTGGAGATGCGGAAATAGCGTGATCCAGCGTGAGTTGCCGGGGTATTATCTAAAGATAACCGATTATGCCGAGGAGCTTTTGGCCGATCTTGAAAAACTAAAAGACAAGTGGCCAAATCAAGTAATCACCATGCAGGAAAACTGGATCGGAAAGAGCTTTGGTCTAGAGTTTAAATTTAGCCTCGATGAGGCTTCAAAAGAGCTTTTGGGTGGAGAAATTCAAGGATTTGAGGTTTTTACTACTCGTCCTGATACGATTTACGGAGTTAGCTATACTGCACTTGCTCCTGAGCACAAGATAGTTAAAAAGCTGCTTGAGAGTAGAAATTTAAGCGATGAGGCAAATGAGAAAATAAAAGCTATGCTAAATCAAAGCCCAAGAGAGCGCCAAGCAAGCGAAAAAGACGGTGTATTTTTAGGAATTTACGTAACTCATCCTTTAACGGGCGATAAAGTGCCTGTTTGGGTGGCGAATTTTGTTTTGGCTGACTATGGAAGCGGGGCCGTTATGGCGGTTCCTGCGCATGATGAGAGGGATTTTGAATTCGCTAGTAAATTTAACCTGCCTATCAAGCAAGTGATTAGACCTATTGACGGAGAAATGGATAGTTCAAAAGCATTTACCGAAAGCGGAATTTGTATAAATTCGCCACTTATAAATGGGCTAAATAATGAAGAAGCAAAGCTTAAGATCATAGAAAAATTTGAAAGCGAAAAGATCGGAAAAAGAGTTGTAAATTTTAAAATTCGCGACTGGGGAATTTCTCGCCAAAGATATTGGGGTGCGCCTATTCCTATGATTCATTGTAATAAGTGTGGGGTAGTTTGCGAAGATATAAAAAATCTGCCTGTTACTCTGCCTGATGATGTTGAGATAACGGGTGAAGGCAATCCTCTTGATAAACATCCAAGCTGGAAACATACCAAGTGTCCAAAATGCGGCAGCGATGCAATTCGTGAGACCGATACTATGGATACGTTTTTTGAGAGTAGCTGGTATTTCGCCAGATATGCAAGCGATCATAAGACTTGGAATGAAAAAGCCTTTGATGAAAAGAGCGTAAATTACTGGATGAACGTCGATCAGTATATCGGCGGGATAGAGCATGCGATACTGCATCTTTTATATGCGAGATTTTTCCAAAAGGCGCTTAGAGATCTTGGGTATTTGCGTGATGATGAGCCTTTTGAGAGGCTGCTTACTCAAGGAATGGTGCTAAAAGACGGCAAAAAGATGAGTAAGAGTAAGGGCAATGTCGTAGATCCTGATGATATAATTAAAAACTACGGAGCCGATACTGCAAGGCTGTTTATACTATTTGCCGCACCTCCTCAAAAAGAGCTTGAATGGAACGATAGCGCGGTTGAAGGTGCGTTTAGATTTTTAAATAGGCTTTATGATAAAGCAGGAAGCGTTAAAAAGTGCTCTAAAATTCCTGAAATTGATCACCCTGAGCTTAATAAAGAAGAAAAATATGCTCGCGCGAAAGTCTATGAAGCGCTTAAGAAATCTCAAGAGGTATATACTCAAAGCTTTACTTTTAATACTCTCATAGCTGCGTGCATGGAGGCTTTAAACGCGGTAAACGCGCAAAACAACGAAGATGTAACTACTGAAGCGTTTTTTATCATACTAAATTTACTTGAGCCGATCGTGCCTCATATCGCAAACGAGTTAAGCGAAAATTTATTTAACAGAGCAAATTTCGGAAGCATTGAGATAAAAGAAGAGGTGTTTGAAAAAGATAGCCTAAATTTAGCCATTACGGTAAACGGTAAAAGAAGAGGCGAGGTTGAAGTGCTAAGCGACGCTAGCGAAGCTGAAATTTTAAAATCGGCTAAAGAAACCGTATCTAAATGGCTTGAAGGAAAAGAGCTTGTAAAAGAAATTTATGTGCAAGGAAAGCTTGTAAATTTGGTGGTAAAAGGTTAGATATGAGATTTGTAGCCGCAATTTTTATCGCTGTTTTTTTAATCGGGTGCGGATATAAGCCTGTTTCAAAGATAGCTAACGAGATAATGGATGAGAGTGTGTATGTAGATGTGCTCATCGATAAATCCGAGCCTAAAAATAGCGTCTGGATAAAAGATAGCGTAAAAGAGGGCATCGTATCAAGGTTGAATAGAAATTTAAGCGACGATAAAAATGCGGGCACAACCATAAACGTAAGTATCAGATCTATGAATTTTCAAGCACTTCTTTATGATGAGGACGGGTATGTTTCGCTTTATAAGGCGGTGTTAAATTTGGAGTTTGATACGAAATTTAAAAACGGCAAAAGCTACAAGATAGTTACCAGTGGAGAGCATGACTTTAGTATATCAAGGAAGATTAAAGACGTTCGTTATGCAGATAGCGTTATCAGCGAGACAGATAAGTATAACGCTATAAGAACCGCTTCGCAAGAAGCCTTTGACGAATACATAACCACTCTTGCCGTTAAGGGATTTAAAGATGTCAACAAAGATTAATCAGATAATTAGAGATACTATAGGAGTTATGAAGGAGAGAAATTTAATCTTAACTCCTGATAACTATGCCGAAACGTTTTGCGAGATAGCCAAGAAAAACGGTGTAGTAGTGCCTGATTGCCAGAAACTTGAAAAGTATATCTCAAGGCTAAACTCAGACTTGCAAGAGCAGCTTAAAAGCAAAAAAGTTAAAAATTTAGACGAGCTTTTTGCATTTCTTAGCGCTAGGCTAAACGCAGCAGGTTCAAATGATTCATTAAAGCTAGCCAATGCTCTATCTTTAATGAGTAAAAGAATTCTCCAAGCCACTGCCGCGCTTCATAACAAAGAAGCTAGGAAGTTATCTGACATGAGCATAGAGGCGCTTAATCGCAAGCTTGATGTGGCTACGGTAGAAAAAGTTAAAGACAAATGGTTTGAGTTTTTGACGAGTTATGATGACTCGTTTTTTAACCGACTTAATAGCTATGGCGTGAAAAACTATGACGATATACAAAGCCTTATCATAGATCTTGATAACTCGCTTATGAGATCGCACGATAGCGCTTATATCTGCCAAAAAATGATACCTCTCATAGCTTTAATGCTAACCCCTTCGATATCAGATCAGATGGATAGTGAAATTAGCGCCTTTGAGCTAAATTTAAAAAGCGATCCGAAATCCATTGAGCAAGAGAGTGTAAAAACTGAGATACAAAAACTTGTTAAAAAGCGTATAGAGCTTGACAAGGCGGAAATTTCAAGCAAGGTTTCGGCATTAAACGAAGTGCTTGAGAGTATCAATATACGCGTTACAAATCTCATGGGTAGCTCCACCATAAGCTCAACCAAGATGCAAAGCATTAAAAGAGACTTAAGCGAGATAAATTTAAAGCAAGATAGTTTTGAGGGTATTAGAAATAAGCTTATGAGCATAGCCGATATGCTTGATAGCGAGACTAGAGAGCTTGGTAATCAGATGAGCTCCAATCAAAAAACCATCAAAGAGCTTCAAGATAGGGTAAATCGACTTGAGGGCGAACTTGAGAACGTAAAAGCCGAGAGCAAAGAGGATTTCTTAACCAAAACGGCGACTAGAAGAGCTCTTATGGAAGAGCTTGATCGCAATGAAGAGGTTTATAAAAGATTTGGCACGGATTACTCGATATGCTTTTTTGATATCGATCACTTTAAGAGGATTAACGATACTTACGGGCATGAGGCGGGCGATGTCATTATATCAAGTGTAGGCAAGATGCTTAGAAAATACTCCCGCCAAATAGATATAGTAGGCAGATACGGCGGAGAGGAATTTGTAGTGATGCTTCCTCAAACTCCACCCGCAAACAGCGTTAAATTTGCAAATAAAATTCGCAAAATAATTCAAAGCTCTAAATTTATGTATAAAGATGAACGCATTAACGTAACTATAAGTTGCGGAGTTGCGGTAAGAAGTGAAAATAACGATCTGGCTTCCACTCTTGAAACGGCGGATAAGATGCTTTATGCAGCAAAACAATCAGGCAGAAATATGGTAATGCCAAAATCCAATGAAGCTTGATAAATTTTTAAGCCAAAAGCCGCTTTTTTATAAAGAGATCGACTATACTCGCATGCCGCGTGCATGGGAAAGTATAAAAGATAGCCTAAATCCCTTTAAGATAATACATATAATAGGCACAAACGGTAAGGGCTCAACAGGAAGGTTTTTAGCTCAAATTCTGCATCTTCAAGGCAAGAGCGTGGGGCATTACACAAGCCCTCATATATTTGATTTTCGCGAAAGATTTTGGCTAAACGGAGATGTCGTTTCTGCAGATGTTTTAGAGGCTGCGCATAAGCGTTTGCAAGCTATGCTAAGCGATGAATTTAAGATAAAAACCAGCTATTTTGAATACGCTACCTTACTTGCTGCGGTGCTATTTCATGAATGCGATTTTTTTATCTGCGAAGCCGGGATGGGGGGCGAGCTTGATGCGACAAACGTCTATGAGAAGCTATTTAACATCTTCACTCCTATCGGACTTGATCATGTCGGCGTTCTTGGAAATAATATCGAAGAGATATCAACTACTAAATTTAACGCCTTAGAGCATGATGCCAAAGCTCTTTTAAGCGACAGTATGGATAAAAAAAGCGTTAAGATACTAAATCAAATCGCACAAAAAAAGAGCGCTTCGGTAAAATTTGCAAGTGAAATTTTAAATGAAGCCGACAAAGAAGCCATAGCTGAATATGCCTTGAAATTTAGCCTGCCTGAGTTTCTAGCTTCGAATTTGACATTGGCAGGAGCTGCTAGTAAGGCGCTTTTGGGCAAATTTGAGATATCTGATTTAGATGAGTTAAATTTGCACGGAAGATGCGAAAGGATAGCTTCAAATGTCTGGGTTGACGTAGGGCACAACGAACTTGCGGCGTTTGCTATAGCTAAAAAATTTAGAGGCAAGAAGCTAACTCTTATCTATAACTCATTTGCCGATAAGGATTTTAAAGCGGTTTTAAAGGCGTTAAAACCTATCATAAAAGATGTCTTAATCTACGAATACGAAAGCCCCGAAAGAGAGCTTGCGACAAATCAGATAAAGCTAGTGCTTGATGATATGGGTGTTGCTTATGATGACTTTAAGGGATTAAAATTTACGGAGTCGCAAAAAAGCAAAGAGAAATACTTGGCCTTTGGCTCATTTTTCTTAGTTGAAGCCTTTTTAAGGCAGTTTGATGCAAGCTAGGATATATGAGTATCTTTTAAAACCAAATGAAGCCCAGATTATCGTTTGTGAAGATGATAAGGAGGCTTTATTTATCGAAAATGCGGTTAAATTTGCGGGTGTTTGTCCGTTTAGCTTGCCTGATTTTAGAGCGCATTTTGGCGATGATCTACGCTCTTTTAGCGCAGAGCTTTATGAGCTTTCGGCTAAGCTTTCTAAATTTTACGAATTTGAGGGCAAAAAGCTTCTTATAGCTCCTATTTCAACCATCTTAAACAAACTTCCCGGCAAAAAACATCTACAAAAAATCACTCTGAAATTTGGCGATAAGTTAAACTTAAACGAGCTAGCTGACGAGCTTACGCGCTTTGGTTACGAGCCTGTGGATATCGTTGAGAGCGAGGGCGAGTTTTGCTTGCGCGGAGATATCATTGATATATTTTGCATAGGAAGCGACGAACCTCATAGAATTTTGCTTTTTGACGATGAGATAGAAAGTATCAGAAACTACTCAACCAGCACTCAAATTTCAAACAAAACCGAACTTGAAAGCGTTGAAATTTCACCATTTATCGCAGCGCTTAGCAAGGATGAATTTGAAAAAGCAAGCCAAAAAGCGCAGCAGCTAAAAAGTGAGGCTTTGATAAATGACCTTAATTCGCTTGGATTTTGGGCGATAGACGGGTTTGTTGATTACACCAAGGAGTTTAAGACCGTCCTTGCAAAAGAGTTTAAATTCGAGGATTTTGAGAGAGATACGAGTGCACTTCATGATTTGCCCGTGATTCCTGAAGCAAAAATTTATAAAGACCTGTCCGTAACGCCTAATAAGGACTTTTTTGAACTTAACGCCAATAAAAATATCAAGGTCATAGCCCGAAACGACGGGCTTTTTAACTCATTAAATTTAAGCGAATATAAAAATATAGAATTTATTAAAAGCGATGTTGTCGTAAATCTAACTTCCGGTAACGAAATCATCGTTTCGCTTAATAAATTTGAAAAGAAGCGCCGCGTTAAGCGTGCAAGTTTAGTGATTGACGAGCTAAAGATAAATGACTACGTCGTACATGAAGAGTATGGTATAGGTCGATTTGTGGGACTTGATAAGATAACCGTGCTAGGAAGCATGCGCGAATTCGTAGTTATCGTTTATCAAAACGACGACAAGCTTCTTTTGCCTGTCGAAAATATAAATTTAATCGATCGCTACATAGCTCAAAGCGGCTCTATAGCGGCACTTGATAGGCTTGGTAAGGCTAGCTTTGCCAAGATAAAAGAAAAGGTTCGCCAAAAGCTATTCATAATCGCTTCAAAGATCATCGAACTTGCCGCTAAAAGAGAGCTAATTCGCGCCGAAATCATACAAAAAGATGATGCCGAATACTTAAATTTCTTGCAAAATGCGGGCTTTGATTATACGATTGATCAAGAAAAGGCTGCAAGCGAAATTTCAAAAGATCTTGCAAGCGGCAAGGTTATGGATAGGCTTTTAAGCGGAGATGTCGGCTTTGGTAAGACTGAAATCGCGATGAATGCGATATTTAAATGCGTTAAATCAGGATTTCAGGCACTATTTTTCGTACCTACGACGTTGCTTTCGGCTCAGCACTTTAAGAGCCTAAAAGACAGGTTTGACAAATTTGAAATTCCAGTTTTTAGACTTGATAGATTTAGCTCGGCAAAAGAAAAATCAGCCGTCAAAAGAGCGCTTGAGGAGGGACTTGCTTGCGTTTGCGTCGGCACTCACTCGCTTTTAGGACTGAAGGCTTTAAATTTAGGGCTTATTATCATCGATGAAGAGCATAAATTCGGCGTTAAGCAAAAAGAGAAGTTAAAAGAAATTTCAAGCAACTCACATATCCTTTCAATGAGCGCGACACCTATCCCAAGAAGCCTAAATATGGCGCTTAGCAACGTAAAAAGTTATAGCGTGCTTCAAACTCCGCCAAGCTCTCGTTTAGACGTGAGAACGAGCGTAAGGGAGTGGGACGAAAAAGTGATTAAAGAGGCGATTTTGCGGGAGCTAAGAAGAGGTGGGCAAATTTTTTATATCCACAATCATATAGCCACTATGGATCAGGCAAAAAGGCAGATTAAGAAAATTTTGCCAAACTTGCGCATCCTCATACTTCATTCAAAGATAGATGCAAATACCACAGAAGACGAGATGATGAAATTTAAAGCCGGCGAATACGACATCTTGCTTTGCACAAGCATTGTTGAAAGCGGAATTCACCTGCCAAACGTAAATACGATAATCATAGAAAATGCAAACAAATTCGGCATGGCGGATCTTCATCAGCTAAGAGGCCGCGTGGGTAGAAGCGATAAGCAGGCGTATTGTTATTTCTTGGTTGAGGATAGAAGCGAGCTTACGCCCGAGGCATTAAAGCGGCTTGTAGCACTTGAGAGCAATTCGTTTTTAGGCTCGGGTTCCGTGCTTGCTTATCATGATTTAGAGATTAGAGGCGGAGGAAATTTAATCGGAGAGGCTCAAAGCGGGCATATCGAGGCTATCGGGTATTCGCTTTATATTAAAATGCTTGAAGACGAGATAAATAAGCTTTTAAATAAAGAGAATTTCAAGAGTAAAAAAGTTGATCTCAAGCTCAGTATAAACGCATTTTTAAATCAAGATTTTATCCGTGAAGACAGGCTTCGTCTTGAGCTTTATCGTCGCCTTAGCAAGTGTGAAGAGGTAAGCGAAGTGCATGCCATAGAGAGTGAGCTTGAGGATAGATTCGGAAAGATTGACATTTATACCAAGCAGTTTTTATCGCTCATAATAATTAAAATTTTAGCCGCAAAAGCTGGCTTTAAGCTTGTCTCAAACAGCGGTCAAAACATCGTTCTTACAAATTTAAACGACGAGAAAACGGTTTTAAAATCAAAAAGCAAAGATGATGACGATATAATAGATGAAATTTTAATCCATCTAAGAAAGGCGTCAAGATGATTGATTGGAGCTTGAGTCACGCTGCTGTTTTTAGGCGTAGGATAGGGGCTTTAAGGACTGTGCATGAGATTGATTTTGTTGAGCTTGATAACCTTGTCGGCATGGAAAGACAAAAAGAACAACTAATCGCCAACACGCAAAATTTCATAGACGGCAAAGAGGCTAACAACGCTATCTTATGGGGAGCAAGAGGGTGTGGCAAGAGCAGCTTGGTTAAGGCTGTTTTTACTAAATTTCATAACGAGGGCTTAAGACTCATAGAGCTTAGAAGCGATGAACTTGAATTTATCGTTGATATCATCGATGAGGTTCGCAGAAGCAATTATAAATTTATTATTTACTGCGATGATCTAAGCTTTGAAGCGGGAGATACGAACTATAAATTTTTAAAGCCGATTTTAGAAGGCTCGATAGAAAAAGCCCCTAAAAACGTGCTTATATACGCCACTTCAAATCGCCGTCATCTAATCAGCGAGCTAAAAAGCGACAATGAAGGCACAAGCGTAACTAGTGACGAGATCCATTACGCAGAAAGCGTTGATGAGAAAATTTCGCTATCTGATCGCTTCGGCCTTTGGATAAGCTTTTATCAGGGAAGCTTTGCCGAGTATCTTAAGATCGTGGATTTTTATTTTAAAGACTACGCGGGCGACAGGCAGATGCTTCACGAGCTTGCTAAAAACTACTCCGCGCTTAGGGCTAGCAGGTCGGGGCGAACCGCAAAGCAGTTTTATCTATCTTATAAAGAGAAGCTTTTGTGAGAGCGGGATTTATAGGCGATATCGTAGGGCGAGCGGGTCGTAAGATCGTGGCTGAAAACGTTAAAAAGATGCGGGATAAATTTGAGCTTGACTTTGTCATCGCAAACTGCGAAAATGCAAGTGGGGGCTTTGGACTAAGCGCTCAAAACGCAGCCGAACTCCTTGGGTGCGGGATAGACGCGATAACGGGAGGTAATCATAGCTTTGATAAAAAGGAGATCGCCTCGCTTATGGATAGCTTGCCGATCATTCGTCCGTATAACCACTTCGCAGGCACTGCGGGCAAAGGCGTGATAAATTTAAAAAGAGGCGAGAAAAGTTTAAGTGTCATAAATTTAATGGGGCATTACGCTATGCCCCATACGAATAACGCCTTTTTAGAGGTGCAAAACGCTCTAAAAGAGTGCGAGAGCCAAAATATACTCATTGATTTTCACGCCGAGGCAACAAGTGAGAAAAATGCGATATTTGGCTATCTAAACGGACAAGTTAGCGCGATATTTGGCACGCATACTCACGTTGGCACTGATGATTTGCAAATTTTAAATCATACCGCTTATGCAAGCGATGTGGGTTTAAGCGGAGCCTTTGACGGAGTTATCGGTATGGACAAAGAGGCGCCTATTAAGACGTTTTTAACGGGCTTTAAGCACTCTTTTAAGGTAAATGAAAGGTGCAGGCGGATCTTTCAAATGATAGTTTTTGAGTGCGAAGAGAGCAGGTGTATAGACGCTTTTAAAGTTAGAGTCATAGACGACATAGAAGATATACAGGTGCAAAACGCACTTAAATTTCATAGATAGGTTGAAATTTGAGAAGCGAAGAACTATTAATAACGCTTTTAAACGCGGGAATTAAAGCGGATTTGCAAGATGAGCTTTGGTGGCCAAATTCGCGTAGCTTTGAAGTGGTTGTAGGTGCAGTTTTAGTGCAAAATACTGCATGGAAAAACGCTCAAAAAGCGCTTGATAATCTAAAAAATAGCGGAAATTTAACTCTTGAACGTTTAGCGAATTTAGGCACGGCGAGCATTGCGATCATGATTAAACCAAGCGGCTTTTACAACACTAAAGCAAAGAGGTTAAGCTTGCTTTGCAAGGCGATATACGAGGAATTTGGCAGCTTTGAGAGCTTTAAGCAAAACGTGAGCAGAGAGTGGCTTCTTGGCATTAGAGGCATAGGTGCCGAGACTTGTGACGCGATACTTTGCTATGCTTGTGAGCGCGAAGTGATGTGCGTGGATAGCTACGCACTTAGGATTTTGGCTTATTTCGGATATGAATTTGAAAGCTACGAAGAGGCGCGCGAGTGGTTTGAAGATATCGATACAAGCGCAGTTTACAGAGCTTACGGAAAAGAGCTTGGTCTAAATCAAATTTTTGCGCGCTATCACGGCAAGATAGTGGAATTTGGCAAAGCTCACTTCAAAGGAAAGAAGATTGACGAAGCAGGCGCTAAACTGCTTGATACGTTAAGGTGATATCGTGAAAAAAGTTTTATTTATCGATACCGGTCTTGAGTGCGGAGGGGGCACGAGAAGTCTTATATACCTTTTGCGTGAGTTTACAAAAAAAGATAACTACGACATATCGGTATTTTTTGAAAGAGATTACTATATAGACGGCAAGAGAGTATCGGAAGCTATGAGCGATATCGGTGTTAAGTTTATAAAATTTGAAGAAAAACCGCAAATTTCCAAGTTTAAAAGAGAAGTTTTAAGAGCTTTTTCGAAAGAAATTTTAGCCAAAAATTTATACAAAAACGAGTTTAAATTCGCTCTTAGTCTGTTTAAAAGCGTAAAAACGGACATAATTTATCTAAATAATCATTTTTCAACGAATTTGGCATATATCGATGCGGCTAACGCCCTTGGTATTAAGGTAATTCAGCATTTAAGAAAAAATGCCGAAGTGGAAAATTTTAAGGTTGAAATTTTAAAAAAGCTTAAATTTACTCCTATCAGCGTTTCAAATTCAACGCATGAATTTTATGACAATCAGCTAAAGATAGAAAAGAACGTAGTATATGACCCTGTAATTTTTAACTCTAATTTTAAAGATAATAGCCCAAAAGATAGTATAAATTTAATAATGAGTGCGAATTTTTTAGAGCTTAAAGGGCATGAGCTTGTATTTGACGCCTTGCTTGGACTCAAGCGAGATGATATCAAACTTACTTTGGCGGGTGGCGGTAAATTTAAAGAGAGGGCGCAAGAAAAGCTAAATCGTTTAGAAAAAGAGGGCAAAGTAACAAATCTTGGCTTTGTTAAAAACATGGATGAAATTTACTCGCAAAACGACTATCTGCTTGGTTTTTCAAGCACGGAAGGCATGCCACGCGTAGTTTTAGAAGCTCTTGGCTATGGGCTTGGAGTGATATTTTCAGATATCGCTGCGATAAGAGAAATTTATGAAATTTCATCAAATAAAGAAAATTTTCATATCTTAAATCGAGATAGCGCAGAGCTTTTAAAATGCCTTGAAAATCTTAAAAAGCCAATTCAAAAAACGCCCGATGAGGAAATCATAAAAAGATTTAGCATGGATAACTATATCCGTGATATAGATAAAATTTTAAGCAAAATTTAAAGGAATAAAATGATATATGATAATATAATTCAAACGATAGGAAAGACGCCTGTAGTAAAATTAAATAGCTTAAAACAAGCAGGCATGGCAGAAATTTACGCCAAGCTTGAGTTTTTTAACCCGGGCGGCTCGGTAAAAGATAGGATCGCTGCAAATATGATTCTTGAGATGCAAAAAGACGGCGCGTTGAAAAATGGTGATATCATAGTTGAGCCCACAAGCGGAAACACGGGCATCGGCATAGCCATGACGGCAAGCGCGCTTGGATATGAGGTCGTGCTAACTATGCCTGAAACAATGAGCATAGAAAGGCGTAAAATTTTAGCCGCTTATGGGGCCAAGCTTGTGCTAACCGAGGGTGCAAAAGGCATGAAAGGTGCTATTCAAAAGGCAAATGAGCTTGTAAAACAGCCAGGATATGTGATGCTAAGCCAGTTTGAAAACGCCTATAATCCGCAAGCTCACGTAAAGACTACCGTAGTTGAGATAATGAGTGATTTTAAGCATCTTGACGCTTTTGTAGCCGGTGTCGGCACGGGCGGGACGCTAAGCGGTGTTTCTAAAGTGCTTAAAGAAAATGGCTATAACACACAGATAATCGCAGTTGAGCCAAAGGATTCCGCCGTGATTTCCGGAAATCCGGCAGGCGCACATAAAATTCAAGGCATAGGAGCGGGATTTATCCCCGATACTCTTGATACTTCTTTAATCGACACAATAGAGCTAGTTGGTAATGAAGAGGCTTTTGAGGCGGCTAGGTCCTTGGCAAAAAGCGAGGGAATTTTGCTTGGGATCTCCGGAGGCGCCGCTCTTGCTGTAGCTATCCGCACGGCAAAAAGGCTAGGCGAGGGCAAAAAAGTGCTGTTTATAGCTCCCGATAATGGCGAGAGATACCTAAGTACGGCGTTATACGAGGCTTAAAATTTGAAGATAATTGAAGAGATAAAAGAGCTGGTTGCCACTGTCGGCGAGAAAGATCCCGCCGCAAACGGATGCTGCTTTTGGGCAGTGCTTATAAACACCCCGGGCATTCATGCGGTGGTTTTTCATAGATTTTCGCATTTTTTATACGTGAAGAAATTCTTTTTTATTGCTCGATTTATCTCTCAAATTTCAAGATTTATAACGGGCATTGAGATACATCCGGGCGCAAAGATCGGCTCAAGACTCTTTATCGATCACGGCATGGGGGTAGTTATTGGAGAAACAGCCGAGATCGGAGATGATGTTACGATGTATCATCAAGTAACTCTTGGCGGAACGGGTAAAGAAGTAGGCAAGCGTCATCCGACTATTAAAAACGGTGTTGTCATAGCAGCAGGTGCAAAGGTGCTTGGAGCTATAACGGTAGGCGAAAATTCAAAAATCGGCGCAAATTCCGTCGTGCTTAAGGATGTGCCCGATAATGCAACGGTGGTCGGCATACCCGCTAGAGTTGTGAGGATAAACGGCGAGAAAATCGAAAGCTAAAGCCCGCAAACTCTAAAATTTAAGCTTTTTATATAATTTAGATTAATTGCGAGCGGGTAGAGCTTAAAAATCACTCTTCAAAATTTATCACGGTTTGAGCGCTAATTGTGGGTCTTTTGACCGTATTTGCGGTTTTGCTAAACTCTATAAGATCTTCCGTGTACCTTACTACACTTGGAGTATTTTTAATTGCGGCTTTAAAAATTTCAGCTGCGGCGATAGCGTCGTTCATCGCTCTATGATGGGTGTTTTGTATGCCTAAAACCTCTTTTAGCGCGCCAAGCCCGTATTTAAGCGAGGGGATTGTTCTACGAGCTAGATCGATAGTGCAAATTTTGCGATTTAGCATGGTGCCAAGTCCGAATTTCTCAAAGCTGGCGCTGATAAATCCATAGTCAAATTTCACGTTGTGCGCTACGAAAACGCACTCGGCTAAAAAAAGTCTAAATTTCTCAAGCACGCTTGCAAGGCTTGGAGCGCCTTTGAGATCCTCTACTTGTATGCCCGTAAGCGCGGAGATGTTTTCAGGTATATTGCTTGCATACACGAGAGTTTCAAATCTATCAAGCTCAATTCCGTCTTTTATCTTGATCGCGCCGATTTCTATGATCTGTCCGCTGTTTATGCCGCCGCTCGTTTCGATATCCACGACGCAAAAAGTTTGATCGTCTATATTTCTTTTTCTTGTGTTTAACTCTATCTCATTTGAGCCGTTTCGCTTAATGTCAAGCCCTAAAATTTGCCACATAGCAAGGTCTCTTACGTCAAATATCGAGCTTAATTCTTCTATCTCGTTTGCTTTTGAGATAAATTCATAATAGCTTAAATTTTGCTTGCAGAGTAAATTTATGAGATTTTCTAGCTTTTGGTTCAAAACTCAAGCTTTAGCGCTCTTATCGCCTCCGCGTAAGAGTTTGATGAAAATATATAATTGCCCGCAACGACGATATCAACGCCAGCTTCATCAAGTTCGGCTACGTTTAGTCCCGTTACTCCGCCGTCAACTTCTATGAGGCATTTTGCGTTTTTGCGCTCTATCATTTCGCGTAGTTTGCGAGCTTTTTCAAGCACTGAAGGGATAAATTTCTGTCCGCCAAAGCCCGGATTTACACTCATTAAAAGCACCATATCAATCTCGTTTATGATGTATTCAAGAGTTTCAATAGGCGTGTGCGGATTTAGCGTGATAGCAGGGCTTACGCCGTTTTTTCTGATATGGTCTATTAGTCTTAGCGGATGCTTTTCTTCCTCTATATGAAAGCTTAAAAATTTAGGCTTAAGCGGCAAGAAAAGATCGGCAAAAAACGTGTTGTTTTGCACCATCAAGTGTATATCAAGAGGCTTTGTGGAAGCCTTTGCAACTGCACTTACCACAAGCGGTCCGATGGTTAAATTCGGCACAAAATGCCCATCCATAACATCAACGTGCACAAGATCGCAACCCGCTTCGCAGATCGCCTCTATTTCCGCTCTTAAATTTCCAAAATCAGCCGATAAAATACTCGGAGCAACGTACATATAATTCCTTTATTATCTACTTAAAAATAGCGCACCGTCGGTGCCGTCGACTTTAAGCTCGACGAACGCGCCCTTGCTTACGGTGTCGCCGTAACTCATATAATCATCAAATACATTAGGCATCGTAAGCTCTACCTTAAGACGCTTTGACTCAAACCATGCTAAAAGCTTATTTGCGATTATTACCATCAAATTCCCGTAAGCGTCGTTTAGCGATGTTTCGTCATCGTCTTGCAGTAAGACGCTGCAGGATTTTGTTGCCGTCTTTTTATCAAGACATAGCAAAATTTTAGCATCTACATCGCCGTAAAATGCAATGCAGCCTGTGAGCACATCTTTATTAAAGCAAAATTGTTTTATGCTTACATCGCCTCTGCTTACGCTTGCTTTTGCAATTAGCGAGATCGTATCCATGGTCGTTTTTAGCACTAGCGGAAGCAGCTCTACAAGGCTTTTTGTGATGTTTCTAGGCTTTGCTTCAAGCATACCCGCACCGCCTTCTATAGTGCTTTCATCGCTAAAAAAATCTTCGATGCCATTATATAGTAAAATTCCCGAATCCTCTAAATCGTTTTTTAAAGTTTCTGAAGTATTTGCGTCGCTAAGTCCGCAAATAGCGATTGTCGCGCCGTATTCCGCGCTTGCGGTTGAAAGCTTGGCAAGGAAGCTAACTCCGTGGATATTGATCGATCTTGCCTTGGCCGCATCAAATACAAAAAATTTAAAACCGACTTTAAGCGAGTTGGTGTGAGCTTTCATATCGAAATTTTCGGCGAAATTTGAGTCTATGTAGCCTGTTAGCTTGTAGATGATAACATTTTCTCGTACCTTTATCGTTAAATTTCGTTCGTTTAAATTTATGTGAATTAGCGAAATTTTTATATCGTACTCGTCATAAAGCCTTCTAAATTCTTTTATCTCTTTTGCTACATAGATATCATATCCTCGCTCAACGAGCCTTAGCGCGATCTGGTTTTTTTGCTCTTGATTGTCGTGAAATAGCAGAATTTTTTTATTTTTAGAGTTTTTTTTTGGGCTTGTGAAAAACAGCATCGCTATCTCTTGAGTTTCAAAGAGCGAAAAATTCAAGTTGTTTGCCGACATGCTTTTTATCGCTTTAAATTTCGTTTCGTTATAGTCGCAAAATGCGATGTTTGCGTCGATTTTTTTTGCAAGTTCATAGACGGACTCTACGATAGAGCTTAGCCCTCTTTTGTTAAAATAAACGACTTTTTTTAAAGAGATTAGAATGCACTCAAATTTTCTAGAAAGGATTAGCTCCTTGTCGATAGCTTCGATTTCATATTTTGAGCCGTCTCCGTCAAGAAATCCGTGCGGAGAAAAGACAACCACGCTCTCTTTAAATTTAGGCTTCATAAGATACGGCTCTCATGAAAATTTCAATTTCGTCTTCGCTAGGCTCTAAATCAAACTCAAAGAGCTCTCCAAAGCCTGTGTTTCTAAATTCCGACTTTGAGAGTTCATAAGAGATCAGCAAATTTATATAGGTTGTTATCTTATCTTGTCTGTCTTTTTTGCCAAGTCTTGAAAATATGTCTATGATAGTGGAGCTTAACTGCCACTTTTGACCTACCAGACAGCATAGCTCAAATATATCAAGCCCGCTTTGCCTTCTTAAAATTTCGTTATAACTAACTCCGCTTGTCTTGTTTATCAGCCTTAAATCATCCAAATTCGTTTCGAAAATTTTTTCGCATAGACAGATGCTTGCGGGAATTAGAGTGATAGATTTTAAAATTTCTTTATCGTTTACTGAAATTTCTTTTAAAATTTGCCCCCAATTAAACATAAAATTAGCCTGTAAATTTGCAAATTTATGCGTATCCATATCAAAAATTTGCCATTTTTTAGGGGTTGTTAGCAAAACATAATAGGAATAAAGCACATTTATAGTTTCATCCACTCCAAGCGTTGCGAAAATTTGGGATATGTCCTTTATCTCTTTTTTGAAGCCAAAGATTGGTTTATTTATGATAGAGCGCATATATCCTACCAGCGCTAAGTCGTTGCTTGCAACTGCTGCGGCCTTGGCTAAATCTCCGCTTGCAAGAGCACTTTGGCAGGTTTTTAATATAGCAGGAATTGCCGGAATTTGAGATATTATCCTATCTATGTCCGCTTGATTTATCATTATCGCATTTCGCTTCTATTGAAATTTTATTAATAATTGGATATTTTAACCTTTGTATTCATAAAAAAAGATTAAAATTCAAAAGTTTATAGTTGCTTTTTAGGCAAGACTTAAGAATTTATTTAAGTTAATATTTGGTTTGTTTTGGATAAAATCAGCAGAAATTTTTGTTTCGAAGGAAAAATTATGTCAAGAATATGCGCAATTACAGGCAAAGGTCCTATGGTTGGAAACAACGTAAGCCACGCCAAAAACAGAACTAAAAGAAGGTTTTTACCAAATCTTAGAACTATAAGAGTTATGCTTGAAGACGGCACGACAAGAAAGATCAAAGTAGCCGCTTCTACGCTTAGAACAATGAGAAAACAGTCACGCTCTTAAAATTTTAAGTAAAGGAGGAATATATCTTTGTTAAGAAAGATTAAAAAATTCCTCAACTGGTCTAGCTTCGCAAAACCGGAAATAAACCTAAACACGGAACTATACGAACAGCTTCGCCCATTTCGCCTTCCTCTTATCTTAGTTGTTTTGATGATGATGATAGGCTCGGCGGGGTATGTTTTTATAGATAATTTTAGCCTGATAGACGCTATTTATCAGGCAGGAATGACCTTTACTACGGTAGGATTTACGGAAGTCGCTCCGATTTCCCCTGCCGGACGTCTTTTTACTATCACTTTTATCTTACTTGGATTTTGTGTCTTTACTTTTTCCATCGGTCTTTTGGTGGAAGTTTTAAAAAAAGGTGCGTTAGTTTCAGTTATCAAGGAGAGGCAAATGCTTTATAAGATTGCAAGGCTCAAAAATCACTTTGTCATCTGCTATCATAATTTATACACCATTGAGTTAAGTGCGCAGTTTAGGGAAAATCATATACCTTTTGTCGTTATAGACCCGCGCGAAGATCTGCCTGAGATCGCAGAAAAATATCGCTATCCTTACTATATCATCTCTCAGCCGCATACCAAAGTAGCGCTTTTAAAAACCCACTTATCAAGCGCAAAAGGACTTATCACTCTTAGCTCAAATATAGCCGATAATATCGCCCTTATCGCAACCGTAAGGCTATATGAAAAAGAGATCGGACGAAAAAGACCGTATTTTATAATGACAAATTCCGACAACGACGATGATACCGAGCGCCTTAAAAAGCTTGGTGCAAATAGCGTGGTTTCGCCTTCAAAGCTCGTCGCACAGCGCCTTAGCGCCATGAGCGTGCGCCCTGATATGGAAAATTTGCTCGAGCAGTTTTTGTATAAGAAGGATTCGCCTATCGATATCGAAGAGATTAGTGTGCCTGATTACTCTTGGATAAGATTTAAGCGTCTTAAAGAGACAAATTTAAGAAATATCACAAATGCCGATGTGGTAGGTATTAGAGATGTAAATAATAAATTTATCCCGATGCCAAGAGGCGATACTCTCATAGGAACAGGTACCAAACTGCTTGTTATAGGTACTGCAGAGGCAATTCGTCTTACAAAAAAGGTAGTAAAAAACAAACATAAGCCTGAGGAATTTAAATATGTGTGAGATCAAATGGCTTGAAAAAGGGTTTGAAAATATCGGAGGATTTTACTTCGGCGGAGTAAATGCGGGCTTTAAAAAAGAAGGTAACGACCTAGGGTTTATCCGCACAGATGAGCCAGTAGATGTTGCAGCCGTCTTTACTAGTAATAAATTTAAAGCCGCTCCTGTAAGGCATTTTTTAAAAAAAGAGCAAAATTTCAAGACAAATTTTATCTTGCTCAATTCCAAAAATGCAAATGCTATGACTGGCGAAGCGGGCATAAACGATATCGATGAAATTTTTGCAAATTTAGGCAAAAATATGAATTTGATAAATCCTGTAATGAGTTCAACAGGCGTCATAGGATATAGGTTAAATAAAGAAAAAATTTGTGCAGCGTTTGATAAATTTGACTTCGGTTCGCGAGATTCAAACGGCGTCGCAAGTGCGATAATGACGACAGATAGCTTTAAAAAAGAGCTTGCTTTAAGCGTTAAGACAAAAGACGGAGAATTTAAGATAGCTGCGATTTGCAAAGGGGCGGGCATGATAAATCCTGCGCTTGCGACTATGCTTTGCTTTATCTTAACGGATGCCGATATCCCAAAATGCGATATGGACGAGCTTTTAAAGGATGCTTGCGAGGCCAGTTTTAACTGTGTAAGCGTAGATGGCGACACTTCCACGAACGATACTATCATGCTTTTAAGTTCTAAAGAGGCTAAATTTTATGACAAAGAGGCTTTTAGGAGAGCGTTGAATTTAATAACTAAAGAGCTTGCCTTGATGCTTGTTCGTGATGGCGAAGGAGCTACTAAGGTGGTGGAATTTGAGATTATCGGAGCATTAAATTTAAATGAAGCCAAAAAGGCAGCTAAAGCTCTTTCAAATTCGCTTCTTGTAAAAACCGCTTTATTCGGAGAGGATCCAAACTGGGGCAGGATAGCTTCAACTATCGGCGCAAGTGGCGTTGAATGCGACGAAGAAGAGCTTGAAATTTATTATGATGATGTGCTTGTGTATGATAAATTTCATAAAGAGCTCGATGCCAAAAGAGAAGTAGCTGCTCATGAGGTTATGAAAAAACCAAGTTATAAGATAAGATGCAATCTAAACGCAGGAGAGGCTAAATTTAGCTCTTACGGATGCGATTTGGGACATAAATACGTAAGCATAAACGCAGATTACCGTTCTTAACCCATTATTTAGGGTTGAGTTGCTAAAATTCCATAAACAATCCTCAAGGAGAAAAAATGCTACACGAATATAGGGATATCATAACAGAACTAAAAGTTTCAAACGCTAGATTTGCGTCTATCTTTGATAAACATAACGAACTGGATCAAAAAATAAAAGACGTTGAAGAGGGTAGGGAGTATGCAGATCAACTCCGTCTTGAAACGATGAAAAAAGAGAAGCTAAAACTAAAAGATGAAGCGTATGCGATCATTTTAGAGTATAAAAAAGAAAAAGGACTCTAAGCTCTAAAATTAGCCCGCTTTGAAAACTTGAAGCGGGTTTTAATCCACTGAAATTTTCTTAAGAATATAAAAAATCACCAAACAAACAATCAAAATTCCCGTAGCCGTAACATACTCCGCCACCGCAAATCCTTTGTAACAACTTAAATAAAGCGTATTATACACACATAAAGAAAAATTATCAAATAATAAGAGCTTTCTAAAATGAAATTTGATAAAATCCACTTAAATTGCCGTAAAAAAGGGAATATGATGACAGAAAAAAGAAGTGTTTTTATAAATCGTGAGCTTAGCTGGCTTAGATTTAACTCGCGCGTTTTAGCGCAATGCGATAAAAATTTGCCTCCGCTTGAAAAGCTCAAATTTATCGCTATTTATATGACAAATTTGGATGAATTTTATATGATACGCATAGCAGGACTTAAGCAACTTTTTGCCGCAGGAGTTGTCTCTAGCGGTAGTGACGGCATGAGTCCGCTTGATCAGTTAAGAGATATAAGAAAATATATAAAAGAAGAGCTAGCCGTCGTAGAAAAGCACTACAAAGATACTTTAATCGAGCTTGGAAAGCATAATCTTTTTATAAAAAATTATGATGAAATTTCGCCCGATCTTAAGAAAAAATGCGATGATTATTTCTTTTCAAACATCCTTCCAGTGATAGTTCCGATCGCCGTAGATACGACTCATCCGTTCCCACATCTAAACAACCTTAGCTTTTCGCTTGCCGTTAAGCTTGCCGACATGGAGCATCCTGAAATTTTAAAATACGGCATGATACGCATTTCTCGCGTTTTACCTCGCTTTTATCAGGCAAGCGATAATGTTTATGTGCCTATTGAGACTATCGTTCAGCGTCATGCTGAAGAAATTTTCCCAGGGTATAAGCTAATTAGCTCCGCCGCTTTTAGGGTTACGCGAAATGCCGATATTATCATCGAAGAAGAAGAGGCCGATGACTTTATGCTCATACTTGAGCAAGGTCTTAAGCTAAGACGAAAAGGTGCTTTTGTAAGAATGCAGATACAAAAAGACGCCGATGCGGATATAGTCGAGTTTCTAAATACTCACATGAAGATTTTTTACAAGGATATTTACGAATACACGGTTCCGCTTACCTTAAATTCGCTATGGCAGATAGTAGGAAATAAAGAATTTTCTCATCTTGCGCTTCCTCCATATACGCCTAGGACTCTACTTCCTTTTAGCGAGCACTCTTCTATTTTTGACGTGATTGATAAGGAAGACGTGGTCGCGATTCACCCTTACGAGAGCTTTGATCCTGTAGTGCAGTTTATCAAAGAGGCAAGCAAGGATCCTAAAGTAATATCTATACGCATGACGCTTTATAGAGCCGATAAAAATTCGCCTATCATTCAGTCTCTGATAGATGCGGCAAGCGATGGTAAGCAGGTAACGGTCATGGTTGAGCTTAAGGCGCGCTTTGATGAGGAAAACAACCTTCATTGGGCTAAGGCGCTTGAAGACGCAGGTGCGCACGTGATATACGGCATAGCGGGCTTTAAGGTGCATGCTAAGGTTAGTCAGGTTATCCGTCAAGTAGGTGATAAGCTTAAATTTTATATGCACTTTGGTACGGGTAATTATAACGGCGGCTCTGCTAAAATTTATACAGATGTTAGTTATTTTACGAGCAAAAGCCCTTTTGCAAGCGATTCGACTACATTTTTTCATATACTTTCGGGCTTTTCCAAACATCGCAGATTAAGCACGCTTTCAATGTCGCCGATGCAGATAAAAGAGCGAATTTTACAGATGATTAAGACCGAAACCAAGCACGGCAAAGATGGGCAAATCATAGCTAAAATGAACGCTTTAGTGGATAGCGATATCATAAACGCGCTAAGCGAGGCAAGTGCGGCGGGGGTTGGTATCGATCTTATCGTTCGCGGGATTTGTTGCATACGCCCGGGCATAAAAGGCGTAAGCGAAAATATCCGAGTGCGCTCTATCATCGGCAAATACCTAGAACACGCGAGAATTTTATACTTTAAGCATGCAAGCCCACAAATTTACATCTCAAGTGCGGACTGGATGCCAAGAAATTTAGAACGCAGACTTGAGCTTATGACGCCGATTTTTGATCCGAATTTGCAAGATAGGCTTTTGGAATTTTTAAAACTTCAGCTAAGCGATAATGAGCTTGCGTTTGTGCTTGAAAATAGCGGCGAATACCGCAAAATAACCCCAAAAGAGGGCGAACCAAGCATAAATTCGCAAGAAATTTTTGAAGAGTACGTAAGTAAAATTTATAAAACTACTAAGAAAGATACCGATAAAGTTAAGCGAGAGCAGATAGCTTCAAAGCTTTTTAAAGAAAGCTAGAATCTAAATTTAAGGCAGGGCTAAATTTGGCTTTGCCTTAAAATCAATACAATCCTTATATCTAAGAACCAAAATTTTATCTACACTAAAAAATAAGCCATATCTACAACAAATATATTAAATTTGATTAGCTCATTTCAAATTTTACGAAGCTTTGCTATCTCGTCTCTAAGTGCAGCAGCCTTTTCAAACTCAAGCTTGCTTGCGGCTTCAAGCATCTGTTTTCTTAGCTCTTTTACTATTTTAGCGCGCTCGGCAGCAGGCATCTTTTCTAGATTTTCGCCTTGGCGATAAATTTCACCATCATCTTCGATCTTTAGGCTCTCTTCGATATTTCTGCTTGCGGAGCGTGGAGTGATGCCATGCTTTTTGTTGTATTCATCTTGCAGCTTCCTGCGCGCTAAGGTCGTATCCATCGCTTCTTGCATAGAGCGCGTGATTTTTTTTGCAAACATCAGCACTCGCCCGTTTACGTTTCTAGCCGCTCGTCCCATGGTTTGGATTAAGCTCGTAGTAGAGCGCAAAAAGCCCTCTTTATCGGCATCCATTATCGCTATCAGACTAACTTCAGGCAGGTCAAGCCCCTCGCGAAGCAAATTTATGCCTATTAGCATGTCAAAATCCCCGCTTCTAAGCCCTCTTATGATCTCGTTTCGCTCGATAGCGTCGATATCTGAGTGCATGTATTTGACCTTGATGCCAAGCTCTGTGTAGTAGCGGCTTAGCTCCTCTGCCATCTTTTTGGTTAGCACCGTTACCAAAACGCGCTCATCACGTTCTATCACTCGCTTTGCCTCATCAAACAAAATTTCAACCTGATTGTCGCTATCTTTTATCTCGATTTGCGGATCAAGCAAGCCTGTAGGACGTAAAATTTGCTCATAAATACGCCCTTTGCTAAGATCCAGCTCAAGCTCGTTTGGAGTTGCCGATACAAAGAGAAATTTCGCTTTTTTAGAGATAAACTCATCAAATTTCAAAGGACGGTTATCAAGTGCGCTAGGTAGGCGAAATCCATACTCCACAAGCGTTTCCTTACGGCTTCTATCGCCTGCATACATTCCGCGAAACTGCGGCAAGCTCACGTGGCTTTCATCGATTATCACTAGATAGTCCTTGCCGCTAACTTCAAAATAATCAAACAGCGTATACGGTGTCTCGCCCGGCTTTTGCCCGGTCAAATGGCGCGCATAGTTCTCAACCCCTTTGCACATACCGGTTGAGCTTAGCATCTCAAGGTCAAACTCAACCCTCTGCTTTAGCCTTTGAGCCTCTACCAGCTTGCCCTCGGCGTTAAATTCCTTAAGCCTTTCATCAAGCTCGGCTTCTATCTGCTTTATAGCGATTTTTAGCCTATCTTCACCCACCACAAACTGACTTGTCGCATAAAGTGTAAATTTCGTCACGTTTTTGGTTTTTTTATTTTCCAGCACGTCGAAGTGATACATCTCATCGATCTCATCGCCAAAAAACTCTATCCTAAGCGCCTCGTCGTGATAATATGCAGGATAGACATCGACTACATCGCCGTTTACGCGAAAGTCACCGCGGTCAAAGTAAGCGTCATTTCGCTTGTAGCCCATATCCACAAGCTTGCTAAGCAATTTGCGCTGATTTAGCGTGTCGCCTGTTTTTAGATACAGCACCATGCCTTGGTACTCGCTTGGATTTCCTAAGCCGTAGTTTGCAGACACCGAAGCTACACATATCACATCATCAAAGCTTAGCAGGCTCGCAGTAGCCGACAGTCTCATGCGCTCAAGCTCCTCGTTTACGGAGCTATCTTTTTCTATAAACAAGTCTTGGCGCGGGATATAAGCTTCTGGTTGATAGTAGTCATAGTAGCTGATGAAGTATTCCACGTGATTGCGTGGGAAAAAGCCCTTAAATTCGCTGTAAAGCTGCGCTGCAAGAGATTTGTTGTGAGTCATGACAAGGGTCGGCATATTTAGCTCTTTTATCACGTTTGCCATCGTAAAAGTCTTGCCCGAGCCTGTTACGCCAAGCAAAGTCTGGTAGTTTGAGCCTGAATTTATCGATTTTACTATATTTTTGATAGCTTTAGCTTGATCAGGACTTGGGCTAAATTTGGATGAAATTTCAAAATTTGTCATTAAACGCCTTT
>NZ_LIWP01000008.1:0-93334 GCF_012978775.1 Campylobacter sp. RM15925
CTGAAGTTAGCAGCCAAGAGCTCGGCTTAAATTTAGGTAGCGATAACAAAGTATTTGACTTTGTAATAAAATCAGATAGCCTAACCTATCTGATTGAGACGAATTTTTATAGCGTAGGAGGCTCAAAATTAAATGAGGTAGCAAGAGCCTATACAAAAATCGCTCAAGAAATTTCAAAATTTAACGGATTTGAATTCATCTGGATAACGGATGGGCAAGGCTGGTTAAATGCTAAAAACAAACTTCAAGAAGCTTATGAAAACGTTAAGATTTATAACCTAGCCACGCTTCATCTTTTTGCTCGCGAGATAAAAAATGATAGATAGTATGACAAGCGAGTTTAATCTTATCCAAGGCGATTGCTTTGAAATCTTGCCGAAATTCACAAAAGAATTTGATCTAATCTTTGCCGATCCGCCGTATTTTTTATCAAACGACGGCTTAAGTATCCAAAGCGGGCGGATAGTTAGCGTCAATAAGGGCGCGTGGGATAAGAGTTACGGAATAGACGAGATTGACGGGTTTAACCTAACTTGGTTAAATTTAGCAAAAAATGCGCTAACGGATAATGGGAGCGTGATGATAAGCGGAACGTATCACAATATCTTTTCTATCGGGCGGGCTTTGCAGAAGCTTGATTATAAAATTTTAAATATCATCACATGGCAAAAGACAAATCCGCCGCCAAATTTTAGTTGCAGGTATCTTACCCACTCTACCGAGCAGATCATATGGGCGAGAAAGAGCGAAAAGCATAAGCATATCTTTAACTATGAGCTCATGAAAAAGCTAAATAATGATAAGCAGATGAAGGATGTTTGGAGTTTTCCGGCTATTGCGCCTTGGGAGAAAGCTTGCGGTAAGCATCCGACGCAAAAACCGCTTTCGCTTTTGGTTAGATTGATATTGATGGCAAGCGTTGAAAATTCAGTCATTTGCGACCCTTTTAGCGGTTCAAGCACAACCGGAATCGCTGCAAATTTACTTGGACGAAAATTTGTAGGCATAGAAAAAGAGGATGAGTTTATAAAAATTTCTTTAGATAGGAAAAGAGAGCTAGATCAAAATTTGAATAAATTTAAGAGTAAAATTTCCGATTTGAAGCTTATTTCAAAGATAAATTCAAGCCTTATCTAATATAAATTTATAGATTTAAGTTAGCTATAATTTTACAGCGATAAACTCACAAATAATTTATCTTTTAATAAAAGGAAAATTTTGATCTACCTAGCGCAAACAGACACTACGGCGGGATTTTTAAGCAAGGATTTTAAGGAGATAAATCGCTTAAAAAACCGTCCTTTGCATAAGCCTTGCCTTATCACTACGTCAAAATTTAGCGAGCTAAAAACGCTTGTGCGGGTTCCTGATAAATTTAAAAATTTGGTGCGCCGAGCAAGAAAAACTACATTTTTATATCCGAATTTAAAGGCCGTGCGGGTCGTCAAAGAGTGTGCGCACGCTAAATTTCTTGATCAAAACGGCTGGTTTTACTCAAGTAGTGCGAATTTAAGCTCGGAGAAATTTGACGAAGTTTGGGCTAGAAGCGTTGCTGATGTAGTTGTCGATGAAAATTTTCAAGAAAATTCAAGCTCGAAAATCTACAAACTATCAAAAAGAAATTTAAAAAAGATAAGATAGATAAATCATAAACTCAAAACGCACTTACTTTTTATATATTAAGTAATTAGGTTATATAAAATTTCAATTTATAAAATTTAAATATTAAATAAAAGCTCTTGTTCGCCAAAATTTGTTTCTATTTACTAAGTAAATTTCTTCATAGTTTCGATATGTAACATCAAATGGTTAAGATAAAAATATAAAATTAAATTTAAAAAAATAAAAAATCATATCGTGCTAATATTTCACCATAAATTGTTACAAAGGAGATAGCGTGAGTGAGTATGTAAGCAAAATGATGGAGCATATCAAAAGAGCAAATCCCGGGCAAGATGTGTTCGTGCAAGCTGCAACCGAAGTGCTTTATAGCCTGGAGCCGCTTTTAAAAAAAGAGAGTAAATACCAAAAGCACGCCATCTTAGAGCGCATCACGGTGCCTGAAAGAAGCGTAATATTTCGCGTTACATATACGGGCGATGACGGTAGCGTGCACGTGCACAACGGATATCGCATCCAGTTTAACTCCGCTGTGGGTCCTTATAAGGGCGGGCTTAGGTTTCATCCGAGTGTTGATCTTGGAGTTTTGAAATTCCTTGGGTTTGAGCAGATTTTTAAAAATTCTCTTACGGGCGTGCGAATAGGCGGCGCAAAGGGCGGAAGCAACTTTGATCCCAAAGGAAAGAGCGATAATGAGATAATGCGATTTTGCCACTCTTTCATGAACGAACTTTACCGACATATAGGCGATACGACCGATGTGCCCGCAGGCGATATCGGCGTGGGAGCGCGCGAAATCGGATATATGTTTGGTCAGTATAAGAAGCTTACGGGCAAATTTGACGGAATTTTTACGGGCAAGGGGCTAAACTGGGGCGGAAGTCTGGCTAGGACGGAGGCTACGGGATATGGGGTTGTTTATTTTACGCAAAATATGTTAAGGCGCGCAGGACTTAGCCTGGAAGGCAAAAAATGCGCAGTAAGCGGATCGGGTAACGTGGCGATTTATACGATTAAAAAGCTTTATGATGTGGGCGCTTTGCCCATAACGGCTTCTGACTCTAGCGGGTTTATTTACGACAGTGAAGGCATTGATATAAACGCTCTTAGAGAGATTAAAGAGGTGCAAAGAGGGCGTATAAGCGAGTATTTGAAATTCCGTCCGCATGCTAAATTTACGCCTGTTAGCGATTATGAGCAAGGCAGAAACGCGGTGTGGAACATGCCTTGCGACGGAGCGTTTCCGTGTGCAACGCAAAATGAGCTGCGACTTGCGGATATTAAGACGCTTTATGCTAACGGCTGTAGGTTTGTAGCAGAAGGGGCAAACATGCCAAGCACTTTGGATGCGATAAATTTTATGCTGGCGCAAAAGGATTTTTATTTCGCTCCGGCAAAAGCGGCAAATGCCGGCGGAGTAGCTACTAGCGGGCTTGAGATGATGCAAAATGCAAGCATGACTTCATGGAGCTTTGATGAGGTAGATGAGAAGCTTCACGGTATCATGGATCATATCTTTGAGTTAAGCTATGAGACGAGCAAGGAATTTGGCGATGAGGGCAATCTTGTGCTTGGCTCAAATATCGCTGGCTTTAGAAAAGTGGCTGATGCGATGATAGATCAGGGGTATGTGTGAAATTTGCCATGAAGCGAAGGTGAAATTTAAGTGCGCTTATGCTTGCGTGCGTGGCGAAATTTAAAGAGTCTAAATGCAAAATTTAGCCGTGTTTATACTTGCCGTTTTTGGTATTTGTGTATCTAGTTATGCCTGATAAATTCGCAGTTGCTAAGAAATTTGCGGCTTTTTTAATGATAGCTCAGTTTATCTATGTCGTCTTTTGTGCACTATAAGCCTTGCAAGGTATTTAAACTCGCAAGGCTTTATCAAATTTACTCGGCTATGAGTTTTTTATAGTTGCTCCATATCGGATTTTCCTCGTCAAAATACTCCAAAATTCCGTTAGCATATCTATCAAAGGGATTTTGCAGCTTATGCAGATCAAGCCGTGTCTTAAAATTTAAATCATAGCTGTTGTAGATAACCGAGTAGGGCACAGGGAAATCAGATCCATAAAGCAGCTTTTCATGCACCTCTTTTTGCTCGCTTAAGTGGCGAAGCACTTTGGCACGAACGGGCGTTAAGAGTGCGGAAACATCGGCGTATAAGTTATCATGCGTCTTTAAAAGCTCTAAAAGAGCGTGATACTCTTTGTTGAAATTTCGCGGCTTTTTCGAGATGGCGCGAAAGATATTGCCGTCATACCCCAAAGCCATGTGCGCACAAATCGTATTTACGCCGACCTTTAACGGATGATAAAGCATGCTGATATCCTCGCACGCCTTATCCGAATGGATGGTGTTTTCGTTGCCCACATGCACGATTAGGGGCAAATTTAGCTCTTTGAGCTTTTCAAAATACGCTCTAAACCGCTCTTTTCTCGTATCAACTCCCCAGTAATTTTGCAAAAATTTCGCCCCTTTAAAGCCCTTTTCGTGATATTTTTCTATAAGCTCAAGCGCGTCCGGGCGAAGCGGATTTATCGAAAAAAACGGCACGATGATGCCTGGATTTTCTTTATAAACTTCAAACACATCGTCATTTGTTGCACATACGGTTTTGTCCTTATGCAAAATTTCGCCGCGCTCATTTACTTTCGCATCAACTCCAAAAAGCGCGATTTTGCCTACGTATTTTGAACTTCTTAAGTTGTTTATGAGGCCTTTTTTGTAAGCCTCATAAGGATTTTCGTAAAGCTCTTTAGCCTCAAGTCCAAATTTCTTAGCGAAAAAATTTATGGCAAATTTGTCGAAAAACCGATCAAATTTTACCTCCGAACTAAGTAAATGAGTGTGTATATCAAGCGTTTTCATCTGATTTTTCCATTAAATTTGCGGCTAGGTTTTTTGCTCCTTTGAAGTCGGCTTTGCCGCTTGCTAGCGTTGGCAGCTCATCAACTAAAAATATATGCGCAGGCTGCATAAGCGCAGGTAAATTTCCCTCTCTTAGCTTTGAGGCTATCTCGCTTTCGCTAAGCTCGCTTTTAGCGATGAGCACGACGCATTCGCCCTTTTTCTCATCGGGCATATTTACCGCGATAAAATTCGCCTCATCGGCTAAAATTTGAGCTATTTGCTCCTCTACGCTTCCTAGGCTTATCATCTCTCCGCCGATTTTGGCAAAGCGCGAGTATCTATCTACGATACTTACGAAACCTTTTTCGTCGATATGACCTTTATCTCCTGTTTTGTAGTATCTGGTGCCCTCTATCTGAACTATCACTTCGTTAGTTTTTGTTTCGTCGTTTAAGTAGCCTTTCATCACTTGCGAGCCGCCTATGACGATAAGACCGTCTTCATTTACGCTAAGTTCGCGTAGAGTATCCGGATCTATGATCTTTATAATGGTGCCCGGAAGCGGCAATCCAACTGAGCCCGGTTTGTTGAAATTTAGCTCTTTGAGGCTTTCTTTTTCAATGATGTCAGGCATATTTACGGCTGCTACGGGAGCGGTTTCGGTCGTGCCGTATCCTTCGTAAATTTCAAGTCCGAATTTAAGCCTGAAGCTGTCTTTTACCTCTTTTTTTAACTTTTCTGCACCCGCAACGACCATGCGAACGCTTTGAAACATAAGCGGAGTGAGTTTTTTGTTTTTGATATAAAGCCTAAAAAACGTCGAAGTTCCAAAAAGAATGCTAACCGAGTGCTTGGCTGCCATTTTGCCTACTGCCGCACCGTCCGTAGGATCAGGCACGCTTACCATCTTTACGCCTTCGCAAAGCGGCATGAGTGTGGTTACTGTTAGTCCAAAGGAGTGAAATATCGGAAGCGAGTTTAGTATCACGTCATCTTTTCTGAAATTTAGCAGTTCGCTGATCTGCTTGATGTTTGCAAGCAGGTTTTTATGGCTTAGCTCGATACCTTTTGGTTCGCCTTCGCTCCCGCTGCTAAATAAAATAGTAGCCGTATCTTCAAGACTTACATCGGCGAAGTAAAGCGCTTTAATAAGGCTTTCAGGAGCAAAAAGCGCAAGCATGAACGAGTAAATTTTAAGCGGTTTGCTTACCTTTTTACCAAGCTCTTCCACGCTTAAAATTTTGCCCTCTAAAACACTAGCGAAATCAAACCCCTTGCTTGAAAGCTTCTCAAGAAATTTGTGCGATGTGATAACTCGCTTGATATCAGCTTTTCTAAGTGCCGCGTTCATAGCCTGCTCGCTTAGAGTGTAGTTTAAATTCACGGGAATTTTGCCCATAACCAAAAGCGTCATGTTGATGATAGCGCCTATAGCCGAGCTTGGAAGTAGCACTCCGACGTGCTTTTCATTTTTTAGCTCGGATTTTAAAATTTTGGCAAAGACAAGCACGGCAGTGATAAATTTGGCATTGCTTAGGCTCGTGCCCATACTGTCTACCGCGCACTCTTTGAGTAAATTTGACTTAGCCGTATCAAGCCAGTGATGAGTTAGCGGCTTTTGGCGAGAGAGGAAATTTTCCCACGATGAAAACGAAAGCTCGACCACCTTTTGCTTCATGGCTGCGCTATCTATGAACTCATAAATCGGCTTACCAAACGCCACGATGATCTCACGCTTGCCTTTTTTGGCTGTTAGTTCCTTATAAAATTTATCCGCTCTTGAAAAGCTTGAACCCCAAAGTCCGCGCAGATAAAACGGCACTATGCAAATTTCATCAAGATCTTTTATGATGAGCTCAAAGCCTTTTTGAAATTCATTGATCTGACCGTTATAGCTGATGTGCCCTTCAGGAAATAGCGCAACGACTTCGCCGTTTTTAAGATGCTTTCTGATAAGTTCTATTGACTCTTTACTAGCACCTGCTCCGATTGGAATAACTTTAAAGAATTTTAAAATCCAGTTTAGATACCATTTGTTGTAAATGCCTCTATACATCACAAATTTTATCCCTCTAGGGCTTGCTACTTGAAGCACCAGCCAATCAATCCAGCTTATATGGTTGCCAAGCATCAAAACCCCGCCGCTTTGAGGAAGATTTTTAAGTCCTTCGACGTTAAATTTGTAATTGCTCTTAAGAAGCGGCAAAAGAAGCAGTCTTGTAAATAGATGCGGAAGCTGAAAAATAGCGTAAAAGCTTCCAAGCAAACACACCGCCGAAGCGAAGATAAAGAGACCTTTGGTTGAAATTCCCGTATAGACAAAGGCGATGCTTAAGCATAAAAACGCGACCATTGCGATGTTTTGCAAGAAGTTGTTGCCCGCCATTATCTTGCCCATATCTTTTTCAGGTGCGAAAAACTGTATAGTGGCGTTTAGCGGCACGATAAAGAGTCCGCCAAAAACTCCGAATAAAAACGAACAAAGAGCTATGACAAAGGCGCTATTTGCCGAACCGAATATAAACATCGAGACAAAAATTCCAAACGCACCGATCGGCACGATACCAAGCTCGATGTGAAATTTACTCATCGCGCCCGCTATATACGAGCCTATGATAAGACCCACGGCGCTTACGGCTAGAATTCCTTGTATGATAATTGCGTTATCGTCGTTAAATAAAATTTTATAATGCGCGGGAAACGCTGCTAGTATCACCTGTGAAACTCCCCAAAATATGCTAAGTCCGATGATGCTAAGCCAGATATTTTTGTCTTTTCTTAAAATTTTGATATTTTCTTTTAGATAGCTAAGCTTAAAGTATCTTTTGGCGTTAAATTTGCCGTCTTTATTTTTAGCTTCAAAATAAGGGAGTCTAAATGCAAAAATCGCTTCAAGCGCGCTTAGAGCGACTAAGAAAAACCCTATCACATATATGCTTGATAAAATTTCATTCGGACTTGAAGATGCTACGTAAAATATCTCAAACATATAAGAAAATGCAAACGAACTAAACAGTATCGCAACGATAGTAAGAGCCTGTATAACGCCGTTTGCCATGCCTAAAAGCTCCGTGCCTACGATTGATTTGATGATGCCGTATTTGGCTGGCGAGTAGATGGCGCTTTGTACGGCTAAAATTAGCGTTAGGAAAAATGCAAGCTCAAAAAGCCCTAAAAGATAGCTAAGTAAGATAAGTAGGCAAATGGCTACCGCAACAAGCGAGGATATCTGTATGACTTTGGTTTTGGAGTATTTGTCGTTGATAAATCCCGAAGGCGAAAAAAGCACGATAAAAGGCAGCAGTATCATCGCGTTTATGAGTGCGGTTAAGACTACTAGAGTATCGCCTGAAAAGCTCTTTAAAAGCACGTTTTGTATGGTTATCTTATGCGCTAGATCAACGCTTGCGTTTAAAAACGCGATAGCAAGATAGGGTAAAAATCCCTTGATGTATAGTAAATTTTTCATCTGTTTTCCTTTTGGTAAAACTCTAATGTATGCATGTTTAGTATGTATGGTTTTGCGATTAGCAAGATGTCAAAGAGGTGTTTTAAGCTTTCATTTCTGCTTGCTTCATCTACGCCCTCAAGCGATTTAAAAGTAAGCGCGACCTCTTCTTTGGCTAGCTTTTTGGCTAAATTTATATAAGCTTTTAGTATCTCAAGCTGGTTTTTATCCGACTTCATGATGATGGCTAAAATTTCTCTTTCTTTAGCCGTAAATTTGCCCTCTCGCGGCATCAAAAAGCCGTCTTTTACATATTTTTCAAGCGTTTTTTGATCTATCTTAAATTCCTTGCAAAGCTCATCGGCGCTATAAATTTGAGTAAGCGATGCTCCCATGACAAGCTCAAGCGTGCCCAAAAGCGTTTCGTATGGGCTTTTGATATCAAAATTCGGATGTGCAAAAAGCGCTTTTATCTCCGCTATTGTTGAGTTAAAGTTGCTTTGGAGATATTTTATAAACTCAATTATCTCCACGCACTCCTCGCTATAAAGGTGCAAATTTGCTTTTTCTTTAAAGGGCTCGGGCAGTAAGCCTTCTTTGATGTAGTAAAGGATGGTTGATTTAGGCGTTTTGCTACGCTCTATAAGCTCATTCATCTTTAGCATTTTCATTCTCCTTTTTAAAATTTATGAAATCTTACACCCTTTTAGCTTAAAATAGTGTTAAGTGACACTTTACACTATTTATATTTTAACTAAACCCGCTCGGCTTTTAAATTTTGCTTTTGACCTTGATGTTTTAAGATAAAATTTGAGCTTTTAAATTTGATAATTTGCTTTAAGATAGGCTTATTTTAGCCTCAGTTTTGAATTCAAAGCCTAATTTCAATATAATTTCTCAAAAGGAATTAGATGAAATTTGTAAATGCGTTTTTTATCGGATTTTTATTTGTCTTAGCCGCCATCTTTACGATTTTTGTGGGGCTTAAGACCAGTTATTTTGATTATTACGGCGTAAATGAATACTTTAACGTCATATTCGTTGATAGCGTGCCGTGGCTTTTGATCTTGCCTATCTCTCTTGTGTTTGGATATCTTATTTTATACGCTCCTTTTAGAAAATTTATGCGCGTAGTTTTTGTTTTGATTTTGCTTGTAGCCGCCACTTCTTGGCATGATGGTATTGGCAAAAAGGTCGGAGAAGCGTTATTTGCAAAGCCTGTTATGCTAAAAGACGCAAAAGGAAATGAATTAAACGCGATTGAAATTTATAAAGGCAGAAGCAAAATTTATTATTTTGATGAAAATTCTCACAAGAGTTTTGAGAGAAAAATTTAAAGCCAAAGCGGCAAGTATAAAATTTACGTTGATGCGGATTAAAAGAAGGTTATGCAGGAATTTTTACCAGATATCATAAAACTTTTAATGATCTTGGCTGTTGTTTTAGTTCATATTTACAGCCGTAAAATCACTAAAAACATGATGATACTTTTTACTATCATCTCAATTATCTTGGTTATCGAAACATTTAGGAGGGTTTAAGATGATGAATCGCCTCTTAATCGCGCTTTATAGCCTTTTTGAGCTTGAAAGACGGATAAATAAAAAGACGATTTATCTTAGTATTTTGATTTTTATCGATTATGTTTGTCTTAGTATTATTTTTAAGTTTTAATTTTCACCGATTAGCTTTTTAACCGCCAAGCTCGCCAAATTTAGTCCAAAAACAGCCGTTACTCCCATGAAACTTCCAAGCTCTTTGCAGTTTGGCTCTTCGGTTGAAAACACTACTTCAAAATCGCCTTTAAAGCCTGATTTTCTAAGTTCATATCTAAATTTCCTAGCCAAAGGATCGTTGCAAGTTTTCCAAACCGAAGCGACGCAAATTTTAGTAGGATCAAGCCTTTTTGCCCCACCCATCGAGGAGATGAGTTTGCCGTGCACTGCATTTGCAAGAGCAACCTTAGCTGCCATATCGTCAATCGCATCGATTACCAAATCAAACTCGCTAAAGTTAAAATTCGCCAAAAATTCAGGCGTTATAAGTTCGCAAATAGGCGTGATGTTAGGATAAATTTTAGCAAATTCGCCTACCTTGACCGCTCCGACCGCTTCGCTATAAATTTGGCGATTTTGATTTGTGATGTCAAATGTGTCTTTATCTATGATGGTTATTTGCCCCACACCCGAACGAGCAAGTGCATCAACGCAAATTCCGCCCACGCCGCCAACTCCGCAAACTAAAATTTTAGCCTTTTGAAGTTTGGCGAATTTTTCATCGCCCAAAAGCCACCTAACGCGCGTAAATCTATCCATCAAGGCTCTTTTTGAGCGAATTTAAGCTCGCGTGCGCCGTCATATCAAGCATTATGGGCGTTAAGCTCGCGTAGCCTTCGTTTACTACGCTGATATCGCTTGGATCGCCTTGCTCGTAATCAAGCGCGGCAACTCCCAGCCAGTAGTACTCCACTCCGCGGGGATTGCGATTGAGCGTTGCGTGAGTCGCGTAGCTTCGCCTGCCCACGGGCACTACTTGATAGCCCTTAAAATCTTTTTGCGTAACGGCGGGGATATTTACGTTTAAAAATTGCCTTTCAGGCAAGCAAATTCGCCCATCAAGCACTCGAGGAACGATAAATTTAACTATTTCTCGCGCCAAAGAAAAGCCAAGCATATCGATGCTGTCGTTTTTGTAAAATTGCGAAAACGCTATGCTCTTAACTCCTTGCAAAACCCCTTCCATAGCCGCTCCACACGTGCCTGAGTAGGTTATATCCTCGCCTAAATTCGCGCCGTGATTTATGCCGCTTATGATGAGGTCGGGCTTTTTGTTATAAAGTGCGTGAAGCGCCAGATATACGCAATCACTCGGCGTTGCGTCATCGAGTTTAAAGAAGTTATCGTCTATCTTTATAAACCTAAGCGGCTTTGTAAGAGTAAGGGAGTGCGCGCAGGCTGATTTCTCGCTACTTGGGGCTACGATAGTAACGTTTGTATCTGGAATTTCTTTTAAGGTTCTGGCTAGCTCATGAAGCCCTTTAGCCTCGAATCCATCGTCGTTTGTGATAAGAATTTCTTTCAAATTTCGCCTTTAAAATTTTTGCGATTTTAACATAGCTTTCGTTATAGCCTGATAAAGCCAAATTGTAAATTTATTATTTATTTAGCCACTTTTAGGGATAATCTTTGTCAAATTCCAAAGGATAAAATGTGCTTAAAAAATTTACATTTATCGTGCTTGCGGCAAGCCTTGCTTTTAGCGCGCAGCAGCTTGTTGTTAAAACTGAAAGCGCTCCAAATTTAAGCAAAAGCGTAGCGGATGAATCTGAACTAAGAGTAAAAGCGTGCATAGAGGCCGGTAGCTCTACGGCAGGGATGATAGAGTGCATAAATAAAGAGTTTGAAATTCAAGACAAAATTTTAAACGAAACTTATAAAAAAGCTATGAGTGTATTAAACGACGAAAATAAAAAGAAGCTAAAAGATATCCAAAGAAAATGGATCGCTTATAAAGAGGCTAAATGCCCGTTTATACCGCCTCAAGGCACGATGTATCTCGTTGTTTCGGCGAATTGCTATCTAAAGATGACTAAGGAGCGAACGCAAGAGCTTCAGTACGTCATAGAAGAGTTTGAGGGAAATCAGTGAAGTTGCTTGTTTCTTGCCTTGAGGCTTCGGCAAATTTGCACCTGGCCGAGGTGCTTGAGTATCTGCATAATTACGAGCTTAACGGCATATTTGATGAGAAATTCGGTGAGCCTTTTATGCGAAGTAGCGAATTTTCGGCGATGGGTTTTGTGGAGGTTTTGCCACTTTATTTTAAGGCAAAACGCGCCATCAAAGAGATGGTAAATTTAGCTCGCGAGTGCGATCACGTCTTGCTCATCGATAGTCCGGCCTTCAATTTACCGCTGGCAAAGGCGATTAAAGAAGCAGGCATTAAAACGCCTATAACTTACTACATCTTGCCGCAAGTTTGGGCTTGGAAGGCGGGCAGAGTGGCTAAAGTGCAGAAGTATTGCGATAACTTGGCTTCTATCTTGCCTTTTGATAAGATGTTTTATAGCCGTGCTACTTACGTGGGACATCCTTTGATGGACGAGCTTAGAGTGCGTAAAAATACGCTTATAAATAGCGGTAAGATAGCCTTTTTACCAGGCTCTAGAAAGGCTGAGATAACTAGGCTTATGCCTGTTTTTCGCGAAGTTGCTAAGCAGATAGAGGGCGAAAAGCTACTTTGCGTGCCTGAGTTTTTGATGAAAGAGCTTGAAATTTACGGTGATATAAGCGAATTTACGCTTACAAATAACGCACCAAGAGCGCTCTTGCAAAGCGAATTTGCATTTATCTGCTCGGGAACGGCTACGCTTCAATCAGCCCTTATCGCAACGCCGTTTGTGCTAGCTTACAAGGCAAAAGCCATTGATATGTTTATCGCTAGAAGGCTTGTGAAAGTGAAATTTGCAGGGCTTGCTAATATCATCTTTGATTTTTTAGGCAAAGAGCCGCTTCACACCGAGCTTTTGCAGGATGAAGTAACTGTGCAAAATTTGCTTAAGGCTTATCAAGAGTGTGATAGGCAAAAATTTATAAACGGCTGTGCGCAGCTTAGAGAGTATCTTGAGCACGGCTCTGCAAACGCAGTTGCAAATATTATACAAAATAAAAAAGGATAAAAATGACTGAACCGATGACTATATTTGGATACGAAAAAATCACAAACGAACTTAAAAATTTAAAAACCGTGGATCGTCCGCGCATAGTTGAAGAGATCGACATCGCAAGAAGTCATGGCGATCTAAAAGAAAATGCCGAATATCACGCAGCCCGCGAGAAGCAATCCTTCATAGAAAGCAGGATCGCCGAGCTTAGCGACATAGTAAGCAGAGCAAAAGTTATAGATCCCAGCGAATACGAGCATGATAAGGTGAAATTCGGCTCAACGGTTGTGATAATGGACGTTGAAACCGAGATAGAAAAGTCCTATACTCTGGTAGGAACGCCTGAGAGCAACCTAGAGCGAGGCTTAATCTCTATAAACTCACCCCTTGGCAGGCAGCTTATAGGCAAGAGCGAGGGCGATGACGTGACGCTAAATTTGCCAAACGGCGCAAGCGAGATAGAGATCATCTCCGTTAGCTATAAACCTATCAAATTTGGAGAGTAGATGATAAATGTAGGCATCATCGGCGTTAGCGGATATACGGGATTTGAGCTTATAAAGCTGCTTTTAAATCACCCTGAATTTAAGATCGCTTACCTTGCTGCAAGCTCTGCTTCTAGGATAGAGGAAATTTTCCCATCTTTAAAAGGCGTTTTCGAGTTTGAAGTAAGCGCTGCAAACGCAAGCCAAGCGGCTAAAAAATGCGAACTTGTCTTTTTGGCGTTGCCGCATCAGGAGGCGATGAAGTATGCAAAAGAGCTTTTGAAATTTGGCGTTAAGGTTGTTGATTTTTCGGCCGATTACCGCTTGAGTCTTGAGCTTTATGAGAAAAATTACTGCGAGCACCTAGATCCTGAAAATTTATCAAGTGCGGTTTATGGACTAGTAGAACTAAACCGCGAACGCATAAAAAGAGCAAATTTGATCGCAAATCCGGGATGTTATCCGACTGCTTCGATATTGGCTATCGCGCCGTTTTTGCCATTTATCGACATGGAATTTGGCGTGATAATAGATGCAAAAAGCGGAGTTAGCGGTGCGGGCAAAAAACTAAGCGCGACAAGCCATTTTGTGAGCGTGAATGAAAACGCAAACGCCTATAATCCGATAAAGCACCGCCATAGCGACGAGATAAAAGAGCAAATTTCACTTATTGCAGGCAGGCAAATACCCACGCTTTTCGTGCCTCACTTGCTTCCTATAACGCGCGGAATGCTGGTAAGTGTTTATGCGAAACTTGCTAGCAAGATAGATCCTTGCGAAATTTTAAATAAATTTTATGAAGCTGAAAAATTCGTGCGGGTTAAAAATGAGCCCGTTAGCATCAAAAGCGTTACCGGAACGCACTTTTGCGATATAACGGCTTATGTGCACGAGGATAAAATTTTTATAAACTCAGCCATCGATAATCTCTTGCGGGGTGCCAGCTCGCAAGCTCTTGCAAATGCGAATTTAATCTGCGGATTTAGCGAAGATACGGCACTTCCTATTTATACTTGTCTTCCTTAAAATGCAAAATTTGACGATAAAAAATGGCGCGATTTTTATAGCCGATTCTCACGCTAACGAAAATCGCCCCGAATTTTTAAAATTTCTACGAGCATTAAAAGAGGGCAAAATTTGCGCTCCGCAGCTATTTTTGATGGGTGATATGTTTGATTTTTTATCGGATTACTGCGATTATCCGCTTAAATTTGCAAGCGAGCATATAAGGCTTATAAATGAGCTTTCAGGGCGGATGGAAATTTATTATTTTGAAGGAAATCACGACTTTAACCTTTCAAAAATCTTAAAAAACGTGCGAGTCTTTCCGATCGCTGCGCAACCTGTCAAATTTAAGAGCGAATGCGCGCAAAACGTGGCTATTGCGCACGGAGATATATTTTTGCCTTTTGTTAGCAAATATGCTTTGAGATTTTTAAGGCTCAAACCATTTTTAAAATGTATGAATTTTATTGATAATTTGTTAAATTTTAAAATTTCAAAAGCACTTTTTAAAAAATTACGACATAAAAATTTAACTTATAAAATTCCAAATTTTAAAAATTTAGCGGCAAAAAGAGTGGCGAATTATACCGAAGAAATCATAATCGAAGGGCATTTTCACCAAGGAGATATATTTGAGTTTCAAAATCAACAATATATCAACGTTCCAAGTTTTGCATGCGAGCAAAGTTATTTTATAGTAGAATACGCACCAAAGATTAAGTTTGCTCTAAAGAGCGCAAGGGGCCAAGATGTTTGATGATAACGTTTTAAAGACCGGTTCAAACGAGATGGAGCTTGTTGATTTTAGAATTTTTAAGCAGACTGGCGACAGAGTATATGAGGGTATATACGGCGTAAATGTCGCCAAGGTCCGCGAAATCATCAAGATGCCAAATTTGACCGAACTTCCGGGTGTTCCTGAATATATAGAAGGAATTTTTGATTTACGGGGCGTAGTGATACCGGTTATAAATTTAGCCAAATGGATGAATATAAAAGAGCCGCAAGAAGCCGTTATGAAACCGCGCGTAATAATTTCGGAATTTAGCGAAATTTTGATAGGTTTTATAGTTCATGAAGCTAAAAGAATTCGCAGAATTAATTGGGCGGATATAGAAGCTGCAAGCTTTTCTGCAAGCTCAGGCACGCTTGACAAAGGCAAAATAACAGGCGTAACTCGCATAGAAAACGATGAAGTTTTGTTGATACTGGATCTTGAAAGTATCGTTGAAGAGCTTGGAATTTATAGTCCTAAGATAGAGGTTGATATAGATGAGGCTAAGAAGCTTCACGGCGTAGCGCTTGTTCTTGATGATAGCTCGACTGCCAGAAAGCTCGTAAAAGATACTCTTGAAAAGATGGGATTAAAAGTAGTTGAGGCAAAAGACGGTATCGAAGGACTTTCTAAGATGAAAGATCTTTACGAGATGTACGGAGATAAATTAAACGAACATTTAAGGATTATATTAAGCGATATCGAGATGCCTCAGATGGACGGATACCGTTTCGCGGCGACTCTTAAAGATGATAGTAGATACTCAAACATACCTATTATCTTTAACTCCTCTTTGAGCAATGTTTATAGCGAGGCTCAGAGTAAAGAGGCGGGCGGTGCTGCGTACTTAACGAAATTTGATGCGACTATTCTTTATAATGAGGTGCTTCGTGTTATTGAAGCGCAAAAATCAGCGAAATAGGGGTAAGATATGGATGATATGAGAGAGATACTTGAAGACTTTTTGGTAGAAGCCTTTGAGCTAGTTGAGCAAATCGACCATGACCTTATCGAGCTTGAGTCAAACCCTGAAGATTTGGAGCTTTTAAATAGAATTTTCCGCGTTGCTCACACCGTAAAAGGATCATCTTCGTTTTTAAATTTTGATGTTTTAACCAAACTTACGCATCATATGGAAGATGTTTTAAACAAAGCTAGAAAAGATGAGCTTAAGATAACGCCTGACATCATGGATGTCGTACTTGAATCAATCGACATGATGAAGTCGCTTCTGCACGGAATTAGAGATAATGGAAACGACACCGATGTAGGCATAGATATAAATGATATCTGCACTAGACTTACTGCTATTTCAGAGGGCGAAAGCGCAGCCGCGGTTCAAGAAAGCCCAAAAGCCGAGCCTGTAGAGGAAGTGCAAGCCGAGCCTGAACCTGAGCCGATTAGCGATGAAAATTTATCAAATTTAAGCGATGACGAGATAGAAGCCGAGATAGAAAGACTGCTTAAAGTAAGAAAAGCGGAAGATCAAGCCCGTAGAGCGCAAAAAGCGGCAAGCGCGCCTGCACCAAGTGCAAATTTAGCTCCTGAGGCTCCAAAAGCAGCCGTCCAGTCTGCGCCTAAACCTGTTGCGCCAAGTGCTCCTAAAAAAGTAGAAGCCGAGAAGAAAGTCCCAGCTCCTTCAGCAGGCGGAAGCGATGCGGAACAGACTATACGCGTAGAAGTTAAAAGACTTGATCATTTGATGAATTTAATCGGCGAGCTCGTGCTTGGCAAAAACCGCTTGCTTAAAATTTATGATGACGTAGAGGAAAGATATGAGGGCGAAAAATTCCTTGAAGAGCTAAATCAAGTGGTTTCTAGCTTAAGCCTTGTAACTACGGATATCCAGCTTGCGGTTATGAAGACAAGAATGCTTCCTATTGCTAAAGTGTTTAACAAATTCCCTCGTATGATAAGAGATTTAAGTCGTGAGTTAAATAAACAGATCGATCTTGAAATCGCGGGTGAAGAGACCGAGCTTGATAAGTCCATAGTCGAGCAAATCGGCGATCCACTTGTGCATATGATAAGAAATTCTTGTGATCATGGCATAGAAGACGGCGCGACTAGAATTGCCGCAGGCAAGAGCGAAAAAGGAACTATTCAGCTAAAAGCCTATAACGAAGGTAATCACATAGTAGTTGAGATCGCAGATGATGGTAAAGGCCTTGATGCCGATATGCTTAAAGCAAAATCGATCGAAAAAGGCATAATAACCGAGCGTGAAGCTGATGCGATGAGTGATAAAGAGGCGTTTAGTCTTATATTTAAGCCCGGATTTTCAACTGCGGCAAAGGTCACAAACGTAAGCGGACGCGGCGTAGGAATGGATGTCGTTAAGACAAATATAGAAAAGCTAAACGGATTAATCGATATAGATAGCGAGCTTGGAAAAGGAACGGTCGTAAAACTTAAAATTCCTCTTACTCTAGCTATCATCCAATCACTTTTAGTTGGCTCTCAAGAGGAATTTTTCGCTATCCCGCTTGCAAGTGTTCTTGAAACGGTTCGAGTGCCTATAGATGATATATACACTATCGACGGCAAGAACGTACTTAGGTTGCGAGACGAGGTTCTTTCGCTTGTTAAGCTTTCAGACATCTTTGGCGTTAAGCAGGTATTTGACGGAGGAGAGCAGACTTATGTAGTTATCATCGGGGTTGCGGAAGCTAAGCTTGGTATCATAGTAGATAGCCTTGTAGGTCAAGAAGAGATCGTTATAAAATCCATGGGCGATTACTTGCAAAACATCCCAGGAATTGCAGGCGCTACTATAAGAGGTGACGGACGCGTAACGCTTATAATCGACGTTGCCGCTATGATGGAGATGGCAAAAGATATCAAAGTAGATATTAGAGCCAGTCTTGAGGCTTCAAAAGCGACTAAAGAAAAGCCGAGCGATTATAAGGTGCTGATAGTGGATGATTCCAAGATGGATAGAAATATCATGCAAAGATCGCTTGAGCCGCTTGGCGTAACCGTTATAGAAGCTACAAACGGCGTTGAAGCGCTTAGTATAGTAAAATCGGGCGAACACGCTCTTGATGCTATGCTTATAGATATAGAGATGCCAAGGATGGACGGATATACTTTGGCTGCGGAAATTCGCAAATACTCAAAGTATAGAAATTTACCGCTGATAGCAGTTACTTCAAGGACTTCAAAGACGGATAGATTAAGAGGAGTTGAAGTGGGAATGACCGAGTATATCACTAAGCCGTATTCATCGGAATACCTTGAAAACGTAGTTAGAAAAAATATTAAAATGATAGGATAGAACATGAATGACAAATTAAATCAGGTTCTAAAAAGACAGAAAAAGCAAATTTCAGATCCTAGCGAAAAGGATAGAGACGAGATAGTCCAACTTGTCGGATTTATAGTAGGAGACGAGGAGTATGCGATACCGATTTTAAACATCCAAGAGATTATTAAACCGATCGAATATACTCGCGTGCCTAGCGTGCCCGAGTATGTTTTAGGTGTGTTTAATCTGCGCGGAAGCGTTATACCGCTAATTGATCTTAGGAAGCGTTTTTCGCTAAACGCCACAAAGCCTAATGCAAACACGAGATATATCGTGATGAAAGATGATGAAAACAGAGTGGCGGGATTTGTTATAGATAGGCTAACCGAGGCAATTAGAATTAAAAAGAATAGGATTGATCCGCCGCCTGAGACTTTGCTGAAAGAAAAAGGCATGATCTATGGAATCGGCAAAAGAGATCAAAATATCCTTACGATTTTAAAAGTTGAGTCGCTCTTAAAGCGCGATTTTTAAAGGCTAAATTTTGATAAAACTTTGTGTTTTTGATTTTGACTCTACTTTGATGGACGGAGAGACTATTGATTTTTTAGCGCAGGCTCAAGGAGTAGGTGATGAAGTTAGTGCTATAACCAAGCGCGCTATGGCGGGCGAACTTGATTTTTTTGAGAGTTTAACTAAGCGCGTAAGCCTGCTAAAAGGACTTAGCGTAGAGAAAGTAGATGAAATTTGTGAAAATTTACCGCTTATGCCAGGAGCCTTTGATCTGATAGCTCATCTAAAATCCAAAGGCATAAAAGTAGTCGTTTTTAGCGGAGGATTTCACGCAGGAACGGATAGGGCGCAAGCTAAGCTTAAATTTGACGCTAGCTTTGCAAATATCTTGCACTCAAAAGACGGCGCTTTAAGCGGACTTGTGGGAGGCGAGATGATGTTTGGTTTCTCAAAAGGCGCTATGATGCAAAATTTGCAAAATTTGCTAGGCATAAGCAAAGACGAAACTATGAGTGTAGGAGACGGAGCCAATGATATATCCATGTTTGAACATTCAAGTCTTAAAATCGCTTTTTGCGCTAAAGAAATTTTAAGAGCCAAAGCGACGCACTGTATAGATAAAAAAGATTTAAGAGAGATAATAAATTTAGTATAAAAGGCAAAAAGATGTTTAACGGTAATGTCAAATTTTCGCTATGGTGTGATTTTGTGGAGAGGGATTTTTTAAATGGAGAATTTGTAGAACTTATAAATTCAGGTGCGATAAACGGAGCTACTTCAAACCCCGCGATATTTAAATCGGCCTTTTTAACCTCAAGTGCTTACAAAAGCACTATAGAGCAAAGCGAGAGAAAACATCCTAAAAATATCTACGAGACTCTTGCTATGCAAGATATCAAAATCGCGGCAAATAAGCTTATAAAAAATTTCGCAAACGACGATGACGGGTTTATAAGTATCGAGGTTGATCCAAACCTTTGTGATGATACTCAAGGCACGATAGAAGAGGGTGTTAGGCTGTTTAATGAGATGGCTATGCCAAATGTTATGATAAAAATTCCTGCGACAAAGGCCGGATTTGAAGCGATGAGCGCGCTTATAGCAAGAGGAATTTCAGTCAATGCTACGCTTATATTTTCACCTGAGCAAGCGATATCTTGCCTTGAAGCCTTTGAGAGCGGAACAAAAATTTACGAGAAAAAATTCCCAAATACAAAACTTCCTCAAGGCGTGATAAGTATTTTTGTAAGCCGTTTTGATAGATTGCTTGACGAAAAGATGCGTCAAAGTTCACTTCCTACGGGACAAATCGGCATAATGAATGCTACTAAAATTTATAAAATCATAGAGGCTAGGAATTTAGCCAACGTAAGAGCGCTCTTTGCAAGCACCGGCGTAAAGGGCGATGAGCTTAGCAAGGATTATTACGTAAAAGAGCTAATGTATAAAAACTCGATCAATACAGCTCCGCTTGATACGATCAAAGCTTTTATAAGCCAAAATAGCGAGCCAAAAGAAGCCGCAAGCGATGATAGTATCGAGAGATTTTTTGAGGTGGTAAAACGAGCCGATATAGATATGAGCAGAGTTTATAAAGAGCTTTTAAATGACGGCATAAAGCAGTTTGTGCAGGCATATGAAGAGATAATGAAAGCATTAAAACAAAACCAAATTTAGGGAGCGAGCTATGGAAATTTCTCAATTTGAAGTAGACGTCAGTAAATTAGATTTTATCTTAAGAGATAAACTTAACGGATATCTTTCAAAGCTTGTTGAAGGCGGCGGAAGCGATCTTCACATAAAATCGGGCGGATATATCTACGGTAGATTTAACGGTGAAATTCGCCAAATGAATACCGAAATAATGAGTCAAGCAGATAGCATTACTTTGGCAAAAGAGCTTTTGCGTTCGCGCTTTAAAGAGCTTGTGGATATGAAAAATATCGACTTTACCCATAAGCTAAATGACGATTATCGCTTTCGTGTAAATATATTTTTCCAAATGGAAGGTGTTTCTGCGGTTTTTAGAACTATACCTACGAAAATTCCAAATTTTGAAGAGCTTTATCTCCCGCCTATAATAGAAAAAATTTGCGATACGGTAAATCGTGGGATTATCTTAGTTACCGGTCCAACAGGAAGCGGTAAGACGACAACTCTTGCAAGTATGATAAATAGAATGAACGCTCAAAAAAAGCGTCATATTATCACTATTGAAGATCCTATCGAGTACGTATATACCGATCAAAAAAGTATCGTAAATCAAAGAGCTATAGGGCAAGATGCGAGCGGATTTTCAGACGCTTTGCGTGCATCTTTGCGCGAAGATCCCGATGTGATTTTGGTTGGCGAGATGAGAGATCTTGAAACCGTAAAAACAGCGATGGCTGCGGCTGAAACAGGACACTTGGTGCTTTCTACTCTGCATACTTTGGATGCTAAAGAGACTGTGGGGCGGGTTATAAATATGTTTCCAAAAGAGGAGCAAAATCGTATAAAGATGACCTTTGCTTCGGTTGTGGAAGCGATAATTTCTCAAAGACTTGTTAGAACTCTTCAAAATACACGAAGACCTGCCGTTGAAGTGATGATTAAAAACGTAAGAATTAAAAACATGATCATGGATGGCAGAGAGGGTGAAATTTATGACGCGATAGAGCAGAGTAAAAACACTTACGGTATGCAGACTTTTGATCAGCATCTGCTTGAACTTTACAATGAAGAGATAATAGACCTTGAAGAGGCTCTGGAAAAATCAAGTAAGAGAAATAACCTTGAAATCAAGATCAAAAACGCAAATTTAGCAAAAGAGGGCATGCTTGATCTTGCAAGCGGAGAAGAAGATTACACTGAAAGGTTAAAACGCGACGTAATCGCGCTTAAAGACTTGGACAGTTAAATTTAGGCTAAATTTATAAAATTTTGGCTAAAATCGGCATTTATTTTTTATGAAAGGAAAACGATGTTAGAAGGTATCGTTAGAGAGAGTATCGGTAAAAAAGCTTCTAAAGCTTTGAGAAGAGATGGTTATCTAATCGCGAACATTTACGGAAAAGGATTAGAGAATATTGAGGCGGCTTTTAAGGTGAATGAATTTATCAAAGAGGTGCGCAAAAAAGATAGTCTTGCATTTGATGTAAAGGTTGGCGATAAGGTACTTAAAGTCGTTATCGTGGAGTATCAAAAAGATCCTATCACAAACGCTCTTAAGCACGTGGATCTAAAAGTTGCACTTCCTGGTGTAGTATCAAAATACTTAATCCCTGTTAAGCCTTTTGGAACACCGATCGGCCTTAAAAATAAAGGTGTTTTGATCCTATCTAAAAAGAGACTTGCGGTAAAATGTACAGCTGAAAACCTACCAAATTCATTTGTGCTTGACGTTAGCAAGCTTGACGTAGAAGATACGATATTAGTAAGAGATATCACCGTTCCTACAGGCGTTAGCATGGTTGATGCCGGTCATGTTGCAGTTGTCGGAGTCGTAAAAGCTAAGTAGTTTAAGGCTTATAGATTGATCCTTATAGTTGGGCTGGGAAATCCCGGCTCACAATACGAAAAAACAAGACACAATATCGGGTTTATGCTTATAGACCTACTTAAAACCGAGAAATTTACCGACGTTAGTTCTAGCAAATTTCAAGGCCAACTTTTTAAATTTTCAAATTTGCTTCTTTTAAAACCTCAAACCTTCATGAACCTATCAGGAAACAGCGTAAAAGCGGTAAATGATTTTTACAAACCGGAGCGCATTATAGTAATTCACGATGACTTAGACCTTAAGCTTGGAACGGTTAAATTTAAAATAGGCGGTAGTAGCGGCGGGCATAATGGACTAAAATCGATCGACAGCTTAATTGGAAGCGAGTATGAACGAGTCCGTATAGGCATAGGCAGAAGCGATAAGACAAGTGTCACAAGCCATGTTCTAAGTGCATTTAGCGAAGATGAAAATGAATGCTTGCAAAAAGTTTTAAGTTATACCAAAGAGGCGGTCTTAGAGCTTATTAGGAGCGATGTTGCTAGTATTTCTCAAAAATACTCTACAAAAAAAGGAATTTGTTAAATTAAAATCCTAAATTTTAATTTGATTTTAAAGAGTTAAAATTAAACAATAAAAATTCCCAAATCAGCTTTTATTCTTTCGTTGAAAACTATTTATTTAAAAGAAACCCCAAGATTCTTATAAATTTCATTATTGCAAAAGTCAAAAATATCTTATTTGTCAAATTGAAACTTAAAATTTATCTTTAAATAGGCTGGATTTAATTTAAATTAGATAGAATTCGACAAATTTAATGAAGGTGTTTTAGTGAATTTGTATGCAAGATATGTCGGCTGGCTATATTTTAAATCGTTTTTTGTGATATTTTTAGCCCTCATATTTTTTTACGTGGGTATCGATATACTTACAAATCTAAAAGACATGCCTACAAGTGCGAACTTAAGACTGCTTTATTTCTCGCTTACATCGCTTACTGCCGTTAATTACGTGCTTCCGCTATCTTTGATTTTCGCCTTGATTGTTAGTAAATTTAGCATGATTAGAAACAACGAGCTTGTTAGCTTTTACGCTCTTGGTATTAGCAAAAACACGCTTATTAAACCGCCTTTTATAATTGCTCTTGTGATTACTCTTATGTATGTCGGCTTAAATTTTACCCCCTTTGCCTACTCCTACGAATTTCAAAGAAATTTGATGAAAACTTCTCAAATTTCGCGTGTTAGTTCTGATATATTTTTGAAATTTGAGGGCAAATTTATCTACATCAAAGAGCTTAATCCCGTAACGGCTACGGTAAAAGACATAAGGATATTTGATGTGTCTAATGGAAAGCTGCTAAGCGCTACTTTTGGTAACGAAGCAAGCTTTAGCGATAACAAATGGTTACTTAAAGATGTAAATGTAACTACTATGCCGGAAATCGTAAAGCTTGGCGCAAAAGGGCTTGATATAAAGCACTTTGACACTCTTGAGAGTTTGGAGGGCTTTAAACCAAAAACCATAGAAAATGCCTATCAGGCAAGCTCCTCCATATCCATTTTAGACGCGCTTGATTTTATATTTGCATTTGAAAAAGAAGGCGTTGGGCTAAATGCGGCTAAAACCACCTTGTACAATCTAGCCTTTTCTCCGTTTTTTGCGCCTCTAATGGTTTTTATAATCTATTATTTCTTGCCTGTTACTGGTAGATTTTTTAATCTCGCACTTGCCAGTTTTGTGTTTATTATAGTAACACTTTGTGTTTGGGGTGCTCTATTTGTACTCATGAGATTTGCTCATAACGGTGTTATACTGCCGGAGCTTGGAGTCTTGTTGCCGATAGTTTGTATATTTGGGGTTGCTTTATATCTTTATTTTAAGCACCGTTAAGTCAAATTTAGGCGAAAATTCAGTAAAATCTAATCATTTCTATCAAGGTTAGTTTTATGGATTTTACAAATTTAGCCAAAACTTACGGCACTCCTCTTTATGTTTATAATTTTGATTATATAGCCGCTAGATATGAGGCTTTAAAGCAGGCTTTTCACGCTAGAAAATCTTTGGTTTGCTATGCCGTTAAAGCAAATTCAAACTTAAGCGTTTTGAAGCATCTTGCAAATTTAGGCGCAGGGTTTGATTGCGTAAGCCAAGGCGAAGTAAGGCGAGCTTTGACGGCGGGAGCTAAAAAATATCAGATCATTTTTAGCGGCGTAGGCAAGAGCGATGATGAGCTCAAATTCGCCCTTGAAAATGAAATTTTGATGATAAATTTAGAGAGCGAAGCCGAGATGTATAGTCTTGAAAAGGTTGCAAAAGAACTTGGTAAAACGGCTCGCATAAGTATAAGGGTAAATCCCGATATAGACGCTAAAACCCACCCTTACATCTCAACGGGACTTAATGAAAATAAATTTGGCGTTGATATTAAAACCGCTAAAAAAATGTACTTACACGCTAAAAATTCAGCCTTCCTTGAGCCTGTCGGCATACACTCTCATATCGGCTCGCAAATCACCGATATAGAGCCTATAGTGCAGGCTTCAAAGGTCGTTTCAAATCTGCTTAGGGAATTAAAATCAATTGAGATCGATATCAAATTTTTTGACGTTGGCGGCGGACTTGGTATCGTATATGGCGATGAAAAAGAGCCGAATTTATATGAGTACGCGCAGGGAATTTTAAGCAATTTAAGCGGTCTTGACGTAACGATCGTTTGTGAGCCGGGTAGATTTATCGTAGGCAATAGCGGGTATTTTTTAACTAGCGTTTTGTATGAGAAATTTAATAAACAAAAGCGCTTTGTCGTGGTTGACGGAGCGATGAACGACTTGCTTCGCCCAAGCCTTTACGGAGCGGAGCATAAAATTTTTGCAGTTAAAGACGGACAAGCGGTCTGCAGCTGCAAGCAAGAGGATTTGGACAAATTTGACTTTAGCCTTTGCGATGTAGTAGGCCCAGTATGCGAAAGCGGCGATTTTTTAGCCAAAAATGTAAATTTACCGACTTGCGATAGCAAGGATCTACTCGTAGTAAAATCAGCAGGAGCCTACGGCTTTAGCATGAGTAGCAACTACAACACGCGCTTAAGGGCTGCAGAAGTTGGCGTAAAAGAGGGTAAGGATTTTTTGATTAGGCGTCGCGAAAGTTTTGAAGATCTGATCGCTCTTGAAAAGGATCTTTTGTGATATTTATCGACGTTCAGGGCACTTTGATAAGCGATAGTGACAAAAGCCCCATAAACGGCGCTTGTGAGCTGATTGAGTGTTTAAATTTGCAAAGCATTCCGTATGTCGTCATAACAAATAACACGAAATTTAAAAGCGATGAGTTTTTAGCAGAGCTTAGAAGCAAGGGGCTAGCGATAAAAGAGGGTGCTTATATAGATCCTTTTTGCGTACTTGAAAGCATCTTGCCGCCTTGTAAAATCGCAGCCTTTGGAGCCGATAAATTCAAACAAACCATGAGAAATTTAGGCTATGAGCTTGATGAAAATTTCGCTAAAGCCGTGATAGTGGCTAGCGGAGATGACTTTAAATTTGATGAATTCGCTTCAATGATAGAAATTTTGCAAAACGGTGCAAAACTAATTGCAATGAGTGAAACTAGCATATATAAAAAAAATAATCGAAGCTATCCCGGCGTAGGAGCGATAGCCAAGATGCTAAATTACGCTACGGGACGCGAATATGAAGTCATCGGAAAGCCAAGCAAGGAGTTTTATAAAGCCGCTTTGGAATTATTAAATTTACAAAATGCAAAGGCTAAATTTAACGATATTTTGATAATCAGCGATGATGCTAAGGGCGATTTGGTGGGCGCAAAAGAGCTTGGCATGAAAACGGCTCTTGTTTTAAGCGGCAAGGTAAAGGATGCTAAAAATTCAGGCGTTAAGCCACACGTAGTAGATAAAATTTACGCCGATGTTTCTGAGTTTTTAAAGGAGCTATATGCAAAATATAAATGATTTGCGAAGTGAAATCGACAAGATTGATGATGAAATTTTAAAAAAATTAAACGAGCGCATGAAGTTTGTCAAAAAAATCGGCGAATTAAAGCAGACCAGCGGCACTTCTATATATCGTCCCGAGCGAGAAAGAGCGATACTAAACCGCCTTGAAAGTAGCGGCTCAAATATCTTAAATAAATCGGCAATCGAAGCGATATATCTTGAAATTTTCGCAGTTAGCAGAAATCTTGAAATGCCCGAGAAAGTCGCCTATCTAGGGCCTGAAGGCACTTACACTCATCAGGCTGCCGAGAGTAGATTTGGCGCGATGAGCTCGTATCTGCCGCTTGCTACGATTGAGTCGGTTTTTACCAAGCTTAAGCACAAAGAGGCAAAATACGGTGTAGTTCCTATCGAAAACAACACCGAAGGCGCAGTTGGTGCGACGCTTGATTGTCTTGGCAGGTTTGAGGGCGTTAAAGTAGTGGCTGAAATTTACATGGATATACACCATAGCTTTGCAAGTACTTGCGAGAATTTAGGCGACATTAAGCGTATTTATTCACATCCGCAAGGATACAACCAATGCCTTAAATTTTTAGATGATCATCTGCTTTCAAGTGCCGAATTTATCCCTACAAAATCAACCGCAGAGGCTGCGAAATTCGCTTCAACTGAGCCAAATTCGGCGGCTATCTGCTCAAAGATTGCAGCCAAGCTTTATAATGTGCCGATTTTGTTTGAGACGATTGAGGATAATATGGCAAATCGCACGAGATTTTTTATACTGAGTGATTTTAAAAACGAACGCGCTCAGAGAAATAAAACATCTATTTTGGCTCGCACCGATCACCGTCCCGGTGGGCTTGCCGACCTGCTTGGAGCCTTTAGGGACGAGGGGATAAATTTAACCAAGCTTGAAAGCCGTCCTATAAAAGAGCGCGAGTTTAGGACTGTCTTTTATATAGATTTTGAAGGTCATATAGACGATGAAAACGTCGTTAGAGCCATTGAAAAAGTAAAGACATTCGGTGATGAGATAACCTGGCTTGGAAGCTACATTTCAGGAGATGAGAGATGAAATTTAACGAGAATTTGGCAAATTTGATAAATTATGAAGCGGGCAAGCCGATCGAACTTGTAGTTAGAGAATTTGGCATAGCAGCAAATGACGTGATCAAGCTAGCTAGTAACGAAAATCCATTTGGCACGAGCAAAGCCGTCGTTGAAGCTATAAGAGAGTATGCAAACAAGATGAGCTTGTATCCTGATGATAGCTATTTTGAGCTAAAAGCTGCACTTGCAAAGAAATTTAGCGTAGATGAAAAGTGCCTTATAATAGGCTCGGGAAGCGATCAAGTGATAGAATTTGCCGTTCATGCAAAGGCAAATGCTAAAAACGCCGTGCTGATGGCGGGAGTGACCTTTGCTATGTATGAAATTTACGCCAAACAAACCGGTACTAAAATCTATAAAACCAAAGCCAAAGAACATGATTTAAACGAATTTAGAGAAATTTATAATGCGCATAAAGACGAGATTGCTATCATATTTCTTTGCTTGCCGAACAACCCCCTTGGCGAGTGTATAGATGCTGATGAAGTATATAAAATTATTGGCGAAGTTGATGAAAACGTGCTTGTGGTGATCGACGGTGCGTATCAGGAATTTGCAAAATTTAAAGACGCTAAAAAAGAGATAAAACCAAACGAGCTTATAGCGAAATTTAAAAACGCCATTTATCTTGGTACCTTTTCTAAGGCTTACGGGCTTGGCGGTATGCGAGTGGGATACGGTATCGCAGACGCTAGCGTCATAGGCGAGCTTGGCAAGCTTAGGGCGCCTTTTAACATCACGAATTTAAGTCTTAAAGCGGCGATTGAGGCTCTAAAAGACGAGGAGTTCGTAAGGCGCTCGATAGAAGCGAATTTTAAAGAGATGATAAGGTATGAAGAATTTGCAAAGAAAAACCAAATCGAGTTTATAAATAGCTATACAAATTTCATAACTTATAAATTTAATGAGCTAAATGCAAGCGATATCGCGCAAATTCTGCTAAAAAAAGGTATAATTTTACGTGATTTAAAAAGTTATGGACTAAATGCCGTTCGTATCACAATAGGACTACAGTGGCAAAATGATAGAGTTTTAAGCGAATTAGAGGGGACTATAAGATAGGAAATGGATTTTAAAGCGATATTTCAGCAGATTGGACAAATTTATCAAAATCTCTCTTTAAAACAGCGTATAATCGCGGCAAGCTCGGTTGTGTTTGTCGTGGGTTTTTTGGTCTTTCTTAGTATTTATAAAAGCTCTCAAGCTCAAAGCTATGACGGATATAGCGTACTTTTTGAAAACATCTCTCCGAGTGATTCCGCGCTTATCGTTCAGCAGCTTGAAAAAAACGGCGTAAAATATAAAATTTACAATGAAGGCACCATCTTAGTGCCGACTGCCGACGTTTATAAAGAGCGAATTTCCGTAGCTTCTATGGGAATTTTAAAGGACAATAAAGTCGGTTTTGAAATTTTTGACAAGCAGGAATTTGGAGCTACGGATGCCGAGCAAAAGGTCAAATTTCAAAGAGCTCTTGAAGGTGAGTTAGCGCGTACGATAGAAAGCCTAGCGCCGATAGATAAGGCTCTTGTGCGAATAGCAATCCCAAAAGAGACGTTATTTACGGAGCGGACGACTCCTCCTTCAGCCTCGATAGTATTAAATTTAAAAGACGGACAGAGTCTTAATTTAAAGCAGATTACCGGAATTAAAAATTTAGTCTCTTCGGCGGTTGCAAATCTCACTCCTCAAAACGTAAAAATCGTAAATCAAGACGGAATTCCTTTGGGAGAAGAGGATGGCGACTATGATAGCGATATGATCGCTCAGCAGATAAGATACAAGCGCGAAGCCGAAAATGCGCTCGAGCAAAAGATACTGAATGTGCTTTCGCCTATCGTAGGCGGCATGCATAAGGTCGTGGCTAAGGTTACGATTGATTTTGATTTTTCGCGCAAAGATAGCGAAAGCGAGACTTTTGATCCAAATTCGGTCGCAAGAAGCGAGCAGAGTATCGAAGAAAAGCGCCAAGGCTCTAAAGCGCCTGAAGTGCAGGGCGTGCCTGGTGCGGTTAGCAATATAGGTCCTGTTGAGGGTCTTGAAGATAAAAAACTTGAGGAGCTTTATACCAAAAGCTCGGCAACTACGAATTATGAAATTTCAAAGAAAGTTATGCGTATCAAGGATCAGTTCGCTACTATCAAGCGTTTAAGCGCTGCGGTAGTGGTTGACGGAAGATACGAAAATAAAAAAGATGAGAGCGGAAATTTAACAAAAGAGATCGAATACATACCGCTTAACAAAGAACAGCTTGATCAGATAAACGCACTTATCAAGCAGTCCGTAGGCTTTGATGCAAATAGAGGCGATGAAGTTACTCTTAGCAATTTTGAATTCCAGCGCCCGAACAACGAAACGCCTGCAAGTAAGGTGAATTCGTTTTTTGACGCTTACGTAACGCCGTTTTTGCCGATGCTTAAGTATCTTTTTGTCGCGCTTTTATTATTTATATTTTATAAGAAAATCATCGTGCCGTTCATGGAAAAAATGGTTGAAAATATCAAAGAAGAAGAGCCTGAAGAGTTGCCTGATATGATAGATCTTGACGATAGCGAAGACGCTTTGGAGAAATTTAAAGCTGCTAAGAAAAAAGTCGAAGAGCAACTTGGAATCGGTGAAAATTTCAACGAAGACGAGCTAAGATACGATGTCTTACTTGAAAAGACTAAGCTTATCGTGCAAGAGCGAAGCGAGGAGATATCGGTGCTTATTCAGGATATGATTAAAAATGACGTTGATTTTAGCAACCGCAAGGATTTTTGATGGCTACTAAGTTAAACGAACAACAAAAGTTAATTTACGACGATCTTTCAATGCCAGAAAAGGTCGCGATACTTCTAATCCAGCTTGGAGAAGATGCCACTACGCTTTTGTTTTCTCATATGGAAGTTGATGTTATAACTGAAATTTCACGCTACATCGCTACGGCAAAAAGCGTAGATAGACAGGTTGCGGCTGCGGTTTTGGAAGAATTTTACGCACTTATGCAGTCAAATCAATACATGAGAAGCGGCGGTCTTGAGTATGCTAAGGAAATTTTATACCGTACTTTTGGTCCTGAAACCGCGCAAAAAATTCTTGATAAACTTGCTAAAAGCATGGAAAGCACCAAGAGCTTTGGTTATCTAACCAAGATCAAGCCTCAGCAGTTAGCGGACTTCATCACCAAAGAACACCCTCAAACCATAGCCTTGATACTTGCTCATATGGACTCAACGAGCGCTGCGGAAACGCTTTCTTATTTTAGCGACGATCTTAGAGGCGAAGTCGTGATGAGAATGGCAAATTTAGGCGATATCAGCCCTTCTGTTATCAAAAGAGTTTCAACCGTGCTTGAAGGCAAGCTTGAAAGTCTCACTTCATATAAAGTTGAGGTCGGCGGTCCAAGAGCGGTTGCCGAAGTGCTTAATAGACTTGGGCAAAAAGCCTCAAAATCAACGCTTGAGCATATCGAAGACAGCGATGAAAAGCTTGCTACCGTTATCAAAGAGCTTATGTTTACATTTGAAGATATCAACACGCTTAATCAAATCGCCATTAGAGAAATTCTTAAAAACGTCGATAAAAAAGATCTTATGGTTGCACTTAAGGGCTCGGGCGACGCGCTTAAAGAGAAATTTATGTCCAGTATGTCACAGCGTGCAAGCGAGGCGTTTAAAGAGGAGATGCAGTATCTTGGCGCCGTTCGCGTAAAAGACGTCGAAGAGGCGCAACGCCGAATAGTAGAGCAAGTCCAAGCTTTAGCCGATCAAGGAGTCTTCCAAGTCGGTGAAGCTGATGAGATGATAGAATGAGAAGTAGCGTTATATCCAACGAAGATGCTAAAAAGCACTTTGTTGAAAATTATCGGTTTAAGGTTTTGGGTCAGGAAAAAAAGATCGAAGAGAGCCATGATAATGATAACACTCTAGATGTTGATAGCGCTGATGATAGCAGCGTTTTTGTCGGTAGAGGCTTAAAATACAACAAAGATATAGGCTCGACTGACGATGTTAGAATTTTTGATTCAAATTTTGCTTCAACAAAAGAAGCGCCTCAAAAAACTTTGCAGGCTAATGTTTTACAGGATCAATCTGGTCAGTCAAATTTCGTAGAGGAGCTTTTAAAGCGAATCGATGAGCTATCAGGCAGTATCATAAAGCTTCAAATGCAGATAGAAAATCAAGAGACCGAATTTGCCAGACGCCTTGAAAACGAAGTTGCAAGAGCTAAAGAGGAAGGCTTGCAGCAAGGCAATACCGAGGCTAAAGCGAAATTTGAAGAGAAATTAAAAGAGCTTGAAAGCAGATATAGCTCTTCTGTTTCAAGGCTTGATAACGAATCTGCTAAATTTGAGCGTTTTTTGGTTTCAAGCGAAGAGGAGCTCTCAAATACCGCTATTGATATCGCAAGGCAGATAGTTAAAAAAGAAATTTCAACAAGCTCTTCAAGTGTGGCTTACGCACTGGCAAAAGCCTTGATGAAGGATTTAAGCGAAGCTAAAGATGTGCAAATTCGCGTTAGTCAAAAGGATTTTGAGTTTTTAAAAGAGCAGTTTGGCGCAAGCGACAATATACAAGTTGTGCCTGATGAAGCCATCAATGTAGGCGGCGTGATCGTGATGAGCGATATCGGAAATCTTGACGGCACTATAGAATCAAGATTTGAAAAGATCAAAAAGATAATTAGCGAATGAAAATGGATGAGATAAATTTAAAAGCGATGAGTGTGAGCGAGCTAGAAGAACTTGCTCAAAAACTTAGAGATAAAATTTTACAAACCGTGAGTAAAAACGGCGGGCATCTTAGTTCAAACATCGGTGCGGTAGAGCTTATAGTTGCTATGCATTACGTGTTTGACGTGAGTAAAGACCCGTTTATATTTGACGTGAGCCACCAAAGCTATGCACATAAGCTCTTAACGGGTCGCTGGGATAAATTTGACTCGCTAAGGCAATTTGGCGGCATAAGCGGCTACACCAAGCCAAGCGAAAGCGAATTTGATTATTTTGTAGCGGGACACAGCTCTACTTCTATCTCCCTTGCCGTAGGAGCCGCTAAAGCAATAAGACTTAAAGGCGAAGATCGCTTGCCTGTAGCTATGATAGGCGATGGCTCGATGAGTGCGGGCATGGCGTACGAGGCGCTAAATGAGCTTGGAGACCGCAAATACCCTTGCGTCATCATCCTAAACGACAACGAGATGAGCATAAGTAAGCCGATAGGTGCGCTTAGCAAATATCTAAGCCAGATGATGGCGGGACAGCCTTATCAGAAATTTAAAAGCAGGGTCGAGAAATTTTTAAGCTACATGCCTGATTCTGCCGCTTACATGGCGCGCAGGATGGAAGAGGGGATTAGACTTATAACTCCGGGCATGTTTTTTGAAGAGCTTGGACTTGAGTATATAGGTCCTGTCGACGGACACGACATCAAAGCCCTCATAGACGCACTTGAAGTTGCAAAAGCTATGAAAAAACCCGTTATAGTGCATGCTCAAACCTTAAAAGGCAAAGGCTATGAAAAGGCCGAAGGACACTACGCAAACTGGCATGGCGTGGGTCCGTTTGACCTTAAAAGTGGAGAGAGTATCAAAAAATCCGTCGCAAAATCGGCAACCGCTCTTTATAGCGAGTATCTTACAGAGCTTGCAAGCAAGCATGAAAATATAGTAGGCGTTACTGCCGCGATGCCTACGGGAACAGGTCTTGACGCACTTATAGAGAAGTTTCCGCATAGATTTTGGGATGTGGCAATCGCCGAGCAGCACGCTGTAACCTCTATGGCTGCGATGGCAAAAGAGGGTTTTAAGCCTTTTATCACTATATACTCAACTTTCTTACAGCGAGCTTACGATCAAGTTATTCACGACGCTTGTATTATGAATTTAAACGTCGTCTTTGCCATGGATAGAGCAGGTATCGTGGGTGAAGACGGAGAGACTCATCAGGGAGCTTTTGATATCAGTTATCTAAATTTAGTTCCAAATATCACGCTTTTTGCTCCAAGGTGCGCGGCAAATTTTAAATTTGCTATGGAGTATGCATATATGCATACCGGAGCCTGTGCTTTTAGATACCCGCGCGGAAATTTTCTGCTTGAAGAGGGTGAATTTGAAGCTCGTGAATTTAAGCTTGGTAAAGGCGAAATTTTAGCTCCTGCAGATGGAAAAATAGTATTTATAGGATACGGAAACGCGGTCGGAAAAGCAAATTTGGTTAGAAAAGAGCTCGTCGGTAAGCTTGATGCGACTCTTGTTGATTTGGTTTTTATAAAGCCGCTTGATAGGGAGCTTCTTTTAAATTTAGCTCAAGAAAAAAAGATATGGTATGTATTTTCGGATGGAGCCAAAAAGGGTGGCGTAGGCGAAATTCTCGCAGCATTTTTACAGGATGAAAAAATTTATGACGTTAAAATAACCAGTTTTGAGTATGAGGATAAATTTATAAGCCACGGTAAAACCGAGGCCGTTGAGCGATATCTTGGAGTGGATGTTAAAAGTATTTCTGAAAAAATACTAAAAGATAATTTATATTAACAACTATAATAAACTTTTAAATAAATTTTTTGTATAGTTAGCTAAAAAAATTGGGAGAGAAGCATGAACTATATGAATTTATTGAAAGAACACGGACTAAAAGCAACTCCGCAGCGCATTAGCGTGCTAAAAATTTTAAATCGTCATATGCACCCGACTATCGATGAGCTTTATGAAGAAATTTGTATCGAAAATCCTTCAGTATCGCTTGCTACGGTATATAAAAACCTAAATATGCTAAAAGATGAAGGTCTTGTAGTTGAAGTAAATATGCCAAACCAAAAGGCAAGATATGATATCTTTGAAGAGCCTCATATCCACGTGGTATGCGAAAAATGCGGTAAAGTCAGCGACGTAGCCCATAGTGATATATCGCTTGATGATTGTAAGCAGAAGCTTGAAAAAAGACTTGGAAATATAGTTGAGAGAATGAACGTCCTGGCCACAGTTAAGGATTGCAAGCATTGCAGATAAGGGCTAAATTTAGCCCTTACCGCTTCTTTTTATTTTAGTCAATTCATAAAATTTAAATACAAAACAACCCAATCTTATTTTATAAATTTACTCAAATTTTCATTTTTGATTTCAGTTTATTTTTCTATCTTGCTATAAAAAATCGTTTGAAAGCTCTTTAAAGTCTTTTTATCTCGACTCTGATTTGCTTTTTATCTTCGGTTAGCTTCGCTTCATAATCAAGTGTAGAAATTTTAGGAAAATTTGTCACATTTATATCGGGAATTATTTTTTGAGTATCTTTAATGCCGATATCCGAGCTGCAAGCGATAGTATTTCCGTCACTGCTTTTATCTGAGGCATTAAAGCCGTTAAGCACAATCATATCCAAAGTGGCTTTTTCATTAAATTTATCCGATGTTTTAATGATTTTACAAAGCAGATCGTCTTTATCGCACTCTTTTGAGGGATTAAATTTTTGCGCGACATGGCTTGTTTGAAGAACTTTTTTGAGCGAAAAGCCTGAGGATAGATTGGATACTACATCCTTTACCGCCTTGTTTGAGTTAAGCTCGTCTTTATAAACGCTTGCAGCAAAAAGATCGCCAAGATGAGGTTTGATAAGTTTTTTAATAGTCTCTTGAACATTTTTATCATCGCAAGCCAACTCTTTTTTAGTTTCAAAGCAACCTGAAAACAAAGCCGCGGTTATCGCTAGGCTTAAAAATTTAATATATCTCGACATTTATCTTCCTTTTTGTTTTAAATTTTAGCGGATCAAATTTAAACCGAATTTTGAATTAGCCGCTTGGTTTATCTGCCCCCAAACCCACCCTGTATCATCAAATCAGTATATGGTAGTAACATTACTCGCTAACTTTGCCCTTGTAAGATTACTGAGATAAATCTGCTTGTTTGCGATCTCTCCGAATCGCGGGTGTAGCCTAGTTTTAAACGGATTTATACTCGCTTTTGATGATATTTAACCAAAATTTAAATCAGATCAACCTGCCAATTTGCTCTTTGAAGCAGTGTATCGGTCTGGCGAATCTCTTTTGAAATTCCGTCAAGCTCTTTTTGCAGGCTTGCTACGTCCACCGTGCTTAAGATTCGAATCTCTTTGCTTGAATACATCTCGACTTTTCTGCTGGCGTTTTCTATAAAGCCCCTCAAAATTCCCGCTTTCATCGTCATAGTATCGCGCTTAGCTATAAGATCGACCAAATTTTGCCCTTCGATTTGCGAAGCACAGTTGGTTTTATTGATCTTTGATATGAGAGAATTTAGCTCGTTTATACAGCCGTCAAGTTCTTTTAAAAGTTCGCTTGGTTGCTCCGCAACTTTGTCGTTTTCTTGGACTTTTGCATTGTTGTTAAGTCGCACACGAAGCTGTTCGATGCGTTTTTGCAAATCCGCGCGCAGGATAAGTGCTTCTGCCAGTTTCATAGCTGCTCCTAAAATTTATTTTGTAAAAATTATACCTTTAATTTTTAAGACGGCGTTAAAATTTCTTGATTTATCTTGAAAAATCAAAATTCGTGGATATTTAAATTTAAAAACTCCGCCAGCTTTAAAATCCTATCTTTATCCTCTTTCTTGCAGACAAAGAAGCAATACCCCTCTAAGCTATCTTTACTCGGATTTACGTTTAGTATCGTGTAGTCTGAAATTTCTTCCAGCCTTAAAGCTATCTTGTAAGGCTCTAGGATATCGCTTTTGCCGATTTTAAGCTCATTGCCCGTTGTTTTCTTTATGTATCTTTTAAGCCCTGAAATATCTATTTCCCAATGGCTTTCAAAGCTTTTAAGAGTGTCTTTTAAGATAAAGTTATAGACTAGAAATTCCCGGCTTGGAGTATGGTTTTCGTATCCTTGCCATAAAATTCCTTTTTCTATTAAAATTTTCGCGCACTTTTGGGGTTCATTTTGAGCCAAGAAAAATCTTTTTACAAATTCCGCTTCGTTTTTAGCGCTCATCTGGGTTAGATTTGCAAATTCGCTAAGAGCGTCTTGGGTGCTTAAATTTATATCCTCGGTTTCATCTGTACTTAAATTTAGCCTTTTGTGGATGAAATTTACAGCTTTTATGAACACTTCTATGTATTTTTTCTCTTGCTCGTCTTTTAAATCTTCGTCCAAAAGCCTGCAGTCTCTCATCTCAAAAAACAAATCTCCCGTAGTAGGCGACTTGATGAGTATCTTAAAGCCCTCGTTGCCCTCATCATCTTCAAACGGCAAGCAGATGAAGGCGATATCTTCTAAGCGCAGATATTTTTTCATATCAAGCTTTATCACCGGCTTTACACACACTCCTATAACGGTAAAAAAACAGCCTTCGCCGCTATCAATCCGCTCCTTTGAAGGCGGAATTAGCTTGGCGTTTTGCATAAGTTTTGCAAGCGGTTCGTATAGGTTGTTAAATTTAGCTCTTTTTAACGCGTTTTGCGCCTCTTCATCATTTAAAAATTCCTGCGGATAGAAATAATAATCAACCGTTACGTCTGCAGCAAAAGGAGATTTATCAAAGCTTATAGTTGTAGTCTCGTTCTCGTTTAAATATCTCTCTATATCTTTAAATTTCTCAACTGCGTTTTTCAATTTTAAAACCCCTTAATCTCAAATCCAAGCATTCGCCCAAGATCTACAATCTTTTCTTTGTGCTCTTTTTTGCATACAAAAACACAGATGCTATCCATCTGCGTATCAATCTCAATCAGCGAAAATTCCGACCTTTTTTCAAGCCTATCTGCAACATCAAAAAGCTCCATATCCTCACTTAAGCGCAACCTTTTGCCCGTAAATTTAAATATATAAGCGCTTAAATCCTTCGTGTCAAATTTCCAGTCGTCCTCATGAGCCTCAAGCATCGGTGCAAGTAAAAAACTATAAAATAACTCTTTTTCACTAAGAGTTTCATCGGGATCGGCATAACCCTGCTCGGCAAGCTCGGCGCTGCAAATTTCAGGCTCAAGAAGCACTTTATAAAAGCAGCTTTTAAACTCCTCTTTGTCTTTTACTTCGCATAAATTCATAAATTCGCTCAAAGCCTCATCGGTAGTTAAATTTAAAAGCTCATCATCAATTACTATGCCAAGTCTTTTGTAGATAAATTTAATCGCTTTGCTCAGTGTATTAAGGTAGATTTGATCCTCTTTATCCTCGCTATTTGGATCTAAAATCCTACTTTCTTTCATATCTAAAAATATATTTTCGTTTGGCTCTGATTTGAGTAAAATTTTATAATCCTCTTCGCTTTCTCCATAGGGGATAACGAAAAATAACAGCTTTTCATTAGCGTATAGCTTTTTTAATTTATTTGATATAGCCGGATAATGATAAAAGCTAATCATCAAAAATACATCGTTGTAGTCGTCGTTTAATTCCTCTTTTGGTATCGCGCTAAAGCCTGCTTTGCTCATAAATTCCTTAAGCGGTGTATAAGTGTCGGTGTAACCCGCTTTTGGTAAGAAGTGATTTGTAAGCCCTTTGGTTGCGTAAGATATGCTAAAAGGATAGAAAAACTGCCAAACTTTCATATAGTTGCCGCCAAAGGGAGGGTTTGCAAAATGACCTCCCGAAAGCTCTTCTTGGATTAAATCTATGATATCGGGTATATATTGTAACTCTTTCATAACGACCTTTTTAAATTTTAACTATTTTATTGAAATAGCGTTAATAATAAATCGTAAATTCTCTGATAAAATTCGCACTTCAAGGAGTAAAAATGCAAAAAAATTTTAAAATTTTAGCCGCTGTTTTGGCTATTTGTTCGGTTTTTGGCGTGGCAAACGCAAAAGATGCGGATCTGAGTAAATTTCGCTTTAGCTTAGAAGAGATGCAAGACATCGCAAGTCCTACCAAACTAAAGTGGAGGATATTTTACAAAGAGGCCTCAAGCGGGAAAGATGCCGAGTGGTTTGATGCTGTAAAGCAAGGAAATTTGCAAAAAGTTAAGCAGATGGTTGCTAGCGGTCAGGATATCGAGGCTAAAGACGAGGCAAATTTGGGGCAGACTGCACTTGGTTGGGCGGCATTTATCGGGTATGAGGATATGGTTGATTATCTCATAGCGCAAGGCGCTGATGTCTTTGCAACCGACAGGGGTGATGTTTATAACTCTTTAAAGTCAGCCGTTTTAGGTAAAAATCTTAACATCGTTCGTAAAATTCAAGCCAAGATAGAGGAAAAGACAGGCAAGAAGATTGATTTTAACGATCAGACCGTAGAGAGTGATGCAGAGACGCTTTTAATCGTAGCTGCAAGCAATAATCGCATCGAGATAGCAAAATATCTAATATCTCAGGGTGCAGACGTAAATTTGGTAGCGACTCCAAAGGATCAAAGCGCACTATCCTTTGCTTGCGATAATAATCATCCCGAGATGGTTAAGCTGCTTATAGAAAACGGAGCTATAAATCACCGCACAGGCAAGCCAAGCTGCAAATAACTTTAAAAGGAGCAAGCGCTCCTTTTGATTTATATTTTAAGACAAATTTGCGTCATCTTTTTAGTGAATTTCTAATTCTTCGCAGATAAAATTTACAGCCTCGTTAAAAATTTCAAAATATTTTTTATCTGTTTCGTCGCTATTTTTTAGTAGCCTACAAGACTTCATCTCCAAAAACAGCCTTCCGGTTGATGGCGATGAGATGAGGAGACTAAAATCTCTTTTATTTTGGCTATTTATAAAAGGCACGCAGATAAAGGTTATCTTTTCTTCATTAAAATATTTTTTAAAACTCTCTTTTATCGGCGGAGATACTTTTAAATTTATAAAGCAAAATACCCAGTTGTTTTCACTATCCATCTCATGTTCGGGCGGAGGCGTTATATTTGCCGTTTTCATCATATCTCTAAGCGGTATGTAGAGCTTTTGATAGCCGGCTTGTTTTAAAGAGGCTTCTATGGTGTCGTTAGTAGCCTCTTTTGCGTCGTGAGGATAGTAGTAGTATCTTAAAGCTATATCTGTTTTTAAAGGCGAATTTTCAAAATAGAGACTTGCTAAGTGATTTTTTAGCAAGTGTTCCTCTATCTTGATAAAATTTTTAACTTCCATGGCTACTTTGTAAGCTGGCTATCTTTGCCATAATACGGCGAATACGGTCCATAAAGCAAGCAGTCGTAGCAGTCTTGAGCAAATAAAATTCTATCCGCCCTAGCCGATAACTCATAGCTAACATCGCTTAAAGTGTCGGCTACCTGTTTTATCAGCGCGTTTAAGAGCATGCTTGCTATATCGCTACTGCCTTGGGAGCTGTTTGTCGCCGATGCTGTTTTTTGCCACATGATATTGCCTGTATTTGTATCAACCAGCTTTGCTTCAACGGATACTTTAGTAACGCTATCAAGCACCATATAAGTTGAGCCATACTCTTTGATATTTATATAAAGAACACTATCGGCACCGAAAATTTGCTTTAGCTTATTTACTGAAATTTGATGAATTTCGCTTGGCTCGTAAACCCCGTTAAATTTAAACGTGTCATTTACCAAGGAAGGATCAAATACGTAATACCCTGCCTCGCTTAGAGGAAATATAGCATTTACAAGCACTGCCGAGGATGCTTTTATCTCGGTTGATTCGTTTGTAGGCATTAATACCAGTATCGATCTTGGCTTGGTTTGTAAAAATGCGGAGTAGTCATACTGCGGTCTAGGATCGCTTGCGCATGCCGAAAAAAGAATCGCAAATAAACCCAAAATAAGAGTTGATCTAAATTTATTTACCATTTTTGCGACCTTTTTTTAGCTTTTGTTGTTTTAAAAACTCGATATAAGCTCTTGATTCCGGGAAAATTTCAGCCTCTTTTTCAAGATACATACTTGCTTTTTGATCGTTGCCTATGTTTGAGTATAAAAGACCAATGTGAGCTAGCAGTCCGGGCGGTATCTTGCGCCCTGAAGCGTATGCGTACTCAACCGTTTCTTCAAGCTCGTCTATATGCTTATAAAAATCGCTTGTTTCGTTTAAATAATCATACGTCGAAGCCGTATAAGAGCCGTTCCAATAATAAATTTGCCTTGGGGTGCTAGATGCGCAGCCTGCAAAAAGCAACGCAAAAAGCACGGGCAATATAATTTTAGTGTTCAAATTTTAGCCTTATTTTGCTGTCCAAGCGCCGCTTTCAAGCCCTGCAACAAGATTATTTACCGCTTCTATTATGGCTAGACTTAAAACTTTGCCGTTTAGCGTAGAGTCATATCCTGCCGTTCCGCCAAATCCTATAACCTCTCTGTTTGATAGCGCGTATTCTCCCGCACCCTGAGACGAATAGACAACCTCGGAAGTTTCAACCTCAACTACGTTTAAATTTACCTTTGCGTATGCGGTTTGAGTCTTACCTTTGCCAAGGATTCCAAATAGCTGATGATCGCCCGTAGTTTTTCTGCCAAATTCGGTTACGTCGCCCGTGATAACGTATTTAGCGCCTTTTAAATTTTGCGCTTTTTTGTTTATGTTGCTCTCTTGTTTGATAGCCTTCATATTTGTTCTATCCATCACGGAAAATCTACCGGTTTGTTGCAGATTGCTTACTAAAATAGTTTGGGCTTGATTGCCTAGTCTATCTTCTCCGTCGCCGAAAATTCCGTTTTGATAAGAGGATTGGTTGTTAAACCTGCCTATTGATATCGCTACTTTTGTGCCGCCATAGTATGTATTTACGGTATTTACTTTTGGAGTTTCAACCACTCTTGAACTCTCTTTTGCACAACCCGCCAGCAGCGCTATCATGGCTCCTGCGGCTATAAATTTCAAACCTGTTTTTAGCATGTTTTTCCTTTTATTTATAAATTTTATAATGATAACTAATTAAGATAACAAACAGATAAATTTGCAACCGTATTTTATCTTTAAGATTTTGCAATACTCTTTAGCTTGTTAAACGCAAGCCAGAGTGCTTCTATTTCATCTTTAAAGATTAAATCGTTCTTGTCATCTTCTACTCCTAGTTTTTTGCCCGTTAGCTTTTCATACTCGTTAGTGTATATCTCAAAATAGTCGTTTTGATTAACGAAGCAGCGAATTTCTCGCGTGTAATGCGTCTTAATCTTAAAATCAGCCTCGTTTAGCGCAACTCTTTTAAGCTTTTTAAACATCAGCATTCCGCTTAGTATATAAACGGCTTTATTTGTGATAAGCCAGCTTTTGCCGCTTAAATTTACCATAATCGGAAATTCGTCGCTTTGCAATAAAATTTTAGCCTTTTTTATGAATGTATCTGCACTAGCGTAGAAGTTAAGTTCAAGCTCGTCTCGCGGAGTAAAGATTAAATTTTGATCGGGGATTGATACGAGAGTCTCCACTCTATACTCCTTTAGGATGTTATAGAAGTTCTTGTAAAACAGATCAAGCGTTTGAGTAAAAATTTCAAAGCTAAAGCCGTGTTTTTTGATATCTTGCTTTAGATTATCAAGAAGCGAGTTCATCTCATCAAGCTTCTTTTGATTTTCATTTTTGTCTATATGCTTGCTTAAAATTTCATTTAGTTTAGCTCGCTCGGCTTTTAAGCTATCAGCCCAAATTCCGCTTTCTTTAAACATATCGTAAGGCGAATTTAGCGCGACGTAAAGAGCTTTTATGCGCTCGTTTATATCTTTTATGAAGTCCGTTTTATCATCGCTATAGCTTAAATTCATAAACGCCGAACCGAGTAAAAAGCTTGCCATAAATTCGCCAAATCCGCTAAAAATTTGAGTTATTAAATTCATATAAAACTTATATTGCTCGAAGTATTCTTTTTCGTCTATGTAATTTACCGCGTAGCTGCAACTTAGGATTTGAAGCACTCTAGCATAATCAAATGCGCTAATGCTCGTGCGCTCACAAAGAATAAAAAGCTCGCTTGTTTGATTGCAGAAATTTACAAAATTTGGAACTAAATTTCGCTCACTTTCACCCAAACCAAAAAATCCCTTGCTAAAGCTTTCAAATCGTTCTTTGTAGGCTTTGAAATCTTCATCGCTAAAGTTTATAAGATAAATTTTAAGCGCATCTTTTAAGTTGCTCTCGTTTAGGTATCTAGGCGCAAATTCAGCCCAAGTCATATCCGTAAGCTTGTCGCTAAATTCTTTATACGCCATATAAAGCAGACGGACTAAAACCCCTTCAAATTCCAAGCTGTCATAGTGCATGATCGCTTGATACATGCTGTTTTTATCGGTTATATCGTAAAATTCCTGCAAGGCTTGCTTGATCTCTTGCAGATTTTTTGGGTGGTTGAAATCCACAAGGCTAAAAATCCGCTCTTTTGCAAGCTCTTTTGAGACGAAAATCCTGTCTATGTCGCTTACTTTGTAAATAACTTGAAATATATTGCCCGCTATAAAATCTTTTTTCACAAATTCTCCCCTAAAGTTTTCGCAGTTTTCTTAAGCTCGTTTATTGCTAAATTTAGCGATGAAATTTCATTGTCAAAAAAGTCTTTATGACTTACGACTTTAAGCGGCTTTTTGCCCGTTAAATTTAAATACTCTTTGATACTTATACAAAAATACTCTTTGTCGTTTAAATAGCAGTGAATTTCATCAGGATAGGCGAATTTCACCTCGCAACTTATCTCTTGCAGGTTAAATTCTTTAAGCTTTTTAAAGAGTACTCCGCTGTAAGTATAGACGGCTTGGTTGGTTATTAGCGTCTTTTTAGGAGCTAAGATAAGAAGGACGGGAAATTCTTTGTCGCTAAATTTAAAGCCCGTTTCATCCATGAAAATTTTAACTTCTTTGTATAAGGAATGCTCCAGCTCAAGCGTTTTTCTAGGTGTTATTACGCCGTTATTTTTTGATTCAAGCATAAATTCGATGCGAGAGTTTTTAAGAGTGCTGTAAAAACACTTGTAATAAATTTCCGTCGCTTGTTGCAAGTGTTTAAATTCCAAACCGCATTTTTGCGTCTCTTTTTCAAGCCAATTTAGGATATTTTGGGTGTATTCCTTATCGTTTTTCTCTTCTTTGAAATCGGCGTATTTATCAAGCAGATTTAAAATGTTTATCTTTGCTTTGTCAAAATTCTGCGTCCAAATTCCGCTTGCGCCAAAGACGTTGTAAGCCGAGTTTAGTAACCTATGAAAGGCGTTTATCTGATCGTAGCTTTCTTTGATGTAATCAATCTCGCCCTCGTCAAAAAATCTAAACGCGCCTCCAAGAACGCAGCTTGCGATAAACTCGTCCCAACCGCTAAATATCTTTTGCACTTTTTCTGCGTAAAAGTTCATCAACTCACAAAATTCGCTCTCGTTGATATAACCCACCGCAAAGCTATCAGATATGATTTCAAAAATTTTTGAGAGTTCATAGCCTCTGTTGCCCACGTTTTTACAAAGCGCATAAATTTCACTTGTCTGCTTGCAAAATTTCACAAATTTAGGCACGTCGTTTTCGTCGTCCTCTTCGCCGCTAACGCCAAAAAACGACTTTGCAAAATAAGCAAAATTCTCTTTATGAAGCTCAAATTTTCTATAAGAAAAGTTGGCTTGAACCGCTTTTAAAGCGTTTTTTAGATACTCGTCCGTAAGATACGTGCCCATAAACTCTTCGCAAGTTATACTTTCAAGGCTCTCACCAAGCTCCTCGTAAGCTTTATACAAAAGATCTAAGATGATATTGTAATAACAAGCATAGCTGACTACTTCATCTATGGCGGTATAGACGCTATCTTTGCTCGTTACTTTGTGAGTTTCTTTTAGGTTTTGTCTTAGTTCTTGCAAGAAAGACGGGTGGTTTGAGCTTGTGAAACTAAAAAACTGATCTACAAAAAGCTCTTTGGACAAGAAGGCTCTATCGAGGTGATTTGTTCTTTGTGTAGCCTGAAAGACGTTTTGAGGGATAAATTTTAGATTCATTTTTATAGTTTATAAAATTTTTGCTTTTTTAGTCGTTTGAACCGAGCTTAAAACGACCTCATCGCCTGATTGCAGATCGGCTAGACTTATTGTTTTTCCGTCCTTTTGAACTCTGACAAACGATGAAATTTGCTCGAAAAACGCCTCTTGTTGGGCGTAGCTTTTTTGTAGAGTTAAAATTTTGTTTTCGAATTTAAGAAATTTTGTGCCGATTGCATTTTTTAAATTTGATCTAAAATTAATTAAAATTTGCTCTTTGTGGGCGATTTTTTGCTCTAAACTTGCTTGAGAAAATTTAGTTTGCAAATTTTTTAATAGATTTTCTTTGCGCTCAAGTGCTAGTTCAAACGCTCTTTGAAGGCTTTGGCTCATCATATCGATCGTTTGAAAAATTTCTTCTTTATTTGGCATTAGCGAATTTATCGCAGCGCTTGGAGTAGGCGCTCTAAAATCAGCCGCAAAATCGCTTATAACGTAGTCTATCTCGTGTCCGATTGCGCTTATGATAGGGGTTGTCGCGGCATAAATTTCACGCGCTAAATTTTCATCGTTAAAGCACCACAAGTCCTCTCTGCTGCCCCCGCCTCTAGCTAAAATAATCACATCAAGCGCGCTTGCCTCGGCTCTTTTTAAAGCTTTTATAAGGGACAAGGGAGCATTTTCGCCTTGTGTGAGCGAGTCAAATATATAAATTTCACTAAGATGCCAGCGCTCGTTTATGAGCCTAAGCATATCTTGAAGTGCTGCTGAGGTGCGCGAAGTGATGATGCCTACTTTGCGCGGAAATTTAGGAAGCGATTTTTTGCGCGAAATTTCAAATAGACCCTCTTGTTCAAGCTTTTCTTTAAGCTGCTTAAATGCAAGTTCAAGCTCTCCTTCGCCGCTTGGCTTGATGGAAGTTGCGATAAACTGATAGCTTCCGCTTGGGCTGTAGAGTGAAATTTTGCCGTAAAGAACGACCTTCATGCCGTCTTTGATTTCAAATTTTAGTTTTGCGTTGTTAAATTTATAAATTACCGCCGAGATCGAGGCTTTTTCGTCTTTAAGCGTGAAGTACCAGTGTCCTGAATTGTGCTTGGTAAGGCGCGAAATTTCGCCCTCAACCTCCACGTAAGAAAATGTAGTCTCAAGTAGAGTTTTTGCCTGTTCGTTTAGCTCGCTGACACTTAGCAATCTTTAAATTTCCTAGCTATAAAAAGTGTCGAGATATCCATTGAAAAGCCCTTGCAGACCTCTATCTCAAAGCCCGCCGTGCGCAGTTCATCAACGAAGCTTTGCTTGTCAAGGAAATTTTCTATCGAGCTTGGCAGATATTCGTAAGCCTCTTTGTTTTTTGAGATAAATCCGCCGATTTTAGGTAAAATTTTGCTTAGATAAAAGTCTCTTACCTGTGTCGTCATGCCTTTTTTATTGCGCTTGGTAAATTCTAAAACCACCAAATAGCCGCCATTTTTTAACACGCGGTTAAATTCTTTTAGCGCGAGCTCTCTTTCAACGACATTTCTTATGCCGTAACTGATACTTAGCACATCTATGCCGGCGCTTTGTAGCGTAGTGTCCGTAGCGCTCGCTTCTATGAATTTAAAGCTTGGAAATTTCTGCTTTGCTACTTTTAGCATGCCGCTTGACGGATCAATGCCCGTTAGGCTGTTTATATTTACGTTAAAATCTTTTGCGATATTGTTCCAAAATCCCATCATGTCGCCCGTGCCGCAAGCTACATCGGCTATATCTACGCTTTGATTTTTAAATTTTTCAAGCACGTTTTTGCAAGCTATCTTGCGCCATCTGATATCAATTCCTGCGCTTAAAACCCTGTTTGCAAGGTCGTAAGTCGGAGCTATCTCGTTAAACATCTGAACTATTTTTTCTTGTTTTTGCATATATCTTTCTTTACATGTAATAAATTTTTAAATTTTTTGAAATTTTGCCTAAATTTCTCATAAATTTCGGTTTTTTATCTAAAATTTTATATCTTAGTTTAAACATCTGTTTGTAAATTTTAGTTTTTAACTTTGATGAAATTTCAATCGAATCTTTGCTGTTTTGTTCTAAATCTTTTAAAATTTCAAGCCAGATATCCCTATCTTGCAGATCGCCAAAAATTTCTTGTATCTCTTTTGCTCTTTGCCTGCACTTTTCAAGCGATTTTATCGCAAACATATCTATGAAAATTTCAAGAAGATACCTTAATCTTTTTATTTGAATTCTGGTGTTGTGAAAATGTAAATTTTCGCATTCGTTGTTTAGGAGTGCAAGTGATTTTTGAAGTCTTAATATCTGTAGTCTAAGTGCGTATGCGACGACTTTTTTGATAGGCTTATCATAGTCTTTTCCTTGATAAAAGTCGCTTTGCTCTTTTAAAAATATCTCCCAGTCTTTAAAGACTTCTTCGCTTTTTGACGCATTTAGCATAGCCGTGATTTTTATATTTTCGGCCTCTTTTACTTCTTGGGCGAGTAAGATTAGCGGTTTGGTTCGTTTTTCTTCTTTTAAAAAGTCTAAAAATACGTCTATATCGCGTTTTTTATTTGTTGAGCTGGCTATGGTTTTGAAATTTTTATTGAAGTGATCTGCTGTTTTTTTGTCAAAAACCGAGCTTAAAAGCTTAAGCATTGAGCGGGTTTTGCGTAAATTTACACGAAACTGATGAAGCGCTTCTTCATCTTTTGTTTCAAGATATATTTGTCGATATTTTCGTATCTGTTTGTAAATTTGAAAAAACATAACCCTAGCGGCGTCAAAAGAGCGTAAAGAGCTTGGAAAAGCAAGTTTTAAATCGTGATTTTGATCTATTATTTTAAGGGTTGATTGTATGTCAAATTTGATTTCGGGCACGCCAAAAAGCGCTAATGATTTGTTTTTATAGCGCTCATCTTCGGTAATTTCTGATGTTATATATCTTGCTAAAAATTCAGGTATGGCGAAATTTTGAGCGTCATTTACTGTTAAAAATTCAATCTCAAGCGTAGCAAGCCCTTCAAGAAATTCGTGATAGATATCGATATTACATGGAAGATTGTTGATCTTAAACTCAAAACGAGTCTTTTTTATAGGCATTCCTACGATCTCTTTAAGAGCGTCTTTGTAGCTTTTTTTATCGCTTGGAATTTCGCTCTCTTTGCGGACGAGTCCCCTGCCGATTTTTTGCGTTACGGTGAATTTGTCGCCCGATTTGCGAAACCTGATCTCTTCAAGCTGTGTGATCTTCGTATAAAACTGAATTATCTCGTTAGAAGTTGCTAAGATACCGTCTTTTTCGAGGGTTTGTATAGCTGAAATTCCGTCTAATATAAATTTACGTTCAATCTCTAAAACCAAAATTCGCCCCTTTGGAAAGTAATAGATTGTATCAAAACATAGCTTAAAGTGTAAATTTTGAAAATTTAGTTTAAAAAACGGGATTAAAATTAATTTTTAACTCAAATTGTGCTAAATTTTAAAAAATTTTTAAAGGAGCTTTCGTGGATAGAAAAATAAATTTCAGCGCAGGACCTAGCGGATTGCCTTTAAGCGTGTTGGAGCATGCTCAAAAAGAGCTGACCAGCTATCAAGGCAAGGGATATTCTATAATGGAAATAAGCCATAGAAGCAAGGTTTTTGAAGAGATTCATTTCGGTGCGATGGATAAGATAAAAAGGCTTTATGGTATAAGCGATGATTATGAAATTTTGTTTTTGCAAGGCGGTGCAAGCTTGCAGTTTGCAATGATCCCTATGAATTTATGCAAAGGCGGCAAAGCCGAGTATGTAGATACGGGAGTCTGGACGAGCAAAGCGATCAAAGAAGCCAAGATACAGGGCATAAATTACGAAGTGATCGCAAGCTCAAAAGATACGAATTTCGACAGAATTCCTGAAAATATAAATTTCAGCGACGATGCGGATTATGCTTATATCTGCACGAACAATACAATCTACGGCACTCAGTATAAGAGCTTACCAAAGACAAAAGCGCCACTTGTGATTGACGCTTCAAGCGACTTTTTCTCTTATAAAATGGATTTTTCAAATATCGGCGTGCTATACGGCGGAGCTCAGAAAAATGCCGGCCCAAGTGGCGTTACCGTAGTAATAATCAGAAAAGACCTGCTTGATAGAGCAGGCGAAAATGTGCCTACGATGCTTAAGTACAAAACTCACACCGACGCAAAATCGCTTTTTAATACGCCTCCGACATTTGGAATTTATCTACTAAATTTAACTCTTGGGTGGATCGAGTCTCAAGGCGGACTTGACGCGATAAAAGGCATAAACGAGCAAAAAGCTTCGATTTTATATGAAGCCATTGATAATTCGGGCGGTTTTTACAAAGGGCACTCTATCAAAAAAGATCGCTCCATAATGAACGTAAGCTACAATATCGCCGCAAATTCCGAGCTTGAGCCGGTGTTTGTAGCAGAAGCCGAAAAAGCGGGCATGATAGGTCTAAAAGGACACCGTCATCTTGGCGGAATTCGCGCCTCTATCTATAATGCCGTAAGCCTTGAAAACGTTAAAACTTTAGTTTCGTTTATGGGCGAATTCGCTAAGAAATTCGGCTAGAGATTATCCTCCCGCTATTGCTTTATATTATTTAAAAGAGCTTTGGCGGGTGAATTTGCTTTTAAATGACCAAACGAGCTATCTTTGGCGTTAAATTAGCTTAAATTTATATTATTACAAATTTGACACTCCGGTTAAATATTGAAAATTTATTTTAGATTTTATAAAATCCAAAAAAAGCAAGAAAAGGCGGAAATAATGCTTAAAGATATTCAGATATTTAGTTCGCTTGATGACGAACGTTTGCAAAAACTTGCCGATATAAGCATAATCAGAGGCTATAAGCGCGACGAAATACTATTTATCGAAGGCGAAACGCCAAAGTGGTTTTATATACTTTTAAAGGGGCGAGTTAAAATTTACAAAACCCTGCCAAACGGTAAAGAGCTGTTTGTGCATGAGTTTTTGCCGGGTTCGCCCGTGGCTAAATTCGCAAATTTCGACGACACTCCTTTTCCCGCTTCGGCTGTTTTTGTCGAGGATTCGGAAGTTTTGATGATAGACTTTGCTAAATTTAAGAAAAATTTTATGAATGATGTTAATGTCTGTATGGAGATCATCAGGTCGCTTTCGCAAAATTTTAGGATGATACAAGGACTTTTACACCGAGAAATAGCCCTTGGCGTGGAGGGCAAGATAGCTCTTTTTATCAGCGAATATCAAAACGAATTGCCGATGCAAAAGTACTCGCAAATCGCTCAAATGCTAAATACTACGCCTGAAACTTTTTCTCGCGTTATTACTAAATTTAAGAAAAACGGCTACATAGCAATAGACGCTAAGAAGAATATAACCATACTTGAACATGACAAGCTAAAAGAGCTTTATGAGGCGTGAATATCTGGGTATTTTGCTTGAATTATCCTTGTGCGGCTTAGTCTTGTGTTTTTATAATTAAAAAGAGATTTGATATACTCTAAGGGCTATATAGGTTTTTTGGCAAGAACTTCAGCGAAAGCAATTTTGGCGAATTTAGAGAGTTAAAATTTTAGTTTTATTATTGATATTTGCGAATACCCGTTAAGATACTTTTTGAATTTAATAATAATTTATCCACAAATTTGCTTAGTGAAATTTTTGAAGTTACTCTACAGATATGCATACAAAAGTTAAGTATAGTTTAGGCGCATAATATTGTTACATACACCTTTTTCATATACTTTTTAATTCGTGTAAAGTTATCAACAGCTTATTTGTTTGGCTTGGGAGCTTGTGTTATGTAAAATCTGAAAATTTTAAAATATAGAATTAGTTTTCTTGATATAAAATTATTAAGCTTATCGAAGTCGATAAACTACATTAAAAAGATTTAAAAATAGACAGTAAAAGAATTAGTTTTGATTTAATAAATTTTATTTGCCACCAAATTTAAGCAAAGCGCTTCCCCAAGTAAATCCGCCGCCAAATGCGTCAAGAAGCATCAAATCTCCATTTTTAAGCCTACCTTCCTCATAAGCTTCATTTATCGCCATAGGAATTGATGCGGAGCTTGTATTGCCGTATTTGCCGACAGTTACTACGCATTGGGAGTCGCTGAAATTTAGCCTTTGTTTTACGGCATCTATTATGCGTAAATTCGCTTGGTGCGGTATAAAAAGATCGATTTCATCACTTGTAACACCATTTTTTTCAAGTATATCAATTACATCTTTAGTTAGCGTTTGAACTGCTATTTTAAAGACCTCGTTACCTGCCATTTGGATAAAATTTAGCCTCTCTTCAAGCATCTGAGGCGAGCAAGGATATACGCTTCCGCATCCCGGAGTTATGAGTAAGTCAGCGAAATTTCCATCGCTTGCAGTATGCACGTCGATGATCTCGTTTTCTTCGCTTGCCGTAACGATAGCCGCACCCGCTCCATCGCCAAATAGTATGCAAGTGCTTCGGTCTTTGTAATCAACTATTGAACTAAGTTTTTCTGCGCCTACGATAAGTACATTTTTTTTCGCACCGCTTTCTATGAGAGATTTTGCAAGCTCAAGCAGGTAGATGAAACCCGTGCATGCCGCACTTATGTCAAAAGCGGTTACATTATCTATGCCTAAAATTTTAGCTATCTTGCAGGCTGTGGAAGGCATGCAAAGATGATCGGGACTTATTGTCGCGCAGATAACTGCGTCGATGTCGTTTGTAGTTATACCCGCTCTTTTAATCGCAACTTGCGCCGCCTTTGCGCCTATTTCGCTTGTTATCTCTCCTGTGGCTATGTGTCTAGTGTGAATTCCTGTTCGCTTTACTATCCACTCGTCGCTTGTTTCTACCATTTTTTCAAGATCAAAGTTAGTAAGAGTGTCCTTTGGAACGTAAGCGCCGATTGAGATAAGAGAGGCTTTTGGCATAAATTTACCTTACAAAATGTGAAAGTTCGTCTTTGATGACTTCGTTTATATTTGAATCCGCGAAATTTAAAGCTTGAAAGATAGCGTTTTTAATGGCTTTTGCATTGCTTTTGCCATGACTTATAATAACACAGCCATCTACTCCAAGAAGCGGTGCGCCACCGTATTCGTCGTAATCAACTTGTTGCTTAAGCGTCTTGAAAACTTTTTTCATTAGAAGTGAGCCGGCTATCGCGATAGGGGACTTTTTAACGTGCTTTTTGATGATTTTAGTTATAGCATCGGCTACTCCTTCGCTTGTTTTAAGCAATATGTTGCCGACAAAGCCGTCACAGATTATCACATCTACACTCCCGTCAAATACTTGATTGCCCTCGGCGTTTCCGACAAAGCTGTCTAATTTGGAAAGTAGCGAGTAAGCCTCTTTTGTAACTTCGTTGCCCTTGCTTTTTTCTTCGCCGTTTGACAAAAGTCCTATTTTGGGATTTTTGATTTTTAAGATCTCTTTTGCGTAAGCTTCGCCCATTACGGCAAACTGAAATAGATGTTCGGCTTTGCAATCAACATTTGCTCCGACGTCCAAAACAAGAGTTTTTTTGCCTAAAACATTTGGCATAAGTGTAGCTATCGCGGGTCTTGAGACATTTTTAAGTCTGCCTACTCGTAATGTGGCTAAACTCATCGTAGCTCCACTGTGACCTGCAGATACGACCGCTTTAACCTCTTTTGCTTTAAGTAGTTCGATAGCTTTATAAATTGTACTTTCTTTTTTCTTAAGAGCGTCCGTTGCACCGTCTTCCATTGATACTATTTCAGACGCTTCTAGGTAACTAATGTATTTTTCTAGGTGTGGAGGGATAAGAGGTTTTAAAATTTTAGATTCGCCCGCTAAAACAGCGTTAAATTTGGTTATTTTTAAAGCCTCTATTACACCTTCTATTATGGGTTTGGGACCAAAATCCCCGCCCATTGCATCAATACAAATGCTTGTCATATATTTTAATACTCACCGGTTGTTTTGTTTGCGCGGTGAGGCATTTTCCATGAGCCGTCTTTATCTTTAACCGGCATAGGAAGTGTTACTTTATAGTGAGTTCTTCTTTTTGCCGCACGTGCGTGGCTAACTCTTCGCTTAGGTACTGCCATTTCATTCTCCTTTATAAATTTTTACATTTTTCGCAATAAAAATAATCGCTTTTAAAAGCCTCTATTTCACTTATAAAAACTTCATCTAAATCTACAAATCCGTCAAAAAATTCAACTACATCGTCTAAATTTTCTTCCGAGCCTTTGTAAATTCCATCGCTTATGATTAATTTTAAATTTTCATCCAAATTTAGCGTAATGTCATCGCCGCATCTATCGCAGGTATGCTCTAAAGAGCCGTTTATACTAGCTTTGCAATCAATTAAACTGTGACCAGTTCTTGTTAAATTTCCGCTAAATTTCAGATCTTCCTTTTTTAATTCAAAAGGAATTTCGTTGTTTGCAATCTTTGCAAATGCTATTTTCAAATTTTTCCTTAGCAGATTTCTCTTGTGGCAAAGAAAAAGTTGATTTCAATTTTCGCGTTTTCTAGGCTATCGCTTCCGTGAACCGCGTTTGCATCGATATTTTCGGCAAAGTCAGCTCTGATAGTGCCGGGTGCCGCTTCTTTAGGATTCGTAGCTCCCATTAGTTCGCGGTTTTTAGCTACTGCATTTTCACCTTCAAGAACCATAACTACAACCGGTCCGCTAGTCATAAATTCAACCAAATCGTTAAAGAAAGGTCTTTCTTTATGAACCGCATAAAATGCCTTAGCGTCGCATTTGCTAAGTCTTAATTTCTTCATAGCCGCGATTCTTAGTCCGTTGCTCTCAAATCTATCGACTATCTTGCCGATCACACCTTTTTTTACAGCATCAGGCTTAATGATAGAAAGTGTTTGTTGCATCAAATTTCCTTGTGTTGTTGATTTTTTTCAAGAGTTGGGGATTATATCAAAAAAAATATTAAAAACAAAATAAGCCCGCTAAAACAGGCTTATTAAAATTTAAGCTATAACAGGAGTTGCGTTTTTTCTCATATCAGAGCTTATCTCATCGCGTGACGGCTGTCCTTCGTAAGGCATATCCCATACGATACAGCCGTCGGTCGGACAGGCTGAAGCGCAAGCCGGTTCGTCGTTGTGTCCTACGCACTCAACGCATTTATCGGCATATACGTAGTATATATCTTCTCCTGTCGGGTTATCGCTATCATCTACTATGGCTTCTACCGGACACTCATCTATGCAAGAGCCGCAGCTTATGCAAATATCGGTAATTTTTACTGACATATTTTCTCCTTGGGTTTAAAAATTTTTGTAACGATATCAAAATATTAGTAAATTTGATATAAAAAATAAAATTTATTTCAAGGGTTTAAATTTATAAATTTCTGTTTAATGGCAAATTTAAAATATAAAATTTAACTGTAATTTAAATAATAAATGATACAATCTAGCCATTAATAAAAATTATTACAAGGAGAAACATATAATGTTAGTAACAAAACAAGCGCCTGACTTTACGGCTGCAGCGGTTTTAGGAAACAATGAGATCGTAGATGATTTTAACCTATATAAAAATATAGGAGATAAGGGCGCGGTGGTATTTTTCTATCCGATGGACTTTACTTTTGTTTGCCCAAGCGAGATAATAGCGTTTGATAAAAGATATGATGAATTTAAGGCTCGCGGTATCGAGGTTATAGCGGTTTCAACAGACAATCAATTCTCACACTTTGCATGGAAAGAAACACCTGTAAATAAAGGCGGCATAGGCAAAGTTCGCTTCCCGATCGTAGCTGATACAAATCACGCTATATCAAAAGGATTTGACGTGCTAATCGAAGAGGCTGGAGTTGCTCTTCGCGGATCATTTTTGATCGACAAATGCGGTAAAGTTCGCCATGCGGTTATAAATGACCTGCCACTTGGAAGAAATATCGACGAGATGATAAGAATGGTTGATACTATGCTATTTACTAATGAGCACGGAGAAGTTTGCCCTGCGGGATGGAATAAGGGTGATAAGGGTATGAAAGCTGATACTGCCGGAGTTGCCGATTACCTAGCTAATAACTGCGACAAGTTATAGGACTTAATATAAAATTTGAGTGGGGCAAATTTAGCCCCTCTTTCTTCTTAAACAAAAACAGCTTTCTAAAATAAAATTCAAAAAATAGTTTAAAATTTTAAAATACATTTTATAAATTTAGATAAAATAGTTTCAATTTAATAAAATCAATAGAAAAATTTTACTATAATTAGCAAATTTTTGATCAATAATTTCACTTGTCAGGAGGGAGGAGATCGGACTGAATGAATAAAGGTGTAAAAAATAGTAACTCCATAATTTTAAAAAGAGCCATCGATGTCTTTGAAAAAGCCCTAAACGATGGGCATTCGGTGCATTTTTTAAATTTATACAATGGTGTTAAAGTTGAGTGCTTGGGTAAAATTTTATCCGTTGAAAATGATACCGTAGTATGCGAAACTACTTTGTTGCAAATTTTAGCCATGAAAGAAGAGCGTAACGCATACATAGTAACCGATCTTTTTTTCGCTCAGAATTTAAAGGCCGACATAATATCTTTTGATATCTCAAATTTAACAGTTACGCTTGGAAATTTTATCTATATGAACAACTTGCATGCGAATTTAAGGCAGTTTCAGCGCGTATATCCAAATCGTTACACAAAAGTCGTTTTAGAGCAGGGTGAAATTCAAGTTAAGGGAAATTTATATGATATCTCAGAAGGCGGCATAGGTGTCGTCAGTGCCGATTGTGCGCCGTTTGATAAGAAAAAACCTATCATAGCGCAATTTGAACTTGAGTTTAATTCGACAAAAGAGATTGTCAGTATCGAGGTGCAGATGAAGCTGCTTGCCGATCTGGTTTATCGCGGAGCGGTTAGGTATTGTTGTCAGATATTAAGCGGTCAGCCTAGACAGGCGGATATCGCAAGATTTACAAAAGAGCGAGTTAAAGAGACTATAGAGGAGCTAAAAGAGCAACTTAGCTTATACAACTAAGGTGAATTTATGAAAACTATACAAGAAAATTTAAAGCTATTTTATGTAGGACTTAAAGATAAAGAGCCGTTTTTATATAAAAATAAAGACTTAACGACACATGCGGCGATTATCGGTATGACCGGAAGCGGCAAAACAGGTCTTGGCATAACGATTTTAGAAGAGGCTTGTATAGATAATATCCCGTCTATCATCATCGATCCAAAGGGTGATATGACGAATTTAGCGCTTGCTTTTGAAGAGATGAGGGCTGAGGATTTTTTGCCTTATATAGAAGAAAGCGAGGCTCAAAATAAAGGATTAAGCGTAGAGGAATTTGCGCAAAATGAGAGCCAAACTTGGAAAAAAGGTATAGAAAATTCGTTTCAAAGTTTAGAGCGCGTAAAAACTTTCAAAGATAGCGTAGAGCTTAAAATTTACACTCCAAAGAGCTCTGCGGGAGTCGGAGTGGCTTTGCTTGGCGATTTTGCTTGTCCTTATATGGATAACGAAGAGGAATTTAGCGAGTATGTAAGCTCGCTTGCAAGCTCGATTTTATCGCTTATCGGTGTTGATAACGATGTAAATTCCAAAGAGCATTTGCTCATATCAAATATCTTTACTCACAAATTTAAAGAAAACTCAGACGTTACACTTGAAGAGCTCATAGGCTTTATCGCAACTCCGCCGTTTGCGAAAATAGGCGTGTTTGACGTGGAGAAATTTTACCCTTCAAGCGAGCGCATGAAGCTTGCCATAAAGATAAACACTCTTCTTGCAAGCCCTGATTTTAAGGCTTGGTTAAACGGCGAGCGCTTAGATATAGGCAAGATGCTGTTTGATAAAAACGGCAAGGCGCGTTGCAATGTCTTTACTATCTCACACCTTAAAGATAGCGAACGGATGTTTTTCGTGACACTTTTGCTTAATGAGATCATCGCTTGGATGAGAAAGACCGAGGGAACAAGCTCACTTAGGGCGATTTTATATATGGATGAAATTTTTGGTTTCTTTCCGCCAAACGGCAATCCTCCTTCAAAAACTCCGATGCTTACACTTTTAAAGCAGGCTCGCGCGCACGGACTTGGCGTTATCTTAAGCACGCAAAACCCTGTCGATCTTGATTATAAAGGTCTTAGCAATATCGGAACATGGTTTATCGGCAGACTTCAAACCGCCCAAGATAAAGCTCGCGTCATTGACGGTATGACGGGAATTTCAGGCTCGGACATGGATAAAAAAGAGATAGAGGATCTAATCTCAAATTTAGCTAAGCGAAATTTTTTGGTTAAAAACATTCACGAAGACGGGCTTAGCGTTATCTCAACCAGATGGGCGCTAAGCTATCTAAAGGGGCCTTTGAGCCGCGAGCAAATTTCAAATTTGATGCAAGACAAAAAGACTCAAGTTGATAATTTAAGCCAGAAAAATAAAAGCTCAAAAACTAGCGCTAAACCTATAATCTCGCCGCAGATTGAGCAAATTTACGCATCAAATAGCGATGAGCTTGAAGGCTATCTTTACGCTAAAGCTAAAGTGAGATTTTATGACGCTAAAAAGGGACTTGACCACACCAAGGAAGTGAGTTTTCTTTATAGGCTCGATGAAGAGCAAAACGAGATTGATTGGGGTGAGGCGGCGCAGGATATACGCATAGCTACTGTCGGCGAGCCAAGCGGCAAGATATCCTTTGCTCAGTTGCCCGCTATGATAACCAACGCAAAAGACTTTAAGGCGGTAAGTAAAAATTTTAAAGATTATGTTTATAGAAATGTAAAACTTAGTCTTTTTAGCGCTCTTGGGCTAAATTCGTCTCCAAGCGAGAGCAGGGAGGAATTTTATCTAAGATTAAGCGATAAGTGTAATGAAATTTTAGAAGATGAGACGGCAAAACTTACAGAGAAATTTCAAAAAGAAAAGGCTAAGCTTGAAGACAAGCTAAATAAAGCCTTGTTGAAATTAGACAAAGAGCAAAAAGAGGTTAAGTCAAAGGGACTTGAAGCCGCTATTAGTGTAGGGACAAGCATAATAGGAGCAATCTTTGGTAGAAATTTGCTAAGTCGCACAAATTTAGGCAAAGTGGCAAGCTCTGCAAAAAGCGCAAACAAAATCCTAAAAGAGCGCGATGACGTAAAGCTTAGCGAACAAACCGTAGCTGAAATAAACGCAGATATAGAAGCCTTAATGGCTAAATTTGAAGAAGAGGCCGGCAAGCTAAAAGAGAAAAACGATGTAAAAAATATCGACATAAACGAGATAGAAATTTCTCCAAAAAATAGCGATATATACGATGAAAAGGTAGTTATCCTCTGGCGATAACCCTTATCGTACCAAAGTACAATACACTAAAGCCTTATTTTTTACTACAATAACATCAAAAATAGAAAATAAGGATTTTTATGTCAAGTGTCGGTACTGTAAAAGAAATTTTAGGAAGCGCTTTTGTAAAAGATGAAAGCGGCGAACTTCTAGGGCTTATCGTAGGTGATAGCGTAACGACAGGCGATACCATAATCACAAATTCTATAAACGATAAAGTTGTAATTGCACTTGGCGATAAAGAGATAACTCTGATAGGAAGCGATGCGCTAAAGCTTGATCAAAGCGTCGTATTAAACGAAAGTTTTGGCGAAGAGACAAGCTTGCAGGTTGCTTCCGTGCAAACTGCCATTCTTGATTTAAATTTAAGTGATTTTGAAAATATGGATACAAGTAGCGATAAAGAATCGGCTGCTTTAAGCCAGCAGAACTCTTCTTTGGACGATTCTAAAGATTATGCGGCAGATTTTACGCTTGATTTAAGCAAGGTTGCAAGCCTTGAGGGTGCGAGTCTTAATGAGAATGAAAAGCTTGCAGACAATTCGAATCTTAAAAGCATATCCAAGCAAGATTTGCTTGACATTAGCGATAAGGATAAGGGAACTGTCCTTAAGATAGATGATGAACCGACAAGTGGCGTAACTCTATCAAAAAACGAGCTTAAAAAAGATGAGTCTGCTACAACTGAAGTCAAGTATGAGAAATTTGACGCAGCTGGTGAAAAAGGCACGATATCCATAAAAATTGACACAGACATACAAACGGATTTTAGCTAATACCGCGGAGAATTCTCTCTGCCGGTTTTAAATTTATAAGAAAATCAGAGAAATTTAACTACTATAATATTTTTAAATAAACTCAGGAAAAAAAATGAATGAAAATATTATAGCTTATGTTCTTGCTTATCTACTTGGCGGAATTCCTTTCGGGCTTATACTGGCTAAAATTTTTGCAAATGTAAATATCAAAGATGAGGGTAGCAAGAGTATCGGAGCGACCAATGTGCTTCGCGTTTTAAAGCAAAAAGATCCCAAGCTTGCCAAAAAAATAGCTGTTTTAACTGTCGTGCTTGATGTCTTAAAGGGTGTTTTACCTATCCTTATAGCCAAATTTGCGGGCTTAAGCGACGCTACTCTTTGGGCTATGGCGGTTCTTGCGGTTATCGGACACTGTTACTCTCCGTTTTTGAAATTTGAAGGTGGTAAGGGTGTGGCTACAGGAGCGGGAGTGCTAGCACTATTTTTACCGATAGAAATTTGTATCGCACTTGCTGTTTGGTTTGTAGTGGGGCGCGTGCTTAAAATTTCATCTCTTGCTTCGCTTAGCGCGCTACTTGCGCTTATCGTTTCATCTTTCATCATTCATCCTCAAATTCCTGAAATCAATTCGCACGCACCGATTTTTATAATCGCTTTTGTAGTATTTTACAAGCATATCCCAAACATTAAAAGGCTATTTAGCGGCCAAGAGAGCAAAGTGATATGATAACTACGCTTATTAAGGATTATGAGCTTGAAACTATTATCGGTATGCTTGAATTTGAGCGGACAAATCCGCAAAAGGTTAGGATAAATGCCGAATTTGCAAGCGAAAATTTTATAGATTATGTTGAAGTGATTGAATTTATCGAGGCGGTTTATGAGGAATTTAAATTTCAAACCGTTGAAAATTCTCTTGAAATTTGCAGTCAAAAATTAAAAGAAAAATTTAGCGGTTTAAAATTTCTAAAAATGGAAATTTTAAAAACCGAAATTTTAAAAAACGCCTTGGTAGGAGCGAAGATAGAGCTTGAATATTAAATTTTTTTTAAAGTATCTTGAAATCTCGCTTAATTTATGCTACAATCTACAAAATTTACACCCCCAAGGATTAATAAAATGAGAATTTTAATAGTAGAAGATGAAGTAACGTTAAATAAAACGATTGCTGAAGGTTTGCAGGAATTTGGCTATCAGACGGATAGCTCTGAGAATTTTAAAGATGCTGAGTATTATATCGGAATTAGAAATTATGACTTAGTGCTTACCGATTGGATGCTTCCTGACGGCGACGGCGTAGATCTAATCAGTATCATAAAGAGCAAATCGCCTCGCACGGCTGTAGTTGTGCTTTCTGCAAAAGATGACAAAGAGAGCGAAGTTAAGGCATTTAGAGTGGGCGCTGATGACTATATCAAAAAGCCGTTTGACTTTGACGTACTTGTTGCAAGAATCGAGGCAAGACTTAGATTTGGCGGAACCAATGTAATCAAGATTGATGATCTTATAATTGATCCGGATGAGGAGAAAATCACATATCTTGGTCAAGATATCGAGCTAAAAGGCAAGCCGTTTGAGGTTTTAACTCATCTTGCTCGCCACTCCGATCAAATCGTATCTAAAGAGCAACTACTAGACGCTATCTGGGAAGAGCCTGAGCTAGTTACTCCAAACGTAATCGAAGTTGCCATCAACCAAATTCGCCAAAAAATGGATAAACCGCTAAATATCTCCACGATAGAAACCGTTAGAAGACGCGGATATCGATTTTGCTTTCCAAAAAAAGCTTAAGAACTAGATTTATACTGCAATTAGCATCGGCTTCAACGATGCTAATTCTTATCATTTCAGTGATGCTTTATCACTATATAAAAGTAACTATATATGAAAGCATCTCCCAATCCTTAATGTATGAAGCCAAACTTATCTCCACAAGCTCAAATTTAGCTAAGATGAGAGAAGGCTTTGAGTACATGACACTAAACGACAACTCAACTCAAATAAAAATCATAAACGAAGAGCTCAAGGCTAAAAATCCTTACTTCGTAAATGAAAAAATAGGCAAAAAAACTTATTTAAAGCTTTATTATCCATACATTGAAAATACGCATATAACGCTTACTAAAGAGACGACTCAGCAAAGCAAATTGATAGATCAAATTTTGATTGATATTTTAATAGTAAATGCTACCTCTATCTTGCTGGTGCTTTTTTACGCCCTGTTTTTATCCAGAATGCTTTTGGTGCCTATTAAAATTTTAAGCTTTAAGCTAAGCCAGCTTAACGAGCGGTTTTTAAAAGAAGTTAGTCTAGATGAAATTCCTTCCGAATTTGAGCCGCTTGGCAAGAGTATAAACCGCTTAATAGAGCGAATCCAAACTTTCGTAATGTATCAAAAAGAGCTTTTTATAGGGGTTGCACACGAGCTTAAAACTCCGCTTGCGGTTATGAAAACGAAAAACGAAGTTACGCTTATCAAGCAAAGGGAGCCTGAGCGCTACATAGAAGCGCTTAAAAACAATAACGAGTCGATAAATTCGATGAACAAGATGATAGGTTCTATCCTTGAGATAGGTCGTCAAGAGGGTGCGCAATTTGAAGAGGCTACAAACATTGATATCATCGAGTTTTTAAACGAAATGGCGAATAATTTTAAAATTTTAGCTCGCGGCGATGATAAAGACGTAGCCACCGATCTTTCTCCCGCCTTGCTTCATATGACGCTTCAGCCTACGCTACTAACTCACGTTGTGCAAAATTTTGTCCAGAATGCGATTAAATTTTCACCGCCAAAATCAACTATAACCCTTGTTTCAAGGCTTAAAGAGAGTGAATTTGTGATTGAAGTAATTGACGAGGGTATAGGAATTGACGAAAGCAAGGATCTTTTTGCTCCGTTTAAGAGATTTGGTGATAAGGGCGGAGCAGGGCTTGGACTATTTTTAGCCAAAGGTGCGGCTCAAGCGCTTGGTGGAAGCGTTAGTATCAAAAACCGAAAAGATGGCATTAGCGGAGCTGTTTCTACTCTTATTTTACCGATCGGAAAAAATATAAAGAATAAATTTAAAAAGATAGTAAAAAATGAAAAATCAAAAGATAAAATTTAGCCTAAATTTCACTCAAAAAAGGGCGAACAATGGCTAAGAGAACCGCCGTCATAGACCTTGGCTCAAACTCTATGAGAATGGCGATATTTGAAAAGACTTCAAGGTACGCTTTTTATATACCTGGCGAATTTAAGATGAAGGTAAGGCTCGGAGAGGGCGCTTATGAAGACGGCGGATCGATAAGCGAAAAATCGATGAAAAAGGCTCTTGACGCACTTGGCGAGTTTAAAAATATCGCAAAGAGTTACAAGTGCCACAAGGTCTTTTGTATGGGCACTTCGGCCCTTAGAGACGCACCTAATGCAAATGAATTTATAAAGCTGGTAAAGCGAAATTTGGGGCTAAATTTAAAGGTGGTAAAGGGCGTTGATGAGGCGAATTTCGGAGCGATAGCGGCTTTGAATTTACTTGAGCCGCTTGATGAGTTTGTTACTATCGATATCGGTGGTGGCTCAACCGAGCTTGCGCTGGTAAAAGACGGCAAGATACTTGAAAGCATCTCTCTTGATGTTGGCACAGTTAGGCTTAAAGAGCTGTTTTTCGATAAGAAAAATCTAAAAGGGCTTGATGGCTTCATGAAAGATGTTTTGAAGCAACTTCCGCAAAGCTTTAAGTCCAAAAACGTCGTAGCCATAGGCGGAAGCCTCAGAGCCATATCAAACTGCATAATGCAGATGCAAAACTACTCGCTAAAAAGCGTGCATAACTTTAGTTACAAATTTAGCGACTACAAGGGCTTCATCAAGGATTTAACCGAAGCTAGTGTGCTTGATCTGGCTAAATTTTACGTCAAAAAGGATCGTTTTGATACGATTAGAGAGGGTGCGTTTATATTTTTAAGTATCGTTTCGCGTCTTGATTGCGAGCGCGTTTATACTAGCGGAGCGGGACTTAGAGAAGGCGTTTTTCTAAGTGATCTTTTGCGTCCAAGCAAGAAATTTCCGCCGAATTTCAACCCAAGCGTAAAAAGCTTGCAGGATCGATTTTTAGACACTTCAAATAAGGCTGTAGTAAAATACGTAAAAGATATATTTGAAGCGCTAAAGCCTCTACACGGTATTGAAGATAAATTTGCGCGAGAACTTGAGGTGGCGGCTAAACTTTATAATATAGGCGGATGTCTTGGGTTTTACAGCGAGCATATAAACTCGTCAAATTTCGTGATAAATGCTCTAAACTACGGATTTTCGCATGAACAAAAGAGTCTTATAGCTACTATTATCGGTATGAACGGCAAGAAAAATTTAGGCGAATTTGAAAAATTTAAGAGCCTGCTTCCTAGCGAAGATACTGTTAGATGGCTTAGTTTTATGCTAAATTTGGCTAAAAATTTAGATATCAACTGCACGCATAAAAAGCTTAAATTCGAGTTTGTAAATCATACTTTGCAAATTAGCGGCGCAAAAGAAAATTTCATGGCGAAAGAGAGCTTAAAAAAGATCGCAAAACCTGCTACTTTTGCGCTGATTTTTGTTTAAGATTTTTAAGTCATTTAAAGCGTTTTTTAATTTTCTTTTTCGGATTAGCGGCGCAAAGTTTTCTTTTTGTGATTAAGTTGGTTTTTGTGAGTTATTGAGATTGCAAAAAATCGCTTTTAATTTTGTAAATTTCCAAATCGCCAACTAGGCTTAATCCTTGCTGGCCTTATCCTTATAAGCGCTTAGCGAGTTTTGGCGCTCTTCTAAAAACTGCCCGAGTTTTCGTTTGTTCTCTTCAAAAAATGCTTCAAAATCATCTTCATTTTCTATCTTGTCTTCACCGAATTTATCAAGCAAGACATTTGAGCTTCCTACAAGTACGAGATATTTTTTATTCATATGACTTAAAAGCATTACTTTGTTAAACCTATCAAGTGGCTTTTCGTAAAGCACCTCAACGCCGCCGTTTTTATTTTTGCTAAAGAGATTTGCAAATTTCGGCGCTTTTGCATAGGGCATGCCGCCTTTTGCTTTGATTGCTCTTTTGATGATAAAAAGCGTTATAAGAAGTGCAAAGAGCACACCGATCACCATATAATACCTTGCTCCCACCAAGCTCTCTTCGCTTTGAGACGGGATAGGGCTTGGAGCATTTATCTGAACGCTACTTAGTCTGTTTTCATTTTCGGCTGAGCCTAAAGCCGTTTGGGTTACTCTTACTCTAAGACCAAATCCATCAGTTGTCTTTGATGCCGTAACTGCGACGTTTGAGCTGCTTTTTAGGCTCAAGACCACGCTATTTTGTTTTGGCTCTATGTAAATTTCTTGCAAAATTTTAGAATTTATATTTTTATCGACTACCTGATCGAAATTTAGCGCATTAAATATCAGCATGGTCATATCGTTTTCGTGTTTTTGAAAGATATTTCCCTCATAAGGCGCGTCAAAGCTAAGCATGATATCTACCCTATCGCTTCTTTCGTAGATGTTGTAAGTGAGTAAATTTGATGCAAATAAAGAGATAGCCAAGGCAAAAAACGCGCTTAAAATTCTCATAACTGCTCTCTTTTGAAATACTGAATTACCGATTTGGAGTCAAGAATTTCATTGATACGGATGGCTAAATTTTTCTCATATACCATCACTTCGCCTTTTCCGAAAATTCTATTGTTGATAAAAAGCTCGACACTCTCTCCTGCAGGCTTTTCAAGATCGATTACCGAGCCGTTTTCAAGCTTAAGCAGCTCACGTACGCTAATAGTCGTCGTTCCAAGCTCGGATATAAAATCTACACTGATATCCATAAGCTCGTCATAGCTTTTAAAAAGTCCGCCTGTATCGGCTATTTGCTCAATCTCTGCACTCATGCTTTCTTATACCCTATCTTAAAAGTTCTGTTTTTTATCTTATAAATTCTCTTGTCTTCAAGCTTGATTTTAAAATTTTCTATGCGCCCCAAATACTCCGGTGTTCCAAGTTTATAAGCGCCGTTTTCCTTCTCGTTTAGCAAATTTTTAGAGTATCCTACGATCAAATTTGCAACCTCTTTGCAAAGATCGCTCAGATCGTCTTCGTTAAGCTTGTCGCTACCTAATAAAATTTTTGCAAAGTGATTTAAAGTATCTTTTTTAAAATAAAGATAAAAATGAAACTCGCTTTTGCCCTTATAAATCGGTAGCGCCGAACCGTAAAATTCACCCTTTGTAGTGCTTGCCGAATTTACTTCATAGCCTAAAATTTCATTGCAAAGATGCTTTACGCCAAGCTCAACAACCTCCAACATCTACTATCCTTAAAGTGCTAAATAGTCCTAATTATACTTAAAATTTATGGAATTTAGCCTAAATCAAAAAAGCTTTTCGATCTCGCGCATAAGCTCTTCGCCCTTAAATTTAGCCGTTAGCTTGACTATTTCGGTGCCGATTATCGCTCCGTCTGCAAAGCTTTTGACTTCGCTAACGTCAGAACTGTTTTTCACGCCAAAGCCTACGGCTACGGGCAAATCGCTTTTTTGCTTTAAATCTGATACTAAATTCTTAAGCCTATCTATGCTGGCTCGCTGCGATCCGCTTACTCCTACCGCGCCAAGAGCATAGATAAATCCTGAGCCAATGCTTAAAATTTTATCCGTTCTGTGAGCCGAGGTAACGCTTATTAATGGCACCAGATCAAGCCCGAATTTAGAGCATAGCCCGCTTACCTCTTCGCTCTCTTCAAAGGGCAGATCGGGTATGATAAACCCGCTTATGCCTACCTCGCTTGAGCGCGCGATGAATTTTTCCACTCCGTAAGCGAAGATGATATTGTAATAAACCAAAAAGACAAGCGGCTTATTTACGCTTTGCTTACACTCTTCAAGAAGGCTAAAAATTCTCTCTGTATTTACGCCGTTTGTTACCGCTTCAAAGCTTGCTTCGGCTATAAGCTTGCCGTCTGCCAGCGGGTCTGAGTAAGGAATTCCAAGCTCAAGCAGATCAAGCGAGCTAGCGTCTAAATTTAGTAAAAATTCGCGCGTGTGCTCAATGCTCGGATAGCCCGCTACTATGTAGCCGATGTTTGCTTTTTTGCCTTGAAATGCTTTGGATATCTTAGCCATAAATTTTTCCTTTCTCATAGCTCATTACCGTGTTCATATCTTTATCGCCTCTGCCCGATACGTTTACTACGATAACGCTTTTTTTATCTAAATTCGGACATAGTTTTTCTAAATACGCAAGCGCATGCGAGCTTTCTATCGCAGGGATTATGCCTTCAAGGCGGCTTGTAAGACGAAGTGCGTTTATGCACTCATCATCGCTTACGGCTTGATATTTTACGCGCTTTATATCGTGCAGGTGCGCATGCTCAGGGCCCACTCCAGGATAGTCAAGACCCGCCGAGATACTGTGAACCGGTGCTATCATACCGAAGTCATCTTGCAACACGATAGTCTTCATGCCGTGTATGATGCCTTCGCGCCCTTTTGTAAGTGTGGCTGCGTGATATGGAGTATCCGCTCCAAGACCGGCTGCTTCTATACCTATCAAATTTACGCTAATATCTTCTAAAAATCCGCTAAAAATTCCTATCGCATTGCTTCCGCCGCCTACGCAAGCTATGATGTAGTCGGCTTTTACTCCGTATTCTTTTAGCTGCTCTTTTGTCTCGCTACCGATGACGCTTTGAAGCTCTCGCACGATCTTTGGATAAGGGTGCGGACCCACGGCAGAGCCTATGACGTAAAAGCTGCTTTCTATCTCATTTACCCATGCTTGAATCGCTGCTGTTGTAGCCTCTTTAAGCGTTTTTAAGCCGTCGTGAATGCTTACAACCTTTGCGCCGAGCAGATCCATTCTAAACGCATTTAGTTGCTGGCGCGCCACATCGGTTGCACCCATATACACATCGCATTCTAGCCCAAGAAGTGCCGCAGCAGTCGCAGTCGCCACTCCGTGCTGTCCCGCTCCCGTTTCGGCCAAGAGCTTTTTTTTGCCCATTTTTTTAGCTAATAGAGCTTGACCGAGGGCGTTATTTATCTTGTGAGCGCCGGTGTGGTTTAGATCTTCGCGTTTTAGATAAATTTCATGCCCGTAATGCTCGCTTAGTCGCTTTGCGTGATAAAGCGGGCTAGGGCGACCGACATAGTGCTTTAGCAGATCGTTAAGCTCGTCTTTAAATTCCTGCGTGCCGGCTATCTTTTCGTAAGCTTCTTCAAGCTCTTCAAGCGCGAACATAACCGTTTCAGGCACGAACTGCCCGCCAAATTTACCAAAATATGCTTTAGTGTTCATTGCCTTTTTCCTTATTTACGATGTCTAAAATTTCTTTTATCTTGCTTGGAATTTTTATCATATTTTCATCTTCGACTCGTGAGTTTATATCCAAAATTTTAGGCTTAAATTTAAGCGCTTCAAACACGTTTGTTTCGTCTATACCGCCTGCTAATGCGAAACTAAAAGGCTTTAGGTCTTTTAAAATTTCCCAGTCAAAACTCACTCCGTTTCCGCCTAAATTTTCGCCTTTATAATCATAAAGCACCAAATCATGCGGTTCGTTTGTGGCGATAAGTTCGTCTTTTACGCTTAAAACTTTCCAAACACTTACGCCAAGATCCTTTAAATTCGCATATAAATTTTCGCTTATATCTCCGTAAATTTGAGCCGCGTCAAGTCCTGCAAATTCGCAAATTTCCATTATCTCACAACTGCTTTGCTCGCCCTTTGACGTTAAAGAACACTCGCTTGCGCCGACAAATACCCCTACGCATTTTGCACCGAATTTGTGAGCTAAATTCGCTATCTGCCGAGCGGTTTTGATATCTACTTGCCTTGGGCTTTTTGCAAAAATTACGCCGATAAATTTTACTCCGAGTTCAAGCACGCTTTTGGCTTCAGTTTCGCTTTTGATACCGCAAATTTTAAGCTCTGTTTTCATGATTTTACCCCGATATAATCTTTAAAATACTCATAAACTTGCCCGCTATCAATTGCCTTGATTATAACATCCTTTGCATCCATTGGATTTGCGACAAAATTTGCCGTATAAAGCGCAAACATCGCGTTTAGAACGACTATGTCAAATTTGGCTCCTCTTTCTTCGCCTTTTAAAATTTTAACCAAAGTTTGTGCGTTTTCTTCGGGAGTTCCGCCCTCTATCTCGCTATGAAATGCTCGTTTAAAGCCAAACTGCTCCGGAGTTATGGAGTATTCGTAAATTTCGCCGTTTTTAAGCTCAATTATCTTTGTCTCATCACATAAACTTATCTCATCAAGCCCGTCCTCGCCGCGCACCACCAGTGCATGCTCGCGCCCAAGTAGCTTTAAAGTCTGCGCATAAAGCTTTAAAACAGGCTTGTGATATACGCCTACAAGTTGGTTCTTAAGGCTTAAATTTGGATTTAGCATAGGCCCAAGTACGTTAAACACCGTCCTTATGCCAAGGCGTGCTCGCACCTCTTTGACCTCGGCAACTAGCGGATGAAAAAACGGCGCATGGAAAAAGGCTAAATTTTTCTCATCAAGCAGCTCTCTTAGGGTGCTTAGTGAATTTGACATGGTTAAATTTATGCCTTCAAGCACATCCGAGCTGCCCGATCTGCTTGAAATCGCTTTGTTGCCGTGCTTTGCGACTTTAACGCCAAGGCTTGCAAGGATAAACGACACCGCAGTTGAGATATTTATCGTCTTAAGCCCGTCGCCACCCGTTCCGCACAGATCTATCATCGGCGAAGCGTCGCGGTAGGTTTGGGAGTATTTTAAGATGTTTTTAACGAGGCTTGCAAGACTCTTTGGATAAAGACTCTTTTCGCTAATTAGCACCAAAAGCGCTGCAAGCTGCGTTATCTCGTAATCCTTTGAAGCTATCAGCGCACAAATTTGCTCAAAATCCCTATCGTCAAGCCCGACGTTATCTTGAAGCTTGATTAAAAACCTCTTGAAATTCGCAGGTTCGCTCTCTTGTATTTTGGCTTCGCTTTTAAAGTTTAGGAAATTTTCGATTATCTTTTTGCCGTATTGTGTGAAGTAGCTTTCAGGGTGAAACTGTATGCCAAAAACAGGGCGATTAACTTCGCGAAGCGCCATTATTACGCCATCATCGCTGATCGCAAGCGGTTTTAAATTTGACGGCAATTCATCAACATAAAGCGAGTGATAGCGCATAACCTCAAATTTGGCTGGCAATCCTTCAAAAAGCGGGCTTTCTTCAAGCACATTGATAAATGAAGTCTTGCCGTGAAACGGCTTTTCAAGACGCTTTATAAACGCACCGCCGACTAGTCCGATCGCCTGATGTCCAAGGCAAATTCCCAAAATCGGCACGTTTAGATCGCTTTTTAAAATTTCAAGACAAATTCCGCTATCTTTTGGATGTTTAGGCCCCGGGCTTAGCACGATCTTGCTTGGATTTAGCTTGCAAATTTCTTCAAGCGTGATCTTGTCATTTCTTACGCTTATAACCTCTTCGTCGGTTAGCTCTTTGATGTATTGCTCGACGTTAAAGACGAAACTGTCGTAGTTGTCTATCAGAAGTATCATTTATGAGTTTCCCTTGCGTTATTTTTAAATACATTTAGCACCGAGGCGCGTTTTTTGCAAATTTCTTTGTATTCGTTGTGAGCAACGCTATCCATGACGATGCCCGCACCGGCTTGGATAAACACCTCGCTAGCGCCGTCTTTAGGCACAAAAACCGCACTTCGTATGAGGATAGCTTGCTGAGCGTCGCCGTTAAAGTGAAAAAATCCTATCCCGCCTCCGTATGCGTTTCGCTTATATCTTTCAAGCTCAGATATTATCTCCATAGCGCGAATTTTTGGCGTTCCGCTGAGCGTACCTGCGGGAAATACGCTAGAGACTACTTCAAACGAGCTTATATCATCGCGTTTCATGCCATAAACATCGCTAGCCATGTGCATAACGCTTTCATAAAAGACCACGTGCATCAGGTTTTTCACGCTTACGCTCGAGCTTTTTGCGACGCGTCCGATGTCGTTTCTGGCTAGATCGATTAGCATTTTATGCTCGGCGATCTCTTTTTCGTCATTTATGAGCTCGTTTTTAAGCCTTTCATCTTCTATGGCGTCCTTGCCTCGCCCTCTTGTACCTGCGATCGGGGCTGCGAAAATTTGAGAGTTTTTTACTTCGCACACCAACTCCGGGCTTGAGCCTACGATATCACCGTGCGGAGTCGGAAAGTGAAACATATAAGGGCTTGGGTTTGCCTCGCTTAATAACCTATAAAACTCAAGGCTGTCCATGTCGCTTATTAGTTTCATCTGCTCGCTAAGCACGACTTGAAAGATATCGCCGCTGTATAGATACTCTTTTGCTTTTTGAGTCATGCTTAAAAAATGCTCTCGCTCTTTGTCTAAGTCAGTGCAAATTTGATAAAAGCTCTCTTTAGCAGTTAAATTTGGCTCTTTGAGCTCTTTTAAAAAGTCGTAATATCTGCTCTTTTCGCCGTAAAACGTGTAAATTTTGCTTGTTTTATCAAAGTGTAGATAGGCTCTTGCGTTTGCGTAGAAAAAATTTGGAAATTCATACTGCGAGCTTTTAAATTCTGGAATTTTCTCAAAATATCTAACGCTTTCGTATCCTAAAACACCAAAAAGTCCTGCAAAAGGCGCGCTGTGTTTTTGAGTTAAAAAATAGCTCTTAAGTCCTGCAAAATCAACATCATCGCTACTTATATACTCGCAATCTATCCCAATGATGGCTTGAGCGGTATCTTCTGCTAAAAAGCTGTTTTTAAATTTTTGTCTTATCGCTTCGTAATAAACTAAAGGCTCTAGTAAAAGCATATTAAATCCTAAAAAATAAGTGAAATATTATATGTAAAAAGAGCTTTTATATGCATAAAGGGCTAAATTTAGGTCGCTAAAGTAGAGTGCGCTGAGTAAAAAAGAGTAAAATTTAAGCAGGATAGACCTCAAAAGAGGTCTAAGATTATTCCGTTAAAGCTTTGTGGAAATTTGCTTGTATTCCGCTTATTTTTTCGACTATGTCGCAGTTTTGAGCGCCGTATCTTTTAGCAATATTTTTGATATCCTCGTAAGCTACGGTTGTTTTGTTTCCGTCTTTGTAGATTAAAAATTTCATCGGTAGCTCAAGCGCTATTTGCGGTTCGCACTTCATTAAAAGCGTTCCGACTTTAGGTGCACCAAATACCACAACGCTAGTTTCAGTCATCTCAAGACCTGCCTCTTTGGCTAGTTTTGAGTGGTTAAATACGTCAAAAAGCATAACGCCTTTTTCTTTAAGGATATTGCTAAATTTAGCTACCGTTTCATCTACGCTTAGATTGTTTGTGCCTTTTATAAGCATGCTTTCACCTCCAAATGCCAGCGACGCTATCGAAGCTACCGATATGAGCAGTTTTTTCACCTATTCTCCTTTATAAATTTTAGGTTTAGATTAAAACGTAATTATACTTTAACAAGCTTAATGCTAAAATTTGCCAAAAGGTTAAAGATGTTTATCGGATATGTTTTTTTGGGCGTTTTAGTCGGTTTTATTTCGGGATTTTTCGGTATTGGAGGCGGCGCGGTAGTCGTGCCTGCGATGATACTTTTGGGATACGATATCAAATACGCAATCGGTGTTAGCATAATGCAGATGGTATTTAGCTCAATCTTTGGTTCGTTTGTAAATTTACGCTCCAAGATGCTTGATTTAAGACCAGCTTTAGTGCTTGGGCTCGGGGGATTTTGCGGTGCGCTTAGCAGCGGATTTATAGTCTCTAACTTTTCGTCTAAATTTCTACTTGGAGCGCTTATTACCGCTCAGATGATAAATTTAACCAAGCTTTTAACCAGCCCGCTTGAGCCAAAAGGAGAGCAAAACAGCTCGCAAATTTTACTGTTTGCCATAGGGCTTATCACGGGAGCGGTTGCTATTAGCGTGGGTATCGGCGGATCGGTTTTTGTTATGCCCGCACTTATCGGCTTTTTAAACTATGATATCAAAAAAGCAGTCAGCACCGGGCTATTTTTCGTAGTGTTTAGCTCAACTGCAGGTTTTATCAGCCTTGCTTCGCATGGGCTGGTTCATTACGATATAGGCGTCGCTATCGGAATTGGCTCTTTGTTTGGGGTGTATTTTGGCGTAAAGACATCACACGCCATAGATAAAAAGAAACAAAAATACTGGATGATCGCTCTTATAACGACCATCCTTGTAATTACGATTAGAAAATTTCTAGCCGCTTAAATTTTATTAATTTAGCGTAAATAGGGTGTTTTTACCGTCTTGATAGCTTAAGATATTCATCACGCCGTCTTTAAAGAATATGCTTCTTGCGTTTTTGATCTCACTTGGAAAGGCTATGGTTTTTATCACTTCTTCGGCTTTTGGATCGATTACCGCGATAACGTTGTGATTTTTGCTAAGCGCGTAGATTAGCCCATCTTTATAAGTCATTGATGTTACGTAAAGATCGCCAAGAGTTTTGCCATCCTTTAAATTTGCACTCGGTGTAAATTCCCCCGAAAGCGTGCGATCGCTTAGCATAACTTTTGATATAACGAATTTCTTCTGATCTTTGTTGTTCGGAACTGTCGCAAGATATGCGTATTTGCCGTCCGTTGTCATACTTGCGATGTGATGAAATTTGGCTCTTACAGTATCAATTCTTCCGCGTCCTAAGCCTTTGCCTTGACCTTCAAATTTATCGTTTCCTCTTACGAAATCCGCATACTGAAGCGCTTCGTCCGCGTTTGGATTTTTGGCAAATCTTAAAAGAGTTTTGTTTGAGCCCATTAGCATAAACTTATCATCCATAAAAGGTATCACGCCTATGATAGGATCTACTGTTGCCGAGAAGTAAGGATCTATCTCAAAATCGCTCGTAACTTTGAAATTTTCGTCCATGAAGAATACTTCCCATTTTGAACTTGCCACAAATTCACCGCGAATGAAATCAAGCGAATTTATAGGCTTGCTAAACTCAAGCTTTTTTTGGAAGCTATTTGGACATTTTCGTCGATATTAAGAGGCGCATTGTTTGAGTCGTTATCAAATTTTACGCCAAGCTTTTCGCCGGCAGGAGCAAATGCATAATCAGGTGCTTTGACATCTCTTTTTCCAAGGAAAGATATGCTGTTCCAGTGTTTTTTATATCCGCTATCGCTCCAGATGATGTATTTTGGATTTAGCGTAAAGCGCACCGGATCGCCTTGCCCGTAATAAGGCGGAATTCCGGTACTAACGAAAGCTTGAAATACGTTTGAAGCTACGATAAATGCTGAAATCATAAATGCGTAAAGAGCCGGCTTTGAAAGCTTTCTTATGCTTTCTCCGTCAAGTTCGTCCTCAAATGCGCTAAATTTAGGAGCGAATAAAAATATCACGCCAAGAATAAGTACTACCGCCCAAAATACTACTTCCGCCCAAAAGTATGTATGAATTCCAAAAATCGCAAGCCCAAATCCTTGGTCAAGATCTCGGTGAGCGTGTATGCCAAAGTGCGCGAAAGACTGCCACAAACCAAATCCGGCCATAATCAAAATCATCGCAAGATATCTTGCTTTCATTCCGTATCTAACGATAAAAAACGCCATGACACCGATAAATATCATCGCCTCTCTTTGACCCCAGCAGAGTGTGCATGGGCTATCTTTTAGCACGTAACCAAAGTATAAATTTGCTATGCCTACGGGCAGTAAAATTATCAAAAACCCCGCTAAGCACATAAGCGTATAGAAAAATTTAGTTTTTTTAATCTCTTGTGTTCTCATTTTGCCTCCTTATAGGTTGATAGTCGTAAGCAAAGCCGCCGACTTGTGCCCTATGTAAAGATACATCATAAATAGCCAAGAGACTACGACCAGACCGAAAGCGAGCTTCTCTTTTTCGGGTTTTTTAATGATGATAATCATAGCGATTAGAATCATTAGAAGTTGCAAAAACTCCATATTTTCTCCTTTTTATCGATTTTTTATTTTCTAAGCGATACGATTTTAACCAACTAAAGTTTAAAATAAAATATTAATTTAGATTTTTAAAAGAGTGTAAAATTCGGCGAGAGGATAAAATCTCGCCGAGAAGATTTAAAAATTTTCAAACAAATAAGCTGAGGTTAGCTTGTTTTCAAGATCTTTTATATAGTCTTTAACGGCTTTGTCAAATTCCTTTTTGGTTTGAGTTTTTACTTGCGAATTATCGCTAGTAAGCGTAAAGCCAAGACCGCGTTCTTGTGCAAATTTTGCGGTTTGGTTTATGATATCTTCGATTGTATTTTTGCCGTTAAATTTAAGCGCTATAAATGCATCGAAATTTGATAGATTAAGCCCTTTATTTAACTCGTCAGCATTCATTATTACGGGATTATCTTCCGCGCTAAAATATTCAAAATATCCTCTAATGCGCTCTTTTAGCCTGGTTTTACCTGGCTCATAGACTATCTTTGGCTTTTCATGAAGGCTAAATAATGCGCAATCGGCGGATAAAATTTCCATAAAGCCCATATATGCGGACTTAAGAGAGTTTTCATTATCTTTTAAAAGCTCAGCAACTTGAGCGAAATTTATACTTGCCGGAAATACTTCGCTAAATACTTGATATAACCAGTTGTAGTTTGGTTTCATCTGTTGATTTTTGATGCTTACGTAATTGCCGTCTTTTTGTTTGACAAATAGCGAAATTATATGAAGTTTGCTTAGTTCGCTAGGACCTATATCTACGTGAAAATCCTCTCCTATTAGCTCTTTGTGCACGATGAGACTTTTTCTAAATACCTTATTTGTGAAAAAATCAATAGCCTGCTCTTTGTCTATCCTGTTTCTGAAATTTGCATTGATATACTCATCAAAGCCTTCCAGTCCAAGATCAGCCTTAAACACGTCATCAAGGTTTACATCCGTTAAGTAAGCAAGCTCATTATCGTCAAGATTTTTTGCAAAATCTTTAAAATACATAGGATTATTAAAAAATTCCAAATACTCATGCACTATATAAGAATCTGATTTTACTTTCTCTATTCCTTCAATGTGCTCAAGTAGCAGCTTTGCGTTCATAAAATCGGCTTTCACACCGTCTTGAGAGCAAAATTTCATATACTCTTTAAAAACAGTTAAGAGCTCTTTTGCTTTGTTTGCCTTTACTATCTCGCTTTCATCTTTTAAGTCCTTTGTGCCAAATATCAAAAAATCCCTGATGATATCTTTTATCTTCCAGCCCGGATAGACATTATAGCTTACATAGGCGATACCGTTTTTACTAAGAAGCCTCTTGATGCTTTTTAGTATTGCGTCTTTTACCGCATCAGGAACCCAGCTGTAAACTCCATGGCAGATGATATAGTCAAATTCGCCAAATTCTTTTACATCCTCATCGCTTAACTCGCAGATATCCTTTTGGATAAATTTTATATTATCCACACGCATCTGTTTTGCAAGCTCTTTTGCTTTATTTATCTGAACTTCGCTTAGATCTATGCCGACAACTTTAGCATCCGGATTTGCTATAGCAAAAGGAAACAAATTCCCGCCATAGCTACACCCTATCTCTAAGACTTTTGCGCTTTTGCTGCTTGGCGGAGCAAATGATAAAAACGAAGCCACGGCTTCCATCCTTAGCGGAGAGCATTCAGGAAATGCGCTTGAAAAATAGGGGAGATTGTCATATGAATTTTGAATTTCTTTCATTAAAACCACCTTAAAATATTTTTATTGATTATATCTTAAATTTTCAAAATTAATCAGATATTTATACCGCTTTGATTAAAATAAATAACTTAAAATTTAGGCGATAATCATGAACGATACAATCAAAATCACAGGTGCGCGCGAGCACAACTTAAAAAATATAAATTTAGAAATTCCAAAAAACAAATTAGTAGTTTTTACGGGGCTTTCGGGCTCGGGCAAGAGCACTCTGGCCTTTGATACGCTTTATGCCGAAGGTCAAAGAAGATACATAGAGAGTCTTTCTGCTTATGCAAGGCAGTTTTTGGATAAGGTCGGAAAGCCTGATGTGGATAAGATCGAAGGACTAACGCCGGCAATCGCAATCGATCAAAAGACCACAAGCAAAAACCCTCGCTCTACAGTCGGCACGATAACCGAAATTTACGACTATCTAAGGTTGCTTTATGCGCGCGTCGGCATTCAGCATTGTCATCAGTGCGGTAAGCCGATCTCAAAGATGAGTGCAAGCGATATCATAAACGAAATTTCAAAGCTTCCTAAGGGCGCTAAAGTAGTGATTTACGCTCCGCTTGTGCGAGAAAAAAAGGGAACTTGGGCGGATCTAATTGAAAATTTGCGCGCAAAAGGCTTCGTAAGAGCCCAAATAGACGGTGTGATGGTAAGGCTTGATGAGGAAATCGAGCTAGCTAAAACTAAAAAGCACACCATAAAAGTCATAGTCGATCGCTTGGTTATCGATGATGAAAACCTTCAGCGTCTGGCTCAAGACGTAGAGAAGGCTTTGAGCGAGAGTTACGGCGAAGTCGAGATTGAGATAACTAATGCCGACGAGTTAAATTTAAAAGAGAAATTTATACATTACAGCGAGCATATGGCGTGCTTTGATTGCAAAATTTCATTTACTCCGCTAGAGCCGCTTAGCTTTAGTTTCAACTCTCCAAAAGGAGCTTGCGAGCATTGCGACGGACTTGGAATTCGCTACAGCCTTGATATGAATAAGATAATAGACGAGGAAAAAAGCGTAGAAGCCGGCGCTATCAAGCTACTTTACGGCTACAATATGAGCTATTATTATAAATTTCTGCTTGCATTTTGCGAACAAAACGGCATCGACACCAAAAAGCCATATTTTGAGCTAAGTGAAGATGAAAAGCGACTTGTGCTTTACGGCAACGCAAAAGAGGTTGAGTTTTTCTGGAAAAGACACAAGATAGCGCGTAAATTTGAAGGTGCGGTAAAGATTAGCTACGATTTATTAAAAGACTCCAAGGATTTTGGCGAGTATATGAGCGAAAGAGGCTGCTCTGAGTGCGGCGGACACAGGCTTAGACCGCAATCTTTAGCCGTGCGCGTAGCGGGGCTTGGGATCGGTGAAATTTTGGATATGAGTATAGAAAATTGCGTTGCGTTTTTCTCAGACTCTAGCAAATTTGACTACCTAAGTGAGCAAGATGGCATGATAGCTTCGCCTATCTTAAAAGAGATAAACGAGCGACTTTATTTTCTTTACGACGTGGGGCTTGGCTATCTCTCGCTTGGACGTGATGCCCGCACGATAAGCGGTGGCGAGGCGCAAAGAATTCGTATCGCAAGCCAGATAGGAAGCGGTCTAAGTGGCGTTATGTACGTGCTTGACGAGCCAAGTATCGGGCTTCACGAGCGAGATACCTTAAAGCTTATTAAGACGCTTAGAAATTTGCAGTCAAAAGGCAACTCTGTCATAGTGGTGGAGCATGATAAAAAGACGATAGAGGAGGCTGATTTTGTAGTTGATATCGGTCCTGCGGCGGGTAAATTTGGAGGCGAGATTATATTTAGTGGTGATGTAAAAAGCCTTATGCAGACCAACACCTCAACCGCTTTATATCTAAGCGGCGAGAAAAATATCAATTATCAAAAAAACAGAAAGCAAGAGAAGTGGATAGAAATTTCAAACGTAAATATCAACAACATTTCAAATTTAAGCGCTAAATTTCCGCTTAGAAATTTAGTCGGTATTACGGGCGTTTCGGGCTCGGGCAAAAGCTCGCTCATACTTCAAACCCTGCTTCCTGAAGCGCAAGAGCAGCTAAATAGAGCTAGAAAAGTTAAAAAGATAGCGGGTGTGAATTTAAGCGGACTTGAAAATTTAGATAAAGTTATCTACCTTGACCAAAGCCCGATAGGTCGCACGCCACGCTCAAATCCTGCGACATATACGGGCGTGATGGACGAGATAAGAAATCTCTTTGCACAGACTAAGGAAGCAAAGCTTAGAGGCTATAAGATCGGGCGTTTTAGCTTTAATGTCAAGGGCGGCAGGTGCGAGAAGTGCCAAGGTGAGGGCGAGATAAAGATAGAGATGCACTTTTTGCCCGATGTGATGGTGGTTTGTGATGCTTGTAACGGCTCCAGATATAATGCTCAGACGCTAGAAATTTTATACAAAGGCAAGAGTATTGCAGATGTGCTGAATATGAGTATCGATGAGGCGATAGAGTTTTTTAAAGCGGTTCCTAAAATTTATGCTAAGCTTAAAACCCTGCAAGACGTCGGGCTTGGCTACATCACGCTTGGGCAAAACGCAACCACGCTAAGCGGCGGCGAAGCTCAGCGCGTGAAGCTCTCAAAGGAGCTTGGTAGAAGCGATACGGGAAATACGCTTTATATACTTGATGAGCCTACAACGGGGCTTCACTTTGCCGATGTCGATCGCCTTACGCAAGTGCTTCATCATCTAGTTGAGCTTGGGAATTCGGTCTTTGTGATCGAGCATAATATGGACGTGATTAAAAATTGCGATTATATCGTTGATATGGGACCTGAGGGCGGCTCAAAAGGTGGCAAGATCATAGCCGTAGGAAGCGTAAAAGAGGTGGCTAAAAATCACAAAAAAACAGGCTCTTACACGGGTAAATTTTTAGCCGAGGAGCTTGAAGAGATGAAGGCTAAAAAGGGCAAAAAAGATGCAAAGAGCGCTCAGTGAGTATCTTAAAATTTGTAGGCGTATACTAAGTGCAGCAAAGAAGCAGGCTGGCGCACAAGACTATATCGCCGAAATTATAAATCAGATTTCGTTTAGGCATACAAAAGAGCTTTATGAAATTTGGCTTAAGGAGTGCCTTGAAAAGCGCGACTGGAAGGACTTAAACAGCCTTATATTTCAGCAAAACCGCATGGAGCTAATCCCCGGTAGTGCAAGCGGATATGATCACTGCATTAGATTTTCTAAGCTGCTAAATAGCGTTGCGTGCGGTGATTTTAAGTCTGTTAATCAAATTATCCCGCCTGATATCGTAGCTAGCAAAAACGGCTATACTCTGCTAGTTGTAGGCATAAATTTGTTCTTTGCGATGTGGTACAAAGATGAGGCTAAGCTTGAGGCGGCGTTAAAGGCGGCAGGGAAATTTATAAACTCAAAAAAGCCTGCTAACGAGCGAGCTCAAATCGCCTCTATGGTTGGAATTTGCGATAAGGACTCGGAAGCGATAAGCGAGAATTTGCAAGCCTTTTGCATAGGATATAATAAAACAGACGTTTTGCCTTACAAAAAGCTGCTTTGTATGCCTGCGCACGGCATTTACTGCCTTGCGAAAATTTTGCTTGACGAGGAAATTTTTAGTCAAATAAAAATGCCAAAACATCAAAATTTCTCCCGCGAATTTGCCGCTTGGCGAAACGAAAATCAAAAGCCTGAGATAAATTTATACTTTACTTATCCGGAAGAGCTTGAAATTTTTAACCAAATTTTTATGTATCCGCCCGTAAAAAGCATGCTTCATCAGCCATATAAAGATCACGAGCGGGTGCCGTACTGGTATATGGATGAAAAAGCGATGGTAAGGGCTTTTGCAAAGCAGATCGCAGATAAATTAAGGAGTGAGACAAAATGAGACTTTGGACGATCAGTCCTGTTTATCTGGACGCAAAAGGTTTGGTAGCGCTATGGAGGGAGGCGCTTTTAGCAAAGCATGTTTTAAATGGGCTTACAAAGGGATATAAAAATCATCCGCAACTTGATAGATTTTATGCACACAAAAACCCAAAAGAGCTTATAAATGCCTATTTGCAAGAGGTCTATGAGGAAGCTTGCGTAAGAGGATATAAATTTGACAAAAACAAGATAGACGTCTTTAACAGCCAGAATTTATCGCCGGTGCAAGTTACCAGCGGTCAGATAGAGTATGAATTTGCGTTTTTGCAAGAGAAGCTAAAGGTGCGAGATGTGGCGATGTATGAGCGAAATTTACGCGTGAGTGAGGTTGGGATAATGAGTATTTTTAAAGCTGTAAATGGAGATGTCGAGCCGTGGGAAAAGATAAAGAGTTAAAAGAAATTCAGCGTAAAGGCGCAAGATCGATTAGTGAAATTTCCGCCGAAATTTTAGAGCGGTTAAATTCAGGCGAGATACAAACGGCAAATTTAACAGAGTGGCTTGCGATAAATCAAGAAATTTTGCTTGCAAACGTGCTTATGCAGATAAATAAAAGCGAATTTTTAGAGCAAATTTTAGCTCAGGTTAAAAGCCTTAAAAACAAAAGCGCAAATTCCGTCAGCAAGACTATCGGCGCCGAGCTTTTTAAGCTTGCAAGCGTGGATAAAAGCGGACAAATTTTAAAAGCTCTTAGCACTCACAGATCTGATACTGTGAGGTGCTGGGCGGCTTATATGACGGCTTGCGATGAGAGTCTTGATATAAGCTCCACTCTTAACGCCATAAAGCCGTTTGCAGCGGACTCTCACTTCGGCGTTAGAGAGATTGCTTGGCTTTGCGTGAGAGGTCAAGTCATCTCAAATTTGGACGAAAGCATAGAAATTCTCTCAAAATTTGCACTTGATGAAGACGCTAATATCAGGCGATTTGCAAGCGAGGCTACAAGACCGCGCGGAGTTTGGTGCGAGCATATATCGGCACTTAAAGCCGAGCCTTGGCGCGCACTAGCCATACTTGAACCGCTTAAAAGCGATAGCTCAAAATATGTGCAAGATAGCGTGGCAAACTGGCTAAACGACGCGAGCAAAACGCAAGCTGAATTTGTACGTGAAATTTGCTCTCGGTGGAGCGAGCAAAGCAAAAGCAAGCAGACCGCATATATCGTAAAAAGAGCGCTTAGAACGCTAAATAAAAACTCAGGTCTTTAAATAAATTTGTTTGCATTGTGTAAAATTTAGTAGTGTAAAATAATCCCAAATATCAATCCTAGCGGTTCATCAAAGGAGCTTTATGAGTAAATATAGAACCTCGCCGTGGTCAGGTGGAGAAAGCTTTGATAGTCCTGATGGAAAATTTAGGCTCTCGTATTTCGCTTGCACCGAAATTGCGATGGGTGGTCCAACTTCGGGCGAAACTTGGCTATTTGATAAAGAGGGCAGATGTAAGATGCTTGGAGACGGCACCGCTTCAGCTATCATTTTCTCTGATGACTCAAAGTATCTTGTTTATGCTAAGTGGAATGATGAGCGTTCTCAAGATATCATTATGATAAGACTTGAAGATATGGCTATAAAGCAGACTGAAGGTGAGTCAATGATGATATTTGAAAGCTTTGAGGGCGGAATTTTAAAGCTTTTTTACGATCATGAGCGAGATAAACGCGTTATGGGCAGTTTATATGTGCCAAAAGAGGAGATAGTGGCAAACGCGGATGAGCTCTTTGAAGATGAGCCTATCGGCGAAAAAATGCAGCTTAAAATCCCATCTCCTTACAGCTACTACATAAGACTAGTTAGCCCTAATGGTAAATTTACGCTTGAGTATGTGAGGTATGATAGGCATAGAAGTATGCGCGGCAGGGTCTATCTAAGCGGGGAAGGGATGGCGCGAAGAAAGCTCGAAGATAATGCTAAAGGCGCCATTATGTTCTCTAACGACTCCAGATATCTTGCATATGTGAAGCGAGTGGGAAATGCTAAAAAGATTATTATCATGCGCCTTAGCGATATGAAAAAAGTGGAGGAAGGTGGCACATATTGCTTCGAAACGATGTTTGAGAGCTTTGAAGGGGGAATTTTAAAAGTTGATTATCCGTTTGGATATGAGTATGATGATAAAATTCGTTTAAATGCCGATGATCTTTTTAAAAGGCTTGATAAAAGATCCGATATGGAGTGTATAAAGGAGTTTAGGATCAAAAACTATCCTTTTAAGAATACTCCGATCGTTAGAGTATTTGACGAGTATTTTACCTATCTTATCTTTGAAGAATTTCCTATGAATGACGAGAGATATTTTAGCAAGCAAGAGGAAGAGAGCCTTAAATACAGGCTATCGCGACTACTTGATGTGCGAGTAGATGAGGAGGAGGATGGCAAACTTTTTTTGATATATTCTAATGACTTAGGGGTGGCTCAAAAACTCGTGAGATTTTTGGAGTTTAGAAAGAGAAGATGGATAGACGCTACTTCCGTACTGGCACATGGTGGTGATCTATTTTGTTTTGAGGAGGCAAAGTATCTATTTGATGAGATACATTGGAAGTATAAAAGTAACTATTTTAAGCTTTTATTCGGAGATTCGTTTTTGCGGTTTGGCAGGACTGAAAATAGCGAAATTTTAAGAGCGGAAATTTTGCTTAATAGCGATGATAATATAGTTGCGACTAAAGAAGTTTCTAAAAAAGAGGCTTTAAAACTCATCGAGTACTATTTCGAGCATGACGATGTAGGCGATATCTCTGATTTTAAGGCCGAGAAGTTAAGCGATTCTGAAGATGATACAAATGAATACACAAAGAATTCTCGTCTTAGCAACATGCAGATATTTAGCTTGATATGCGCGGCAGCCTTTGTTCTTGGAGTAGGATATATCTTGTGGGATTTATAGATAAATTTTAGGAGGCGAGCTTCATAACGGCTTTAGCTTTTATGGGTTAATGAGACTTGAAACTTATTAAAAGATATAAGAAAATTTATTAAATTTTTTAACGAATTTCAGATATTTAAGGAAAAGCCATGCAGTATATAAACGTCTTGCTTTTTGATGATTACACCAGTCTTGATGCGCTTGGACCGCTTGAAGTGTTTTCAAGGCTTAAGCGGCACTATGAGATAGAGTATTTCTCCCTTTGCGGCGGAGCGGTTAAAAGCTCCGTAAATTCTCAAATTTTAACTCTTAAATTAAGCGAAATAAAAAGCCATGACATCTTGCTCGTGCCGGGCGGATTTGCTACAAGAGAGCTTATAAACGATGAGAAATTTTTAAGCGAGTTAAGAAATTTAGCCGATATGAGCAAGGTTGTTTTAAGCGTGTGCACCGGATCTGTTTTGTTAGCTCGTGCAGGAGTTTTAAAAAACAAAATAGCCACTAGCAACAAATCATCTTGGGAATTTGTAACTTCTGCAAGCAAAGAAGCAGAGTGGATGAAGCCCGCCAGATGGGTTAAAGACGGCAAATTTTACACTTCAAGCGGAGTTGCTGCGGGAATTGATATGGCGCTTGGGTTTGTTGCTGAAATTCACGGCTTGCAAACCGCACGCGATATCGCCAAATTGATGGAATACATCTGGAATGAAGATATGAATTTTGATCCTTTTGCGTGAAATTTACAAACGAAGTGAAGTTTGTTTATAGTAAATTTTTGCTACAATTTCTTAAATTTTCGTAAGGACAAAAGATGATAGAAGAATTTAAAAAAAGGATCAAAACCCTTCCCCCGCTTCCAAAGAGCTTTCAAAAAATTTTAGATATTTGCAATGACGACAACGCCGGTGTAGGCGAGCTTGCAAAGGCTATAGAAAGCGATCCTATGATGGTTGCTCAAATTTTAAAAACTGCAAATTCTCCGCTTTACGGCTTTAACAGGCAGATAAAAACAACTCTGCAAGCCGTTAGTCTGTTTGGCAAAAGCATGACCAAATCCTTAGTCATGAGCTCAACCGTGCAGGGTATGCTAAAAGTAAGTGTCGAGCCTTACGGAATTAGCCCTGAGCAGTTTGTAAATATCTCAAATTTGCAAAGCGTGATCGCAAAAGCGTGGTTTAAGCGCATAGCTCCTCAAAAAGCCGATGATCTGTTTTTGTGTGCGCTTCTTCAGGATACGGGCAAAATTTTAATCTCCGATGAGGTCATAAGACGCGATGAGGTGATGTATTTTAAAGACGATATCGCTATGAGCTTTGATATAGGCGCGGTTGAGATGAATAACTTTAACACCACGAGCATTCTTATAACCGCTGATATTTTTGATCATTGGGGATTTGAGCCAAGCATCATAGAAAACATCAGACACTCAAACGATCCTAAAAACGCTCCTGATGAGTATAAACAAACGGCTTGGGCGCTTTATATCATAAGAACTCTTGCAAATCCAAAGCATCAACTAAGCGAGATAGCAACGCAAACGGCTCTAAATTTAGCCAAAGAAAACGGATTTGACGAGGAGATTTTAAAAGAGGTTATAAGCGAAATTCAAGATAAAATGTAACATCGCTTTTGATTTGAGGCGAAGCTTTTTCGCTTCAAATTTAGCTTTAAAAACTCTTTTTAATAAAATCTGCAAATTTAAGGAAATACAATGAACGGCAAAAAAACTCTAACGATAATCGATACTTTCGGCTTTTTTTTCAGGCTTTATTATGCGATGCCGAATTTAAAAAACCGTGACGGCAAGCCAAGCGGTATGATAAGCGGATTTGCAAATTTTATTATGAATTTAAAAAACGAATTTCAAAGCGATTATATTATCTTTGCGCTTGACAGCAAGGGCAAAACGCTTCGCCATGAGATCGCGGGCGATTATAAAGCCAACCGCCAAGAGCCGCCGGCACCGTTAAAAGAGCAGCTTCCTATCTGTATAGATATGATCGAAAAAATGGGGCTTTGCTCGTTTAGCAAGGAGGGCTATGAGGCTGATGACATCATAGCAACCGCCGTTAAAATCGCAAAAGAGCAAGATATCTTCGTGCGGATCGTAACGCACGATAAGGATCTTTATCAGCTCATAGAAGACGGCAAGACAAGCATTTACAGCCCGCAAAGCAAGATCGATCACGATAGTGCAAGTTGTGTCGAAAAATACGGCGTTTTGCCTAGCCAGATTCGTGATTTTTTAGCGCTTACCGGAGATAGCTCGGATAATATCCCGGGCGTTAAAGGAATCGGCGCAAAGGGAGCTAAAAAACTACTTGACGAGTTTGGAAATCTGGAAAACATATATGAAAATTTGGCATTTATAAGAAACGATCGCACTAAAGATATGCTAGTAGAGGGCAAAGAGAGTGCGTTTTTAAGCAAGAGACTAACATCTCTTTTTGATGATGTTGTGGATGTGATGGATTTTGAAAAGGCGAAATTCCCGTCGTCAAATCCGCTTTTAAAAGTCGCCGAGCTACTTAGAGAGTATGATCTTAACCGTATCTTAAAATCGCTTCAAAACAGCGATGAAAATGCCGAATTTAAGCTAGGGTTTAACGCTCATCTTTTAACCGAAGAAAGCGAGATAGAAAGGCTGCTTGAAGATATATCTGAAGATACTATAGTGGCTTTTGATACCGAAACTACGGGCATTGATGCGGCAAACGCCAAGATAGTTGGCTTTAGTTTTTGTTTTAATGACACTGATAGCTACTACGTGTCTATTGCGCACAGTTATCTTGGCGCACCTAAGCAGGTGAGCCTCAAATTTGCGGCTTGGGCGGTAGCTCAAATTTATAAAGGTTGCGTTATCGGGCAAAATTTAAAATACGATTTTAAGGTGGTGAAACAAAATTTAGACCTCAATCCGCCTGCAAATTTTAAAGACACGATGATCCTAGCTTGGCTTAGTGAGCCCTCGCAAGCGGTTGGAATGGACGCTTTGGCAAAGCGACTTTATGACTATGATACGATCAAATTTGAAGATGTAGTGAAAAAGGGAGAAACTTTTGCGAGCGTAAATTTGGAAAATGCGGCAAAATACGCAGCCGAGGACGCTTGGATAACTTTAAAATTTTATAAAAGCTTTTTAAATTTGCTAGATCCAAAGCTCATAAAACTTGCCAATGAACATGAATTTCCTTTTATCTTGACGCTTTTTGATATGGAGAACGAAGGTATCAAGCTAAATACGCAAAAAATGCAAAAGCTCATCTTACAAAATGACGCAAACATCAAGGCTTTAACTGCTGAAATTTACGAACTAAGCGGGGAGAGCTTTAATATAAATTCTGTTAAGCAGCTTGGCGAAGTGCTGTTTGAGCACTTAAAGCTACCTGCAAAAAAGAAAACAAAAACTGGATACAGTACCGATGAAGCGGTCTTAACCGAGCTTCTTAACGAGCATCCCGTCATAGAAAAGCTACTTAGCTACCGCGAGCTTTATAAGCTTCAAAGCACGTATTGCGAGCCGCTTTTAAGCCTAGCTAAAAAAGATGAAAATCATAGAATTTACACCAATTTTATGCAAACCGGCACCAGCACGGGTAGGCTTTCAAGCAAAAATCCGAATTTGCAAAACATCCCCGCCAGAGGAAGCCTTGCTTACGAGGTTAGACAGACCTTTGAGGCAAAAGAGGGCTTTAGCTTCGTAGGGCTTGACTATAGTCAAATCGAACTTAGACTGCTTGCGCATTTTAGCAAAGACAGCGCGCTTCTTGAGGCGTTTGCAAACGATGAAGATATCCACGCGCGCACTGCGATTAGTATATTTGGCGATGCAAGCGGAGATAACCGAGCGGTTGCAAAGAGCATAAATTTCGGTCTTATCTACGGTATGGGCTCAAGCAAACTCTCAGGGCAGGTCGGTATCTCGCGCGCTGAAGCAAAGGAGTATATAGAGCGCTATTTCAAGGCTTTTCCAAGCATTAAGGGCTTTTTGGAAGGCATTAAAACCGAAGTTAAAAATAACGGTTTTGTCGAAACTCTGCTTGGTAGAAGGCGGTTTTTTGACTTTAGCACGGCAACTCCTATGCAAGTAGCCATGTATGAGCGCGAGGCTGTAAATACGATATTTCAGGGCTCTGCGGCAGATATCATAAAGCTTGCGATGGTAAAGATCAGAGAAATTTTAGACGCTAGAGCTAGGATGCTGCTTCAAATTCACGATGAGCTCATCTTTGAGGTTGAGGATAGCTATGCGCAGGAATTTGGCAAGCGAGCCAAAGCGATAATGCAAGATATATATAAACTCAACGTGCCCCTTAAAAGCTCGCTGAATATAGCTAAAAATTGGGGCGAGCTTAAGTAGATTGGGTAAAATATAAAATGCGGCGTGATTTAATTTATTCAAGCTGCATTTTATGTTGTTTAATATATTTAGAAATTTTGCTTCTTGCATAACTTGTGAAGTCAAGCATGATTGTTGTATTGTGCGAATTTGTTTGGTGTTTATAAGATTTAGTTGGATTATAAAATAAATCCTTTTCATTATTTTCTCGCTATTAAAGACATTTATAATATAGTCTTTTTTGACTACTTTTTTATGCTCATAAATCTTATTTCTGTCTGGTTTAAAGCATATGAATAAGAATTAATGCGATTCAAAAAATACAGTTATTGCTTAAATAATCTTAAATTATCTTATTAAAAAATAAATTTAATAAAAACTATAAATTTAAGCTAATTAACCCCCTATATTTGCTAAAATTATTGCGGAACAATAATATTCCAAAAGGAGAATTAATGGAGTTTCTAACCGGTTTAAGCGAAGGCACTCAGTTTGCCATTCAGCTTTTAGTTGTTCTTATTTGTCTGTTTTACGGAGCTAAAAAGGGCGGTATAGCGCTTGGTTTATTGGGCGGTATCGGGCTTATCGTTTTGGTTTTCGGATTTAATATACAGCCCGGCAAGCCCGCAATTGCCGTTATGCTTACCATACTTGCCGTTGTCGTTGCGAGCGCAACTTTGCAAGCAAGCGGCGGACTTGACGTTATGCTTCAAATAGCGGAGAGAATTTTAAGGAAAAATCCAAAATACGTAAGTATCCTAGCACCTTTTGTAACCTGCTTTTTAACGATACTTTGCGGAACCGGACACGTTGTATATACGATTTTACCGATAGTTTATGATATAGCGATTAAAAACGGCATTCGTCCGGAGCGTCCTATGGCTGCAAGTTCGGTATCTGCACAAATGGGAATCATAGCAAGTCCGGTTTCGGTGGCTGTTGTAACTTTAACCGCATTTTTAGTAAATGCAAAGACTCCTTTAGCCGGCTTTGACGGGTATATCGATCTTCTTAAGATAACGATACCTTCTACCTTTTGCGGTGTTTTGGCTATCGGAATTTTTAGCTGGTTTAGAGGAAAAGATCTTGATAAAGACGAGGAATTTCAAGAAAAAATTAAAGATCCTGAATTTAAGAAATATGTTTATGGCGAAGGCGTGTCTTTGCTTGGACAAAAGCTTCCTCAGTCAAGCTGGAATGCAATGTGGATATTTTTAGGAGCTATCGCTGTTGTTGCGCTACTTGGATACTTTAAGGAATTTCGCCCTGCATGGCCGAAATCAAGCCCTGCGAAAGTTGTTGAGGTTGTAGCTGACGGCAAGACCGTAAAGAGCTTTAACATAAAAGACGGCAAAATAGTCGCGATAGTAAAAGACGGCAAGATCGAAGAGAGCGTTGTTGCAAGTAAGGCAAAAAGCTCTATGAGTTATGAAAATATCGAAATTTACGCCAAAGACGGCAAGCTGACTCAAAAGTTAAGCGCTCAAAACGGAGGCGTGGAGTTGATAGAAGAGGGCAAGAGCGAAACCATAGCTTCGGCTAAAATTTTAGTAAAAGATAGCATTAAAAAGCCGGCTCCTATGGGCATGGTCGATGTTATTCAGATTTTCATGCTGCTAGCGGGTGCACTTATCATCATCTTTACAAAAACGGATGCGAGCAAGATCAGCAAAAACGAAATTTTCCGCTCGGGTATGATCGCGCTTGTTGCGGTGTTTGGAATTTCGTGGATGGCTGAGACGATGTTTGCCGTGCATACTCCGATGATGAAAGAAGCTCTTGGGGATATCGTTAAACAGCATCCTTGGACGTATGCGGTTATGCTGCTTTTGGTTTCTAAATTCGTAAATTCCCAAGCCGCCGCACTTGTAGCTTTTGTGCCTCTTGCACTTGGTATAGGTGTTAGCCCTGCGGTTATTTTGGCTTTTGCGCCTGCTTGCTATGGGTATTATATACTTCCTACCTACCCAAGCGATCTTGCGGCTATCCAGTTTGACCGCTCGGGAACTACCAAAATAGGTAAATTCGTTATCAATCACAGCTTTATCATACCCGGTCTTCTTGGTGTGTTTGTATCTTGTGTGGTTGGTTATATCTTAGCTGGAGTATTTGGCTACTTATAAAATTTAAGGGAGAAACCTCCCTTAAATTTGCTTGTCGATATTTTGTGATTCCTTTAATTTATGCAAATTTGCGCGTTTTAAAAATGGTGGAAATTATTTCCTAAAACCTGTTGCCGCTTGATTGGATGTTGAAATTTGTATATTTACCTAAGCCTATCGCCAAATTTGCTTTTATCGCTCATATAAACAAAGCTTAGCACCTCCGCAACCGCCCTAAAAAGCTCCGTAGGTATCATATCATTTATATCACACACTTTATAAAGCTCTCTTGCAAGTGGTGGATTTTCTACGATTTTCACTCCGTTTTTGATGCCTATATCTTTTATCCTGAGAGCTAAAAAATCAACCCCTTTAGCTAGAACTATCGGAGCTTTTTCTTTGGTTTTGTCATATCTTAACGCTACGGCATAGTGAGTGGGGTTTGTGATGATAACATCAGCTTCTGGGATATTTTGCATCATTCTTTTACGGCTTGCTTCCATTTGAAGGCGCCGAATTCTAGCCTTAACCTGCGGATCGCCCTCCATCTGCTTATATTCGTCTTTTACCTCTTGTTTTGTCATTCTTAAATCTTTAAAATACTGAAATCTCACTATTAAGACATCAATTAGTCCTATCGCAAAAAGCACTATAAGCATGACAAAGGCGAGTATTATCATCTTTTCTTTTAGCCACTCAAGTTGAGCTATCATAGGTAAAAATATAGTATGCGGAAGCTCTTTTATGAAGCTTAAAAACATAAAAAACCCTACGCTAAACACGATCGTAACTTTTAAGGTCATTTTGATGGATTCGATAAGTTTTTTTAGAGAAAATAGATTTTTAAGACCTTTGATCGGATTTATTTTGTTTAAATTCGGTTCAAGAGGTTTTGTGGTAAATATAAAACCAAATTGGATTAAATTTGCAATAATTCCTGCGATAGCCACGCAAATGGTAATCGGCAAAATCATCAAAAGAACCCTAAGTATAGTATCGATAGCGACGGTATAAATTAACTTCGCGTCTATCTCTTGACCTATCAAGCTTTGGTAATATCTATAAAGGGCAAAAAACTGATCACCAAGAAAGCCAAGGAGTAAAATTACGGCAAAAATCGCCACAAAAAGAGTTATAAAGCCTGCTAAATCTTGACTTTTGGGGACATTGCCGTCCTTTTTTGCGTCCTCTATTTTTTTGGAGGTGGCTTCTTCGGTTTTTTCCTGATCGTTTTCTGCCATTATCTAATCGCGTTTAAAAGTTAAGCCAAGCGGCTTGGTTTATGGTGATAGTTACTACAATTTTATCACGCCTGATTGAGTATTTGTACGCAGGCTTTTGGGGTATATTTTTACTTGCTAGCGGAGTGAAATTTGATAAATTTGGATCGGTATTTGGTCGCATGATAAATTTTGTCATGAAATTTCCTTTTTTGGTTTAATGATTATATCAAAACTGCTTTGTATTTTTAAATTCGTAAATTAAATTTTAAATCAAAATTTTAAATAGTAATAAGAGATATTTTATCTTATTTAAGGAAAATTATTTAAAAATAATTTATTATAACTAATAAAATTTATTAGAAATTAATTTAAAATGTTTTATCATTGTCACTTTAATTTTTAAATTAAAGGAGTAGTTGTGAAATCTAAGATTTTATTTTTAGGTTCGGTTGTTTTGGCGAATTCTCTTTTTGCCGATGGTCTTATAAAAGAGGCGCTTGACTCTGGTCTTATCGCGATTCCTAGCGATTCTAAGGCTCTTACAAAGATGATAAACGATGCTTCGCCGGATTCCAAGCAGTATCCTACGACGGAGGCCGCTTATGAGCTTGGAAAGAGGCTTTATTTTGATCCTCGCCTTTCAAAATCAGGTATCATAAGCTGTAACACCTGTCATAACCTAGGTCTTGGAGGCGTTGATGGAGTGCCTGCATCAACAGGTCACAAATGGGCTCCAAACCCTCATCATATAAACGCACCTACCGTATATAACTCCGTTTTTAACTCGGTTCAGTTTTGGGACGGTCGTGCGGAGCACTTGGCTGCGCAAGCGGCGGGCCCTATGACGGCTTTGCCTGAAATGGCATCAACTCCTGAGCTTGTTGTTGATAGACTAAAATCAATACCTGCTTATGTAGATGAGTTTAAAAAAGCGTTTAACAGCGAGATAAATTTCGATCTTGTAACTACGGCTATCGGGATTTTTGAAAGAACTCTTGTAACTCCGTCAAGATTTGATAAATTTTTAGAGGGCGACGCTAATGCTTTAAATTCAGCCGAGAAAAAAGGTCTTAAAGTATTCATTGATAAAGGATGTGCTACTTGCCATAATGGCGTAAATTTGGGCGGTACATTGCAGCCGTTTGAAGTTGCGGCAAAGTATGAATTCGCAAATGTTGGCGACTTTAAAGGTGATGCAAACGGAATGGTTAAGGCTCCTACGCTGAGAAACATCGAGCTAACCGCTCCTTATTTTCATAACGGTGCCATTTGGTCTCTAAAAGATGCGGTAAAAGCGATGGGTAGCATTCAGCTTGGAATCGAGATAAGCGAGCAAGAAGCTAACGATATGGTGACGTTTTTAAATTCCTTAACGGGAACTATGCCAAAGGTTGAATATCCGATGTTTCCTGCTTCAACAGAAAAAACTTCAAAGCCTGAATTGGACTACTAAAATTTATGATCGGGAGGTTATCCTCCTGATTAAATTCAACTTAAATTTATAAAAAAAAGTATATAATCCACTCCTTACAACCAACAAAGCTCCATAAATCTTTTTTAAAAGTGCTTTTTGGTAACTTACCAAAGAAGGGATAGCAATGTCAAAATATGCTATTATAAAACACGGCGGAAAGCAGTATAGAGTAAGCGAAGGTGAATACCTTAAGCTTGATCGCTTTGAAGCCGAGCCAAAAGCAAACATCGAAATAAACGAAGTTTTAGCTCTTGGCGGAGATGAAGTAAAGGTAGGTGCGCCGTTTGTTAAGGGTGCAAAAGTTGTCTTAGAGGTCGTAAATTTAGGTAAAGACAAAAAAGTCGTGATCTATAAAAAACGCAGAAGAAAAGACTCTAAATTAAAACGCGGTTTTAGAAGACAATTTACTCGCGTTAAAGTTTTAAGCATACAAGCCTAAGGAGATAAAGTATGGCACACAAAAAAGGTCAAGGTTCAACCCAGAATAACCGAGATTCCATCGGTCGCCGCTTAGGCGTTAAAAAATTCGGAGGCGAATTTGTTCGCGCCGGCAATATCATAATCCGCCAAAGAGGCACGGCAACTCACGCCGGAAGCAACGTAGGTCTTGGCAAAGATCACACTATATTTGCATTGATAGACGGATTTGTTAAATTCGAAAGATTTGACAAAAAAAGAAAAAAAGTTTCCGTTTATCCTGCGGCTTAAATTTTTAGGAGAGTTTGTCTCTCCTATATTCTCAACTAAATTCTAAAATTTAATAAAAATTCAAAAAACTATTTTTGTTTCTCTTTTAATATCCATAAAATCAAATTTTAATCAACAAAAAGCTATAATGAAAAGAAAAATTTAAGGTAAATTTATGTTTATAGATAGTGTAAGTTTGACATTAAGCTCGGGTCACGGCGGAGCGGGTGCGGTTAGCTTTAGACGCGAAAAGCACGTTATACTAGGCGGACCTGACGGCGGAGACGGCGGAGACGGCGGAGATGTGTATTTTATCGTTGATAACAACTCTCACACGCTAGCGGCTTATAAGGGTAAACGTGCCTTAAAAGCGCAAAACGGAGAGCCCGGTATGGGTCGTAGGATGACAGGCAAAAAAGGTGAAAACCTTGAGCTGGTCGTACCTCCTGGAACTGCTGTCTATGATGCCGATAGCGGAGAGCTTTTGCTTGATTTAACGCGGCAGGGCGAGCGCAAGATGTTTTTAAAGGGCGGCAAGGGCGGACTTGGTAACGTTCATTTTAAAAGCTCGACCAATCAAGCTCCCGAATACGCTCAAAAAGGCACTCCGGAAGAAATTTGCAACGTTCGTCTTGAGCTTAAGCTCATAGCCGATGTAGGGCTTGTCGGCTTTCCAAATGTCGGCAAAAGCACGCTCATTTCAACCGTTTCAAACGCCAAGCCGCAGATTGCCAACTATGAATTTACGACGCTCACGCCAAAGCTCGGTCTTGTAGAAGTCGATGAATATAGCGGCTTTGTTATGGCCGATATCCCCGGTATTATTGAGGGGGCAAGCGACGGAAGAGGGCTTGGAGTGCAGTTTTTAAAGCATATTGAGCGGACTAAAGTTTTACTTTATATGCTAGATCTTGCAAATTACCGAACCCTTGAAGAGCAGTTTGGCACTCTTAAAGCCGAGGTTAGCAAATTTTCAAGCGAGCTTGGCGGCAGGGATTATGCTATCGCACTTACTAGGCTTGATGCTTGCGAAGAGGTGGATAAAATTTCGGGCTTCATTAAGAGTCTTGGGCTTGGAAATGATCTTTTAAGCTACAAGCAAGACGTATATGAATTTGATGCTGCCAAGCCGTTTTTTATCATGCCGATATCGTCTGCAAGCGGGGAAAATATAAATGAGCTTAAATTTAACCTGCTTGAGCTTTTGCAAAAAGACAAACTCAAATAGTTCGTTTGGTCAAATTTTGTGCTTAAATTTGCTTTTTATAAGCCAAATTCTCACAAATAATGAGCTATTGTTTTGAAATTTTACGGCTCCAAAATACAAAAGAGAAACGGAGAAGATATGAGCGGTTATAAAACAGCCTTAGTCGTAGGGGCGACAGGAGTCGTCGGACGCGAGATAGTAAGGCAGCTTTGCGAGGATGAGGATTATTTGAGGGTTTTTGTCTGGACAAGACGTGATCTTGATTTTGCGCATGAAAAACTAGATGTAAAAAAGATTGATTTTGACAAGATAAGCGAGATAAAGCTGTTTTATGTGGATGAAATTTACTGCGCACTCGGCACGACTTTAAGAAAAGCCAGAAGTAAAGAGCGGTTTTTAAAAGTGGACGTAGAGTATGTGACAGAAGTTGCCAAATGGGGCAAGCTATCGGGAGCTAAGAGCTTTTCGATGATATCTTCGCTTAAGGCCGATGTAAATTCAGGCGTATTTTATTTTAGAGCAAAAGGCGAGGCTGAAAATGCGGTTAAAGAGCTTGGATATGACTCTTTGATGATATTTCACCCCTCGCTTATCAAGGGGCAGAGAGAGGAGTTTAGGGTTTTTGAAAATTTCATGATAACCATGTTTAAATTGATACCTAAAAACTTCTTTTCATCCATGCGACCTATGAGCGGAAAGCAGATCGCGCAAGCGGTTTTGAAAGTGGCCAAAAACCCGCCTGCTGGAGCTAAAATTTACCGCCCGCAAGATGTAATTAAAACTAACGGATAGAGATATGAATGTAATTTTTATGGGAACGCCCGAGTATGCGGTCAAAATTTTAGACGCTATGGTTAAATTTAACGCCAATCAACTTAGCTTAGACGGCGCTAAAAAAGAGCCGAAATTTAATA